>NZ_VPBZ01000012.1:0-90062 GCF_013418475.1 Acinetobacter sp. YH12140
GCTGTCCTGATGATATGAAGTTCACAGTCATAAATGGGATGTGGCACAGATCAAGTGAGGGGTTTACGTACGATGATCTTAGTGCTGCCATCGCTGACTACGACAGAACCGACCATGTATCAGACATCCGCAATCATATAGCGCCGACGACAAGGGTGATTGAGGGATGAGTATAAATTATCTAAAAAATAAAAAGATTATGGATCTTAAAGCAACAATCCCAAATCAGATTGTGAATGCACTTGAGGAGGCATATCAAGCAGGGCAGTCAGAAGACGTACAAGAACTCAAATTTATAAATGAGGAAGCGTTAAAGCATGCTCAAGAGGCTTATGAGTTTTTCAAAGTTGTAATGAATAGATTTTGTATTACTGAAAACCATCTTGAATCTACCACCAAGGCTTATTTGCTTGAAATTGGTAATCAGCTTGAGCAAATCAAAGGAATCAAGAAATGAATGACCAAATAAAAAAGGGGTGCCAGTGACCAGCATCTCACTCGCTGAATATCACGCTCAATACGCGCCTAAGACTAAACCCAAGTCAGGGCGCAGCAAATACAACGCACAGCGCATTGAAAAGGATGGAATGAAGTTCGATAGCGTCAAAGAGTACAAGCGCTATATCGAGCTTACAGCGTTAATGCAGCGAGGTGAGATTTCAGAGCTTAAGTGTCAGGTCAAATTTGTACTGGCACCTAAGGTGAAGCTGGAAGGTGAGAAAAGGGCAAAACCTGAATTGAGGTATTACGCAGATTTCACATACATCGAAAACGAGAAATTCATTGTTGAGGATGTGAAGTCGGCAGTAACACGGAAATTACAAAGCTATCGCAACAAGAAACACTTTATGAAAACAGTACACGATATCGATATTAAAGAAGTTTGAGGGATTGGGATGAATGCTAATAATTTTGATTGGGCACTTTATTCAAATGGTAAGTATTGGCTTTATGAGCACTGGAATGAGACCAATACAAATATCTATGGAAAAGCCAAATTTGATTCCAAGGAAGACTTCCTAAAACACGCAGGCAAACACTTAACAATAGAACAGATTGAAACTTTAGAACAGGGTCAAAGCATATTAATCCCACAGCAAGACGGGACCACCTTGTTTTTTAAATACGTGAATTTGTAAGAGGGAATAGGGATGAATGCAGTAGCAGAGAAATTTGAGCCGTTTGAGTGGTTGACCAAAGGTATTACAGCGAAGTCACCAAACTTTGAGCCACAGGCACATGGCACTGGGGAGAAGCCTTTGAATTATGAAGATCGTTTGGGTGCGATTGCGAGTATGGAGACGCAATTAGAAAAATCCGTAACGTCAATAATTATCTTTGGAATAAAGTCAGAAATTGATTATCGGTGTGTTCAATCCCATCTTGCTGCAATTATGCAAAGCAATGCGCTTACTGATGGGCGTAGAGAACCAGAGAAAATCAAAATTTCCGAATTGGCGGATTTGATGGCGCGTATGGTAATTGATTTTTCATTAAACCCAGAATTGGAAGCGAATTTCACAAAGCAAGGTCGATTGTATTATGCGGGTATACGCTCATGGCAGATGACATTGAAAGCGTATGATTGCACTTGGAAGCAATACGAAAACTTGATGGTAATAGCGCTTGAGTCAGCTATTGATAGTGCTGCAAAAACAATCGAAGCATATCGTAAAAAAACTTACAAAGAGTCGAAAAATTAATGCTAGGAAAATTTTACTGACTAAGGTATAGTTTTACTATACTGGTCGTATTACGCAGTTTCTGACCATGACTAAATTAAGCTCACCAAACGGTGGGCTTTTTTAATGCCCTGAGAAATGTTTTTTGTGTAAGCAATATCAGGGCACCTATGGCGGTTCCTATTAATTTCTAGTGGTTTTTAAATTGATTACCGCCACCCAATGCGCCTATGGCAGAAAGGATTGTGCATCGGACTTCTATTCCGACTTATGTGGGTTCGAATCCTACTGGGCGCGCCAAATTCTAATTAGGTCGAATTCGCCATAATTAAAACCTTTCGAATTCGAAACCTTTAAAAAGACATTTACCCTGCCACCCTCACAAGTGAAGGTACCATCTCGTTGAGATCAACAATATGCTCCAATTTTTAAAATGCTTATTCGGCTTCCATGGTGCGGTTGAAATTGACCACACGATTGATGGTGATGAGATAAAAGTTTGTCGTAGTTGTTTGAAAGAAGTTAAATAATTTGCCGAACGTATTAATTAAGGCACACAAAAGCCCCTCGCATTCTAGATGTTGAGGGGTTTTTCTTTTCTTATTGGTGGTAGGTATGCCATTTGATGCTCAATACAAATACTTTGATCTTTATTACAAGGTTGTGAATGGGATCGTTTATACATGGGTTCAAAACCATTGGTATAAAACTTGCCTTAACTCAAATTGGTTTGTGGAATACTTTTTGGTGACTCTATGACAGACAAAGTACAGGCGAAACAAGACTTAGAATTTTGCAGTGCTGAGCTGTCTAAGTATCAGAATCTCAGTAGATCGTGATTGACGCGGGCAGAGATGCTAACCATAGACGGCATCATGATTAAGTTGAAAGAGCGGATTAAGAATTTACGTGAAGCACTGTATGCGTGATTCAAAGCGATTGGCTGAGATTCGTAAGCTTCCGTGTGTGCGTTGTGGTAATCCAGATAGCCAAGCCGCTCACTCCAATTCAGCAAAGCATGGTAAGGGTAGAGGGATTAAAGCATCCGACCAGTTCGCCATTCCCTTGTGCCACTCATGCCATAGTCAATTTGATCAGTTCAAGTTGGGCAATCGTGAAGAAAGTGAAAAGCTGTTTGAGCAATGGCTGGTTAAGACTGAGTTGATGATGGGTAAAAGGGATGAAGAATACTTTTAAACTCGAACCCGCCACATTCGTTATTAAGTCATTTGAAGAGGTGGGCAAGGCTATTGCATACATGCATAGACATCATGCGAATGCATTAAGTGATGGCAAGCCTTTAGTTGTTCGGATCAATCAAAAAGAAGATGACCGGAGTAAGGCGCAGAATCGCTTGTATTGGATGTGGATGAATCAATGGTCTAAACACCAAGGCACAGATAAAGATTCAGAGCATTTGTATTTTAAGAAGTATTTCTTATCTCGGATCTATGATCGCGATGATGTGGGCCAGTATCGAAAAACGTTTGAAGCAGTCAAAGTTTTAAAAGAGCAAAGTCATCCGATGTATCAGCAGGTGGCGGATGGGTTGAATGAATTAATTAGTACAACGGATGCAACGGTGGATCAGTTCACTGAGTACCTAAACGACATTCATGCATTCTGCAATAAGCATGGGTGCTATCTGCATACGCCTGAAGATCTGATGTATGCGTGGGAAATGAAGCAATAGGAGTAAAGATATGGCGAACCTAACGCCTAAACAGCAAAGGTTTGTTGAGGAATATCTGATAGACCTTAATGCTACGCAAGCCGCCATTCGTGCAGGTTATAGCGAAAAGACAGCAAAAGTAATTGCAGCTCAAAACTTATCTAAACTTAACATTCAAGAAGCCATCCAAGAAGCTCAAAACAAATTGTCTGAGCGCACAGGAATCACACAAGAATACGTTCTAAGCAACATTCAGAAAGTGGTTGAGCGATGCATGCAGCAAGAAGCTGTAAGAGCCAGAGATGGTTCACCGCTTTTAGTTGAAGGCCCTGAAGGTGACTTGACTTGTTTATTTGAGTTTAAGGAAACAGGTGCACTAAAAGGTCTTGAGTTGCTTGGTAAACACTTGGGTTTATTTAAAGACAAAATTGAGCACACCGGCAAAGATGGCGGCCCTATTGATTTAAGTTTAAAGGTGGTATTCGAAAATGATGGAGAAGCGAGTACCGATTAAGTTTAAGCCACTCTATACGCATCTAAAAAACAACAAACTGTTTTACGTTTATCACGGTGGCCGTGGCGGTGGTAAGTCTTGGGAGATTGCAGACTTTTTGCTGATCGAGGGTGCAAAACAAAAGCACCGCATTTTATGTTGTCGTGAGATTCAAAAATCAATCAAGCAATCTGTACACAAGCTCTTGTCAGATCGTATTGAAACTTTAGGTCTAGGGCCTTTCTATCAAATTCTTGATACAGAGATTCGCGGCATTAATGGCACTGAGTTCTCATTTTCTGGCCTACAAAGCCACACGGTTGATTCGGTCAAATCGTTTGAAGGTGCAACAATCACCTGGATTGAAGAGGCGCAGACAGTAAGTGCCTATTCATTGAAGATTCTAATTCCTACCGTCGTCCGTACACCAAACTGCATGATTATTATGTCCATGAACCCCAAGTTACCAAGCGATGCGGTTTATGCTGATTATGTTGTGCCTGATCGTGCAGACACGATAGCAATCCAGATCAACTATAACGAGAACAAGCATTGCCCACCTGATCTGATCACACTGGCCGAGCAAATGCGTGATACCGATTACGATGAATATGAGCATATCTATTTGGGCAGACCAAAAGAAATTGCAGACGGTGCTATCTACAAGGCTGAATTTGAGTTAATCAAGCGTGAAAACCGTATCTGTAAGGTGCCACATGATCCGAATCTACCTGTTTACACTGGATGGGACTTAGGGATTCTTGACTCTACTGCTATCTGGTTTTGTCAGATTTACGGCAAAGAGAAACGGATCATTGATTATCACGAAGCATCAGATGAGCCACTGGCTTATTACGCTCGAATCCTTGATGAGAAGAAGCAGAAATATGGCTATAACTACGATAAAAACTTCGCGCCACATGATATTGCGGCGCGCGACTTATCCAGTGGCGTGAGTCGTGAGCAGACCATGGCTAATCTAGGTTATCGAATGACAAAAGGTGCTCGATTGGGCCCTGAAGATCGCATTGAAGCATCGCGGCAATTCCTGAAAGATTGCTGGTTTGATGCAGAAAAGTGCTCACACGGTATTCGTGCATTACAAAACTATCGTCGTGAATTTAACGACAAATTAGATCAGTTTAAGGCAACGCCAGTACATGATTGGGCCTCACATGGCTCAGATGCTTTTGGTGAGTTAGCACTTAACGTTAATAAAATGTGCGCTCCAAGAGATCAACCAATAATCAATCCAATCCCAACCATCAATCGTTGGTAATCAAATGGAGTCAAGTTGTGACTGATAAAGACAATCAGCTTGCCCACATCCATTCACTCGCAAAGCAACAATTCGACAAGGCCCAAAGCGCTGTAGCCAATGAGCGTAAACAGTGCTTAGAAGACCGTCGTTTTTATTCTATTGCGGGTGCACAGTGGGAGGGCAAGCTCGGCGAGCAGTTTGAAAATAAGCCTAAATTTGAAGTCAACAAGATTCACTTGGCTGTTATTCGCATTATCAATGAATACCGAAACAATCGTATTGGTGTGAACTTCATTAGCAAAGACGGTTCAGCAAGCGATGATCTGGCTGATACCTGTGCAAAGCTTTACCGGGCAGATGAGCAGGATTCGTCAGCAGAAGAAGCGTATGACAATGCGTTTGAGGAAGCGGTCGGCGGTGGCTTTGGGGCTTGGCGTCTTCGTGCAACTTATGAAGATGAGGATGATGAAGAAAACGAGCAGCAGCGAATTAGGATTGAGCCAATCTTTGATGCCGACTCATGTGTGTTCTTTGATCCAGATTCGAAGCGCCAAGATAAAGCTGATGCACGTTATTGCTTTGTTTTAACTGCAATGACCTGTGATGCTTATCAAGAAGAATACGGTGAGCATCCGGCATCCTGGAATAAAGACATCACGACCAGTCAGTTTGATTGGTCCACAACCGACTCGGTTTATGTTGCTGAGTATTACCGGGTCGAAAAAGTCAAAGAGAAGGTTATTACATACCGACTTATTGACGGATCCGAAGAGCGCTACAGCAAAGAAAAACTTGATAGCGATCCAAGTATTCTCGAGGAGTTGCAGGCAACAGGCGCTCAAGAGGTTCGATCTCGCACCATTGAACGCAAACGCATTCGCAAAATTTTAATGTCTGGTGGTCGTGTTCTTGAAGATTATGGCTTTATTGCTGGTCGACATATTCCGATTGTGCCTGTTTATGGTAAGCGTTGGTATATCGACAACATGGAGCGCTGCATGGGCCATGTCCGGCTCTGCAAAGATGCTCAGCGACTCAAGAACATGCAGTTGTCCAAGATGGGTGAACTTAGCGCCATGTCTAGTGTTGAGAAGCCAGTTCTTGCACCGGAGCAGGTTGCTGGTGTTCAGCATATGTGGGCACAAGACAACATTGAGAACTTCCCGTATTTGCTTGCGCATCCGCTTAAAGATGAAATGGGTAATGTGGTAGCACAAGGGCCGGTTGCATACACTAAGCCGCCAAGCATCCCACCTGCAATGGGTGCTTTGCTGCAGGTCGCTGAGCAGGACTTATCAGATATTCTGGGTAATCAGGATTCTGGTGATGAGATGCAATCTAATATAAGCGGCGTTGCGGTCGAGCTGATTCAAAACCGCTTGGATATGCAGTCTTTCATCTACATTTCAAACTTCGCTAAAGGCGTGCGTCGCTCTGGTGAAATCTGGTTGTCTATGGCATCTGAGTTGTATGTCGAGGATGGCCGGAAGATGAAGGTAGTTGGTAACCAGGATGAGATCGACTCAATTGAGCTGTTTAAGCCAATTTACAACGAAGCATCTGGCGAGGTTGAGCGTGCAAACGATTTAACCAAAGCCAAGTTTGATGTTGCAATTGATATCGGCCCAACATCATCAAGCAAGCGATCTGCCACTGTGCGCTCACTGACAAACATGCTGCCACTCATGGTTGATCCAATGGACCAGCAAGTGCTGGGCTCTATGATCATGATGAACATGGAAGGCGAGGGTGTTAATGAGGTCCGTGAGTATTACCGCAAGAAACTGTTGCGATTGGGTGTTGCAGAGCCAACCAAAGAGGAAGCTCAGCAATTGGCACAAGAAGCCCAGAATCAACAGCCTGATGCAAATACACTGTATCTGCAATCTGAAGCTGAAAAGAATAAATCACTCGCAATTAAAGCACAGGCAGACACTGAACTTGCGATAGCAAGAGCAGAAGAAACCAAAGCCAAAGCAATAGATTTAATGACACGCCTAGATATGGACGAGCGACAAGCAGTGCTTGAAGCAATCGGCCAGCTAGGTATGCAACCACCACAGGCAACCGTTCAGCCTACACAGAACGAGGAAGTGCAATATGTCAATTGAAGACCTGCGTACAGAACTGGATGAAGAAGACAACATTGACCCGATTGAAGACCATCAGGAAGATGAAAGTCAGGAAAATTCAAAAGAAACCCAAGATGAAGCAAACCAGTCTGATGATGAGACATCTGAAGACGAAGAGTTTGTTATTACGGTAGGTGATGAAGAGCCAGAGCTATCCGATGAGGATGACTTTAGCGGAAAACCAGCGCCAGCATGGGTAAAAGATCTTCGCAAAAAAGAGCGGGAAGCACGAAAACGCATCAAGGAGCTAGAGGCTCAGGTGCAACAGGCTAAACCTGCTGAGAAGCCGATTGAAGTTGGGGCCAAGCCAAAGCTTTCCGACTTTGATTATGACGAAGATCAATTTGAAAGCGCAGTTGAACAATGGCATGAACGTAAACGCCAAGTTGAACAGCAACAGGCAGCAAAGCGTGCTGAAGAAGAGCAGGCACAACAAGCTTGGCAAAGCAAAATGCAAAGCTATGAAGAGCGTCGTCAAACTGTGGCAGCCAAAGTCCGTGACTTTGAGGAAGTGGAAGAGGCCGCAAAAGACAAGCTCACCCCGACACAGCAGGGCATTTTAATTCATGCAGCGGAAAACCCCGAGTTGATCATGTATCACCTGGGCAAACATCCAAATAAAGCGAAAGAACTGGCTGAGATTACAGATCCAATTCAATTTGCTTTTGCTGCTGCCAAACTGGATTCTCAAATGAAAATTCAAACACGTAAGCCATCAACTCAACCAGAGCGCAAACCTAGTGGCTCGGCTGGATTGGCTGGCGCGGTAGATCAAAAGTTAGCGCAACTCGAAGCGAAAGCAGCGAAAACTGGTGATCGTACCGAGCTGATTAAATACAAAAAATCTTTACAGAAATAAGGTGAATACTTATGGCTACAAGCTTTACTAAACAAGAACAGGTCATGTTTGATGATGTGATCGAAGGTTTTGAAGACCTGCTTGTTATTGCAAAAGGGGCTCAACTTTACGACCCAATGACTGCTCAAGAAGCGGTGAATGCGCGTGATAAGTTTTGGATCCCCGCACCAATGATCGGTGCGTCTTACGATGGTTTCGACCAGACTGCCAATTTTGATGGCTTGACTCAGTTAAATGTTCCAGCATCAATCGGCTATCACAAATCAGTACCTAAAACTCTTTCCTCTAAAAACTTGCGCAATGCGTATGCAATGGATCAATTTGGTAAAGCAGCAAAACAAAAGCTTGCCTCTGATGTGAATACCGCATTGTTCCGTACAGCAGCATTGTTTGGCTCTATCGTGTCAAAGCGAACAGGCGCAGCAACTGGTTATGATGATGTTGCTGACATTGATACTCGTATGACGCGTATTGGTGTTCCTGCTGATGGTCGTATGGCGTTCTATTCGCCTTCTGCCATGAATGCAATGGCGGGTAATTTAGCGAGTCGTTCTGAAGATACTGCTCGTTCTAAAAATGCTTATGAAAAAGCCATGATTCGTCATGATGTGGCTGGCTTTGAAGTGTTTAAAAACGATCAGGAAGTTCGTTTAACTGCGGCAGCTGGTGGTGCTACAACTGTGAATGGTGCAAACCAACGTACTATTCCAGCTGCAACCACCACTTCAGCGGGTCTTGAAGAAAACAAAGACAATCGCTACACAGATTTAGTGGTGACTTCGGCGGGCTATGCCGACATTCAAGTCGGTGATGCCTTCACTATTGCGGGTGTGAATGAAGTTCATTTGATCACCAAGCAAGACACTGGATCGCTTAAAACTTTCCGTGTAGTGGATAAGCCAGCAGCAAACACACTTCGTATTTACCCTGCGATTATCGACCCAACTGAGGGTTCTATCGCTTCAAAAGAATATGCGAACGTGACCAAAGCTCCAGAAGCTGGTGCGGTATTAACTTGGCTGAATACGGCTGCTGCACCGCTTAACCCGTTCTTCCGTAAAGAAAGCCTAATTTTGATTCCAGGCACTTTTGCAGTTGATGCTGATGATGGTTGGCAAGTGATGCGTGCGACTACCGATTTAGGTATTGGTATTACATACACGCGCCAAGGCAACATCAACGACCTTTCATGTAAAGCGCGTTGGGATATTGACTTCGGCACTGCGCTGCTTAACCCAGAAATGGCTGGCGTTCAGTTGTTCAATCAAACCTAATAAAAACATGACGACAAATGCCCGCTATATGCGGGCGTCGTCATTTTTGGAGTAGTGAAAATGTCCGATTATCCAAAAATGCTCTACAAGGGCGACCAGAAAAACTTTGAAAACTCTACCGCTCACGACGATATTGAAGAACAGGTATTGCGTGATAACGGGTGGGTTGATTACATCGACTTGCCTGAACGTGAACCAGTTACTGGTGGCTCAGTTTCTGGAATTGATTCATCTGCATTCGTATCGGTAGAGCAGTTTGATGCGCTAACTGAAGAAAACACCAAGCTCAAAGAAGAACTGGTTGAAGCATTAAAAGAAAACCAAGAGCTTCGCAAACAGATCCGCTTTAAGGAGTTGGAAGACAAGCCAGCGGATGAGCTTAAAGCCATTCTTGATGGTGCTGAAATCAAATACAAAGCCAATGCCGGAAAGCCTGAATTAGCGCAGTTGGTGCTAGATCATGAGTCTAAAGGCTCTGAATAATTAAGGGGTGCTTATGTCCTGGACTAAAAGACAAATTGTTGAGCAGGCACTTGAGGAACTGGGACTTGCATCTTATGTGTTTGATATGCAGCCAGAGCAGGTTGAAAGCGCTAAACGCAAGCTCGATTTAATGATGGCCTTATGGGATAGCAAAGACATTCGTTTTGGCTATCCATTGTCGGGTGATGCCAATAGCGGTGACTTAGATCAAGAAACCTTCATTCCAGATTATGCGGTTGAGGCGGTGGTTTTAAATCTATCGATTCGACTGGCTAGCGCATTTGGGAAGATGGTCTCGGTTGAAACCAAGGCTATGGCCAAAGACGCTTTTGAAACCATTCAATTAGCAATGCTGAGCAATCCGCCACGTGTACAGCTTGACCCATCATTACCGCGTGGTGCTGGGCATAAATCAACATGTTACCCATTTATCGAGAAGACATGCACCAAAACCGTTTTTGCACCAGATACATCAGTGAGTTTTTCCAATGAATAAACGATTAAATATTACGGATCGTATTGGTCCAAGTGATTCAGTTGTGATCTGGAGTGCAAACAATCAGGATTATCGTGGTGTGCCAATTGATCTCCTGATTGAAAAAATTCAGGAAAGTATCAAGAAGGCTGATTATCCACCGATTCACATCCAGCACTTCAATCCAAATGCAAACTTCACACTCAATATCGAGAATCACGAAGTCGGCACGTACTTGATTCTCAATCCATCTGTAAGCATTACGACCGGATCAATCAAGATGCCTGAGCGTTACGATGTTGCAGATGGGCAGGTCTTACTGGTTGCTTGTGCTCAGCAAGTGGATAACTTCTCTGTCGATGGAAACAATGCACTTGTCATTGGTGCACCAAACGCCTTAGCAGCAAATGGTTTCTTTAAGTTGAAGTACGACAAGCTTTCAAATACCTGGTATCGAGTGGGGTAATTATGCAAATCCCTATTTTGGATGGAATCTACACTGACAATAACTCTGACTTTCGCACAGCCTATCCGGTGAATCTGATTCCAGTTCCAAAAGGACAGGGGATTTCGGCTGGATACTTACGGCCGGCCGAAGGCATTAACCACGCTGCTGATCTACCAGGTGTGGATCGCGGTGGTATTGTTTGGCGTGGTGAGCATTACCGGGTGTGCGGAACCAAGTTTGTAAAAATCTCAGCATCCGGGCAGGTTATCGAGCTGGGTGATGTGCAATCCGGTGGCCCGTGTTCATTTGACTACTCATTTGATTATCTAGCTATTAACGCAGGAGTTGTCTTGTACTTATACAACGGCACACTCAAGCAAGTTACTGATTCCAATCTGGGTGCTGTGCATGATGTGATTTGGGTGGATGGTTATTTCATGACAAGTGATAGCAACAACATTGTTGTCACTGAGTTAAATAATCCTTTTGAAGTGAATCCGCTTAAATACGGCTCATCAGAAGTAGACCCCGATCCTATTGTTGGCTTAATCAAACTCAGAAATGAGGTGTATGTTTTAAACCGACACACGATTGAGGTGTTTGATAACGTCGGCGGTGAATACTTTCCATTCCAGCGTATTGATGGCGCTCAGGTTATGAAAGGCGCGATCAGCAGAAAAGCATGCTGTGTCTACATGGATGCAATTGCCATGCTGGGCGGTGGTCGAAATGAAGCAGTTAGTATTTATGTTGCCGCAGCTGGAACAGCTCAAAAGATTGCAACGCGTGAAATAGAGCAGATTCTTTCTAGTTATACAGAATCTCAGCTTGCAAATTCACAGTTAGAGTCGCGTCAGATTGAAGGTCATTCATGGCTTTATATTCATCTACCTGATCAAACACTGGTTTATGACGCGACAGCTTCACAGGCAACCGAGCAATCCACATGGTTTGTCCTGAATAGCGGTGGCGGCTATAAAGCTCGCAATATGACTTATGCACATAACCAATGGTTTGTTGGTCACACAGCAGAAGCAAAGCTTGGTGTGCTCACAGATCAGTCTGGTGAGCATTGGGGTGAGGTTGTCGAGTGGCAGTTTGGTACAGCGATTGTCTATAACGAATCAAGCGGTGCAATCTTTCATCAACTCGAATTGATTGCCTTAACTGGTCGCAATGCGTTTGGCAAAGAATCCCGAATTTATACGCAATACTCGGTTGATGGCGTCGAATGGTCCATGCCTAAGTTTATCAGTGTTGGTAAGCGTGGAGAGCGTACAAAGCGCCTTGTGTGGTTCCAGCAAGGATACATGCAAAACTGGCGCATACAGCGATTTACAGGCACATCAGCAGCACGATTATCAGTTGCGCGATTAGAGGCAAAAGTAGAGCCATTGGGGGTTTAAATGTTAGTCAGACCCAAGAAACCAAGCCGCGAAGAGCTTGCCAAGATTTTTAAAGACCCTAGAACACTCAAAGCCTTTGAGCAGGTTTTTGAAATATTACCTGGTGAAATAAATCGACAAGATGCAAGCCTAGATGAAATTCAATTTCAGGTCGAGAGCGCAGCGGCTCAAGGTGTGTTAGCAATCGCTTTGATTCAGGCGGTTGAAGCTTTAGCAGAAGTTAAGGCAATGGAGCCAGTGCATCAGTGTAACTGCCAGCATGACGATCTAACACCACGTTATGAGCATGTTGCACATGACCATATCGAACCTACCCACATTCACCACCATGAAATCTCAACATTGGAGATAGTCTAATGGCTGTCAAAGTCACATGTATTATCCCTTCTAAGCAGTTAGAAGATGCTCAAACAAACCAATATATTGCCACCAACTCTAAAACCATGATTGATAAGGTGACTGTCACCAACACCACGGCGGCAGCGGTGACATTTAGCTGCAACCTGGTTCCTGAAGGTGGATCGGTAGCAGATGCCAATGCAGTCATTAAAACCAAATCAGTAGCAGCTGGTGAAACTTATGTTTGCCCTGAATTGGTTGGCCATGTGTTAGAACCGGGCGATGCGATTAGTATGATTGCCAGTGCTGCTACATCATTAACCATTCGAGCATCAGGTCGAGAGGTCACATGATTACATTGCAGCCTTTGAATGATCTCGACCTAATAAACCGTGTGATTTTAGATGCTGCAGTTAATGATGATATTTCTGACGATGCATCTAAAAATCATGAAATTCAGCAACTACCACACTCCTTTGAATGTCTTGGTATCTACCAGAATGAAGAAATCAAAGGCTTGTTTATGCTTGTTCCACAAAATGCAGTAACCGCAGAAATTCACACCTGTTTATTACTACACGGCAAAGAAGCATTTCAGGCGGGGCGGTTGCTGCTTGATTACCTATTCAACAATTATCAAAAAGCAATTTCCTATACACCTTCGACCAATAAAAAAGCCCTGTTTTATGCGCTTCAACTTGGATTTAAAAAAGAAGGTGTTTTAACTCAATCATTCTTGAAAAACGGTGAATTGCTTGACCAGACATTGGTGGGCTTAACTAAAGGAGAATACTTATGCCAGTTGCAGCAGCGGTAGTTGGTAGTGCGGTTGTCGGTGGTGTAATGTCCAGCCGCGCACAAAAAAAGGCAGCAAACTCAGCAGCCAACGCCCAGATCCAATCATCTGAAATGGGCGTTGAAGAACAGCGTCGACAGTTTGACGCAGTTCAAAAACTCTTAAAACCTTATGCTGATGCCGGACTAGGTGGCTTAGCAGGTCAACAAGATCTACTTGGAATCAATGGGGCGGAAAAGCAACAAGCCGCTATTGATGGCATCAATAATAGCGCTGAAATGCAGACCTATTTGCAACAAGGTGAAAATGCCATTTTGCAAAATGCATCGGCTACTGGCGGCCTACGTGGTGGCAATACTCAAGCGGCATTAGCGCAATTCAGACCACAGTTGCTCAATCAATTGATTAACCAGCGCTATCAAAATCTAGCAGGCATGACCTCACTCGGTCAGAACGCGGCAGCCGGAACCGGTAACGCAGGCATGCAGGCTGCAAGCAATATTTCAAACCTTTATCAGCAGTCTGGTGCAGCTCAGGCGGGTGCAGCTTTAGCAAAAGGTCAAGCTAATGCAAATATGTGGAATGGCTTAACTGGTGCTATTGGCCAGATCGGCGGTATGAATATGATGGGGATGTTTTAATTATGGTGCAGCCAATTAACTATATGCTTGATGTGCAAAACCCTATTCAGACTGCCATGACTGGCCTTACTCAAGGCATGCAAATTGGACAGTTCATGCAAGCTAAAGAACAAGCTGAACGTGAAGCTATTCAAAAGCAACAGATGCAACAGGAGTTATCAGCCTTTGCATCCAAGCCAAACAAAACCCATGATGATTACGCCAATATTATGGCGAAGTATCCAGCTTTAGCAGAAGATTTTAAACGATCTTATGATGTTCTAGATTCAGGTAAACAACAGGCCACCTTTAAAACAGCGTCACGTATTTATGCTGCTACGGCAAGCAAGCGTTTTGACCTGGCTAAGTCTATTCTTGAAACTGAAGCTGTTGGCTATGAGAATTCGGGCGATAAAGAAACAGCTGGTTATTTGCGTCAGATGGCAACTATGGCTGAAACAAATCCTGAGGGACTTCAAACATTAACCGGCCTTACCCTTGCCTCAACCAATCCAAGCCAGTTTAAAGATGTATTAGGTGCATTGAATCAAAACGATTTAACACCGTTTGAGATCGAAAACAAACAGGCTCAAACAGGTAAGGTTAAAGCCGAGACTGAAAAAACCGAAACCGAAACCAAGTGGCTTGGGCCAAAAGCCGAAGCTGAAATTGGAAAAATTGAAGCTGAAACCGAACAGACCAAGATTGAGAATGAATGGCTGCCTGATGAAAAAAAATGGAATATCGCGAACGTTCAATCACAAATTGAGTATCGTGCAGGACAGCTAGGGTTGGAGCGTGACAAGTTGGAGACCAACACTCAATTAAAGCTTGAGGAGTTAGGTCAAAGCCAAGCCAAGTTAAGCCCAGGGGCGGAAAAACTTGTAAATGAGCTTGTCACAGACTCGGCAGCCGCTCAGACACAATCCCAAAAACTCAACAGTCTTGCAGATCGATATGCCAAAGAGTCTCAGGCTGGTGGCTGGTTTACATCTGGATGGGCGGGATTTAAACGTGCAACTGGTTTCTCAAATGATGAGCAAAACGCTATGATGAGGGAATATGACCGCCTGATTAACAGTGAGGTACTTAAGGCTTTACCACCCGGCCCAGCAACAGATAAGGATATTGAGATGGCGCGCAAAGGATTTCCACCATCAAATGCTGATTCGACTACCATTACAACGTTCTTGCGCGGTGTGGCTAAAATGAGTGAGGTTGATGCAGCCCACAAGCAGATGAAGGCTGAGTGGGTTAATCAGAATGGGCAGCTTGGCTCAAGTAAGCGCGACATTGAGGTGCTGGGTGTTCGAGTTCCGAAAGGCACTCCATTTTCTGAGTTTTACCAAAAGAATTTAGGGGGAGCACTCAAGAATCAAGATAAACAAAGTCGTAGTCAGCAGGCAACCACTGGTCAGGCGATCTATTTTAATATTTCGCCTTAAAGTTGTGATAACCTTTCTTTAACAATAAAGGGGGTTATCTCATGTCGATATTGGCGTGGATTATTATTGGGGTTTGGTTATTTTATCTAGCCAATCGTCATGACAAAAGGATGAATGAAAACTTCATGAGCATGGGAACAAAAATTCATGCTCTTGAGGAAAGAATCTATTCTCTTGAGTGTGAAAACGAAGATAAGGATAAAACTATCAAGTTTCTTCAGGGGCAAATTAGCGATCTTGAGGACAGAGCATCCTTTCTTGAAAAGCCGTATGAGAGAGATATTTTTGATTGAGCTGAAATTAAAACATGCCGCCATTGGGGCGGTTTTTTATTGCCTGTAGGATTTGCAAAGATGGTGACAAGACAAGAAATTGAACAATACCTGAAAAATCCAAATGTTCGAAAAATGCTAGGGGTGATTGCTTCAGCTGAGGGCGTGAAGCATGGTTACCACACAATGTTTGGTAACGAGCGTTTAAGTGATTTAAGTAAACATCCTGGTATCTTGAAAGAGTTCACCCAGACCGATGGCAAAAAAAACAAAACCAGTGCTGCGGGTCGCTATCAATTCTTGGGACCAACTTGGAACAGCCTCGCAAAACAACTCGGATTGAAGGACTTTTCACCTAAAAGCCAAGATATTGCCGCTGTCGCACTATTAGCTCAAAACGGTGCGCTACCGCATGTCTTAAAAGGAGATATTCCCACAGCAGTCAAGAAATCAGGTGGAACTTGGGCTTCCCTTCCTTCTGCGCCAGATAGTTACAAACAACCTAAAAAAACATGGAGCGATATTGGAATGAGTGGCAGCACATTTGATCGCGTTAAGAGTAAACGAGATGCTCAGAAACAACCAACCATTGCTGATGTCTACAAAGCATACCGTGGCGGAAAGCTCACAACTGAGCAAAAGAATGCTTTTGAGTCAGACGTAAAGGCTGGCAAGGTGATGCTACCAAGTGGCGCTAAATTAATGGGGCAGAAAAAAGCAGTAGAGCCAGTCATGCTACCTCAAAATGTATCTGATGCTTATTACTCCGGAAGGCTCAGCAATCAACAACGAGAAGCTCTGGAGAGAGACCTAAAAGATAATATCGTCAAACTACCGATGCCAACAAGTCACCAAAGCTCCGTCCCTGATTTTGATGCAAACGGCAATATTATTGAACCACAAATGCCAAAAGCTCCACCACAACAAGCACCATTAAGCACAATGGATAAAATCATTGGTGGAGCAGAGGCAGGTTTAACACTTGCAACTGGTGCGGTTGGTGGTGCTATTGGTCAGGCTGCAGGCGGTTTGCATGGTATTGCTGAATCTGTCATTGATGGCACATTTGGTACTCAGCAAGGTGCACAAAATGCCGTAAATCGAGCTACACAGCTCTCTAATGCTTTGACTTATGAGCCAAGAACGGCAGGCGGTCGACGTGCTGTAGGTGCAGTTGGTGAGTTTATCGAAGACAGTGGTCTTGACACATTGCCGCCTGTATTGGGTGGTGGTGTTGGCACAACTACTGCAACTTTAGGTCGTGCATCTGTACCAGTAGCGACCACAGCTGCAAGGGAAGTCACTCAGGCTGCAAAACCTGTTGTCGCTCAGGCGGTTGAACAGGCGAAACGGCCAGTCACAGCGGTTACGGAAGCGGCTAAAAATGCCTTTAATCGTGAGAGCTCAAGCACTGGTCCAGCACCAGCAAACATTGGTGCAGCACAAGTAGATCCGGCTACAGTGCGTCAAGCTCTGGCCGCAGATCTGCCGATAACCCCTGAACTCACTAAAGGTCAGATCAGCCGCGACCCTGCACAGCTTAAGTTTGAAGTTGAGACCGCAAAAGATGGCGAAATGGGTGCTCCACTTCGCCAGCGTTATGAACAGCAGCATCAGGCAATTCAGCAAAACTTTGATGCATTCATTGATCAAACAGGCAGCCAGACAGGTGGTAATGCTCGCGATGTTGGCTTAATGGTTGATGGTGCATTGCAGAAGCAAATGCAGAACGATAAAAATCGTGTCCGCGTCGCTTATAACAAAGCTGATAAGTCTGAAGAAGCCAGCACACCGGTTGATGTAACTCGACCAGTGAGCGTTCTTGAGGATGGTGAAATCTCAGTAATTGATTATCTGAACTCACAGCCTGAATTGCCAACCACACCAATCATTACGGCGGCTAAACGTACAGCGGTATCACTTGGCATTGCGCAAAAGGCTGATGATGGCAGTTTGGTGCCTGGTAATCCCACTATTAAACAGCTTGAAAAATGGCGTTCCGAGATTAACGGTAACGTGAATCAAGAAGCACCAAACATTCGACAGGCGACCATTCTTAAAGGCTTTATTGATGCTCATGTCGATCCGTATGCTGGAACACTGTATAAGGCTGCCCGGGCAGAGCGTAAGCGATTTGGCGATAAGTGGGAAAAGCACACCATCATCAAGGACCTGACCAGCAATAAAAAGGGAACTGATGATCGAAAGGTTGCTTATGAAAAAGTAGTTGATCGTGTGATTTATAGCGGATCTCTGGATGACTTGCGACAAGCCAAGCGCACCATCATGACAGCTGGACCAGAAGGCAAACAATCTTGGAGTGAAATTCAAGCCGCTGTACTTCAAAGCATCAAGGATGAGGCAACCAAGGGCGTAGCACCAGACGGTCAAGGTAATCAAATGATTAGCCCGGCTGCGCTCAATGCTCAGATTCGAAAACTTGACGATAAGCTTGATTTCATTTTTGGCAAGCAAGGTGCAGATAAGTTGCGAGCCCTGAATGAAGTCTCCAAGACAATCTTCACCGTCCCAACTTCTGCGGCAATCAACCACAGCAATACAGCAGCAACACTATCAGCAGCAATGGATTTGGTTTTGTCTGGCATGTCAGGCTTTCCTGCACCAGTCGCAAGTGCACTACGAATCTCAACCAAACACATCAAAGACAGAAAAGTTCGCAAGCGTGTAGAAGACGCTTTAAACCCACGGAGTTAATTTGCTATGACCATGTTTTTAGCACCATACACAGCTATTGCTGATATTGATGGAAGCCCGCTTGATGCGGGTTTCTTGTTTTTTGGGGAATATGGAAAAGATCCAGAGCTTTTCCCTGTAGAGGTTTTTTGGGATTCTGATTTCACAGTTCCAGCTGCACAGCCAATTCGTACCAGAAACGGCTACCCTGTGCGCAATGGTAGTCCAACTAAGGTTTATCTCAAAACAGCACAACATTCTATTGTGATCAAAAATAGAAATAGTGCTTTTATTCTTGTAGATTTTAAAAATAAAGGCTGGGATGCTTCATTTGTTACTTATAATGGACAGTCTCAAGAAAAAATTAATGATGGATTAGCTTCAATATATGAAATGATAGGAATACCAAACCCTAAAAATGGAATGCGTGTCTTTGTTAAAGGGTTGCAGGGTGGTTGGTTTGAATACAACTCATCAAAAGCATCTGTTAATGATGGCATCATGGTGTTTAATGGGTGGGTACGCATTACACTTGAAACTGTTATTTATCCTGAATGGGCGGGCGCAATTGGCGATGAAGTTGCAGACGACACTGTAGCTTTTAAAGTTGCGCTGAATTTCATTAGCTCTACAGTATGGGACACATCCATTGCTGTAATGAATCAGAGGGGTGGCGGTGGTGTTTTACGCCTTAATCCAAAAAAATACCGAATAACAGATACTTTATGGATTGGCGCTTACACTCAAATAGTTGGGTCAACAGAACTCGGATTTAATTCAAATAACATTGATTTAGCATCCTGTATTGTTGCTGATTTTGATGACCCACTAAAACCTGCTATTAGTTCAAGCAACTTCAAAGCGGGTGGTGTTAGAACCGCATTTAATGAGATGACAAACGGGGCAATGTATGACAATGGAAACATTAGCGGCACACATGGCATCGGCTTATTAGACTTCTCTGTAATCACTGCGAGTGGAAAGCGCGGTTTTATGGGAGTTCGCCTTCAAAACTCACCGCAATCAAAGGTTCGACTATATACAAAAGGTTTTGATTACGGAATTATGGCTAACGCTTGTTGGCAGTCCAAGTTTGATTGTCGAAGCCTAAGCTACAAGTGTGGCTTATATTTGCGTTCAGATAACAATGCTTGTATTGTTGACGGTTATTGGAATTCGCTTTCAGATAATACACCGCTGAACACGACGAATTTAATTACATTTTTCGATGCGGGGACCGATACAGACACAACACTTAATGAGCTAAACAAACAGTTCGGCTTCGTGTCTTTTGGATCATTCGGCTTAACTGGCACCGCAATCGTCACAGAGCTGAACGATGTTGGCACAGTTGTCTGCATGGGTTTAGCTAATATTCAAACGCTTTATACTGAGAAGAATAGAGTAACTGGTTATTGCGCTTATACAAATTACTCTCCCGTAATTATCGGAAACTTTGTTGGCGCTGCTGATCAAACTTGTATGCTGTTGGGTGCCAATAGTAAGACTCGAATACTTGCTAGTCGAAAAACAAGTACTGTTGGTGATTACTTTAGCAAACTAAGCCGATACAACACTGAGCTATATGTTCCTCAGTCGTTTGACGGTACATATATTCGAGGCATTCAGTATGATAATGACCAACGGATACTGTATGTAAACGCATCAACGGGGAGCAATAAGAATACTGGGTTGTTGTCAAATCTTCCGCTATTAACTCTTGACGAGGCTTTAGCTAGAATTATCACATACTCAGTGGCTGACAAGAATGTAACTCAACCACAGAAAATGCCATATACGATCATATTGGCAGCAGGTAGTTATAGCGTATCGGCAATTAAGAACTTGTATTGTGATGTGCATATAACAACTACTGAAACAACTAACTTCCCTACATTGACGTTTACAAGTCACATTAATTTAAATGAATCATCCAATCTCACATTGAGTAACATTAATGTGATTAAGCCTGATGTAACGGGGCTAAATGAAAATGCATGCGTATGGTCTGTTACAGGTAAAAATAGTTTTACTATTAACGGTGGTGCTACTCAGATTCTCAAAGGCGGTCTTGTTTATCCTGATTATAATGGCTGCTCAGAGGTATCCCTGATACTAAACAAGGCAACAGTGACAGGAACCGCAGATAGTCAACTTGTGCAGACCAACTACACAAACTTTGCTCCGCACATTGTTAATGTTGTTCGCGCAGGTGGATCTATTGATGCAGCAATAAGTGGAAGGTCAGATAAAGGCGTATCTGTCCCTACAGCGTGGCAAGGAAAGATTTTAGGCCTGTAATTAAAAAACCATGAATCACAGGATTCATGGTTTTATACTAACTTAACATCTCTTGAAGTGTTGTGGATACTGCAATTGGTGCAACAGATAGTAATACAAAAATAATTCGCATAACTATCAATTGATAGTCTTTGAATTTATTTTCTATTGTTTCATACAGAATAAACAATGAAATTAAAAGACAGATCATTGCAACACGTTTCACTTGCGCTTGGCCAAAAAGCGGCAATGAGATAGCTATCAAAATAGCTGAATATATATAGTAATAGAAGTATTTTAAATATTTCCCAGTGAACCGAAGTTTATTTAGAGCCATAAATAAAATCATGGTTAATAAAAAAACTATGACATATAAAATAGGATCTGTTTCTCCAGTTTCTGTATTTGATTTACTTCCTGATAAAAAACGAAGTGCTATCGCTAAAGGTAATAATGCAATAAGCATCTTCCAGATGCTATTTATCTTTTTTGAAGCCAAAAGCATTGGAAAGAAAAGTGCAGCCACATTGTGTGTAAGCACCCCAAAACCTAAAGTGACCAACTTCCAGATATGCTTTCTATCAGCAAGTAAAAAAAGAGAAGCAATGATGAAAAAAGTAGCCAAGTATTGTCGATAGACATTTTGGAAGCCTAAAACACTTACAAAGAATACTGTAAAAATATATAAGAAATAGGTTTGGTATTTGCTTTTGTAGAGAGCATACAAAAATAGAGCTATAGACAATAAATCTATGAATATATAAACAGGAATAGTATTCTCAAAATAATCATATAGGAACTTGGAGCTAAACCAGTAAATAGGCTCCCTTAAATAATAAAAATCATAGTAATAACTGAGTGGCAACTGCATAAAATTATCATATGCAAGAGTATCGTTCTTAGGTTCATCTGTTCTAGAAAGATAAGAGTACCCAATAAATACTAAAAAGAAAAAAGAGTATCCAATTTTTCCTCTGGAATTTAAAAATGCCGCTAAAACCGCGAAAATTATTAGCATTATGTAGTAAAACAAGAGCCAAGACATATCCAATTTTCTTAACCAGCGCTGAAAAAATATCGCCAATCCTATCATAAATCATTGAGTGTAAACACTAAGATACCCAGCAAACCACCACCAACCCCGATCTTTAATTAGATCGGGGTTTTTTATTGCCAAAAATTAGGGGGCGCAATGTCGAATGACTACTCATCCGATCCACCGATAGCAACAGCAGGGCAGTTGCTTGCTATCTCAGACAAGATCAGCGACATATCAAAAAATATGGATAAGTTAGCTGAAATGCCCCAAAAGCTTGACCGCATGAATATGCAGTTGGAGCAGCTTAATAAAGACCATCAGCAGACCAGAAGTGATTTGTCGCAAACACGTGACAATCTTCAGGACGAGTTGGATCGAGCAAAGTCAAACTTCAAAAGTGAGATTAAGCAACTCAGAAATGAAGTCGATCCAAAATTTAAGGAAGTGGATTCACAGATCAGAGTGCTGCATGAGAGCAAAACCAAGATCGACAGTATCACCAACCTTGTACGCTTTGGCGGCATTTTCTTGGCCGGTCTATTCGTCGTCGCTTGGAATACTCAGACGAGCAAAACAGACACGGTAAACACTCAGACAATGGCAAATAGCCAGTCCATCCAAGTTCTTGAAAAACAGTACGATCAGCTTTTAAGAACGGTTGAAGAAATCCGCAACAAACTTTATGAACGAAATATGAGAGAGGAAAAATGAAATTAATCCAAGAAAGTGCACTTCAGTACTTATCCGTAAAGCTCCCACTACTGGGGGCTTTTTTAATGCTTGCAGTTTTAGTTATTCAGTGGGCATTAGACTTTAATTTTATCCCTGAACAATATGCGCCTTTTATTATTGGTACTGTATTGCCAGCCCTAAGCTGGGTAGGTCGTAAAATCGCACAGCCACAATTACACAATCAGCCTTTAGGCTTTGCCACTATTACAGCTGGACACAGTAATACAGACCCCGGTGCAGTAAATGGAAAAATTAAAGAAGCCGATCTGGTCGTCAACTTCCGAAATGCAGTGACTCATTATTTGCGTGAAGCGGGGCTGCAAGTCAAGACCGATGGTACTGGCACCAAGAATGACCCATTGTCCGCTGCGGTAAAGTTGATTCAGGGCTCAAGTGTTGCGGTTGAATTTCACATGAATGCAGCAACATCAAAACAGGCAAACGGTATTGAAACCATTTCTCTACCAAAAGACAAGAAACTGGCTCAAGACTTATCCAAAGCTGTAGCAGACGCATTGGGCAGCCGGTTACGTGGTGACAACGGTTGGATTGATCAAAGTAAATCAGCACGTGGTCGACTGGCATACGTGAATGCTGGTGGCTTGATTGTAGAGCTTGGCTTTATCTCAAATGATACGGAACTCGCTGCATTTAACTCAAAGTATTGGTCAGCTGCGAAAGCAGTGGCGCAAGTTATTATTGAGCATGAAAAAGGCGCTTAATATTTTATTGCTGTGCATCCTGCTTCAGGCGGCACAGCGTATTCGATTGTATCGAAAGTGCATATGACCAGATGTGTGCCATGTGTGATTATTGGTATATTGATGCATTAGTTGTAAGTTTTTGTGAAACTTTTATGTTCCACGCTATTGCTAAATTATCACAATTGCTATAATTTGAATGGTAATAAAAGGTAAGAATAGTCTTGCCTTTTGTCGTATCTAAATTAAGGAATATAAAATGTACACCGTCACTGTTTTTCGACAATGTTGAGTCTTAGTCTATTATTTCTAAGTTCTGTTGATATTAGTGTTTTATGTGAGGTGGGAATATGAATAAATATACTGCGATGGATATTGCGAATTATATTGTTTGGTACGCTAATAATAGTATTGGAAAGCCTGTACGAAGCTTAACACCACTTAAATTGCAAAAAATTCTTTATTACGTTACTACAGCTTATTTAAAAAAGCATGATGAACTATTGTTTCCTGAATCATTTAGAAAATGGCAATATGGACCAGTAGTTAAAGAGGTCTATTTTGAGTTTAAATCTGTTGGAATTTGCCATATTGACAAAGCAAAAGCTGTAATAGTTCAAGATGAGTCAGCTATTTTTGGTAGAAAAAAAGTTGATTTCAGTGTGGATAAGTTTGAACAAGATATTGAGTTCAAAAATGTAGCTAATGCCGTAATTAACACATTAGTCGATGTAGACGCTTTTGACTTGGTTGAGATGACACACGATGAAGCAGCTTGGGCTAACTTTGAGTCTGAAATTATATCAGGAATAGATGATTTAAGGTATACGAGAGAAGAGTTGCTTGAGGCGAAGACTGTCTTAATATCATGAGCCTGGAAGAACAACAAGAAGAGTTAATAAAACTCCACCTTAATCCATCTAATTTCCTTGATGAGAATGCAGTTGCGAAGGCTGCATTCCTATTTACATGGTTTGAAGATGATTTTGTAAAGAGAGTAAATAAAGAAACTTTCTATTTATTACCGTATAAAGATATATCAATTTATGTTTATGAGTGTGATTTAGATTCAATACCATCAAACACAATAAATGGTTTTGCCACAACGGTTAAAGATTTTTTTATTAAAAATAATATGTGTGTAGATGCCGAACATATGGTTAAGTGTTATGAAAAATTTATTGACCATATTCTATTAGCGTTTGCACAAAAAAATTTCATGTTAAAGGTTTCATTAAGTGCTAAGGCAACAAGTGCATCACCTTTAAGATCAATATTTACTTCAAAATCACTTTTTTTATAAATTTTAAAGCGCTCAAATATGGTTTTATCTAACTCATTAATTGCGTTTTCAAATCTTTTTAGTTCTGTTTTTTGGATAACAGTAATTTCTTCATAATGAATTTTTTTAAGCAAATTATCCATTGTTGTGTGCAGCCCCTCCAACTCAGAGGCTCTACGAAGTTTAAAATCTAATAGATCATCTAAAGAAAAATTTCCATCATTAGATGGTATAGGCAATGCCTTTGTAATTTTTAATCTTATAGAATCTTGTTTAGTTGAGTGTTGAGGTAAATAAATTGGATCACCAGACATGTGGTGTATCATCCAATCCGACTTATCCTCTTTAAGTTTTTGTTTGGCGATTTCACCAAAAGTCCAGTGAGTGTGCTGAGCTACATCCACTGTTCCGATGACGGGTAATTGTGGGCGTTCTAATATACCTAAAGATGTCAACTCCCTCTCTAATGGTAGACCGCAGTGAAAAGCTGATGATGATGGAATGGCAATCTTATCCCAGTACATTACATAATAAAAAATATCTTCATTTGAATACTTTCTATCAATATGCATTCTAGTACCAGATATAGACATAATACCAGCAGGTGCAACTATGCCACGTTCTAGCCTAGGTTTCTTGAATTGAATTATGTTGTTATACAATGTACATCCCCCCTCAAATAATATGTAAGTTATAAGTCAACATGCTATCTAAAATCTTTCCAGGAAATATTTCCAGTTAGAAGAACTGCAGTATTTAAATGATATATTTTCTAGCCTTCCTATCACTCATTAACTATCTCCACACCTTCCCAAAATTCGCCTTTCTTCTTAGCTAGAAAAATATCAGCATCTCGAATGCTCATGAAATACTTGGCCTTTTCATAATCACTGGTCCAATGCCAACCCGATTGATCTACAAAATTCACTTCTGATAATTCCCAATAATCCAACTCATCTTCTTGTTTCACATAGGAGAGATACTTTTTATTTTTCTTCATGACAATCATAGATTCACCTCACTAGCTATCAACCATATCAGCCAATCAAATCTTTTTTCTCAAAACGCTTTCCATTTTTTAGTGTATTCAATGTAAAAGTAGAGCCAAGTTTTCATTTTTATTCTCGTTCTAAGTTTGACTCCAAGTATACATATATAGTCGTGAAAAAAAATGTAGACTGATTTGTAGACTGTTGAATTATATTTGTAGACTGCTAGTGGTTGCTAGTGCGAAGTGTTGTATATATACAATATACTTAAAAACAATGATATACGATTATTTATAGCCAATTAGATTAAACGCAAAACAATGTTCTCAGAACTGGCGCTTCTAAGAGAAGTCAAAATTTGAGTATAAAAAACGCAGCTTAGGCTGCGTTTTTTATACAAATGATGAGCTGAGAAATCAATCTTTAAACGTATCATTCAGTGCCTGTTGTACCGCTTCAACACGAGACTTACAGGCTTTATAGGCTTGCATCGACTCTTCAACGATTTTCATAAGATTATCAATATCGGGTTCTTGCTGAGATTCGAGTAATTCAGCATTACGTTTTAAAACTTCATAGCCTTCTTTAAAACTTTGAGTATCAGTCGTCATGATTTTTTACCTGTATATGTTGAATGTCAGCCGTAATGACGCCGTCTTGCATTTCAATTTCAATCGGTGAATGCGTTGAAGGCTGAAGATTTTTCGTTGCGCGAATGGCGTGACCTTGCTGCCGGACGATGGCATAACCTTTGGAGAGCACATGTGCAGGGTTTTGCAACAAAGTCTCACGCATGAGTATTTCAATATTCTGTGCAGCTGTTTTAAGGTGTAACTGAGCAAAATAAGCAGTGTTATCTTTGTATTGCTGTAAGAGCCGAGTTGAGTCATTGATTTGACTTTGAGCCAAGGTCTTTATGAGCTGTAGTAACTGATCATTTTGACTTTGATACAGGGCAATTTGATGTTGAGAGCGCAGTTGAATGCTTTGTAATGCCTCTAAAACCTCCTGTGTTCGCTCAACAATATGATTACGAATCCCCCCAATCACTTTACTCGGGGTGTCGAAAGAGCGATGTGCAATTTCATCTAAGATCGTGCGGTCTTTTTCATGGCCGATACCGACCCAAATCGGTACGCTACGCTTAGATAGAAGGGCAGCCAAATCATAATCATTCAGATAGGCAAGATCATTAACGGCACCGCCACCACGAATAATCACGATCAAATCTGGCGCAGTTTGAAAGTTATTGGCCCATTGTCTTAAACCCAGTGCTAAAGCATCTCGGATACTTTGTGCTGCGGTATTTCCTTGAAAGGTTGCAGCATGATAGACAAATTCACACACACCAGCATGTTGTAGTGCATCTGCATCTTTTTTAAAGTCACCTAAGCCAGCCGCATTTTCAGGCGCAATAACCAAAACATGCTGAATATCAAATGGCGCAGGCAAGTTTCGATTTTTATGAATCAGACCTTCGCTGGTGAGTTTTTCTAAAATTTGTTGATAGCGTCGAGCCAGATCACCCAAAGTAAAACTCGAGTCAATTTCTTCGATATTGACTGAAAAGCCGTACTGCGGGTCAAATTTGGCACGCACTTTAACCAAGACATTTAAGTCGCGACTGAGCTCAATGCCGCTTTCACGTTCAAATTTTCCGACAACTTTATTTGCGGTAAATTTCCAAATTGTGGCCTTACAACTGGCAATGACTTTATCGCTTTCTTGTTCTTTTTCAGCTAATTCTAGATAGTAATGTCCACCTTTGATGTTTAAATTTCGAATCTCGGCTTTGACCCACACGGCATCATCAAAAGCCAACTGAATGACTTCTTTGACCGCAGATAGGTATTCGCTCAGCGTTAATTGAACATCAGACATAATTTAAAATAGGAGAATATAAAAATGAATATTCATTTAAATACTAAATAAATATTCAGCAATTGCAAATGATCATTTCGGTTAAAACAATAGAAGGACTAAGAGGCGCTACAACATAGTATTTCATTTTACACGAAGCAGTTCGTTCCAATTACTCAGGTAAGCGGGGGAACACAGATTTTTTTTCATCCGCCATGTTGCAGCATCGTCCTGCGCTAAGCCGATCGAGACAAAATGATGCCCAAATTTTTTTTGAATATCGTCGATGGTGTCGGACAGTTTCAAACGGCTTTGTCTTAACGCCATATCGCAAAATAAATCTGGGGTAAAGTTTTGTTTTGGAATAATTTCTAATAACACCACACCGGCTTTTTTATATTTAAATCCCGCTTTAAAGATTTTTTCGACGGCACGCGTTGCTGCTTGGGTGATGCTAATTAAGTCATCGGTATGCTCATTCAGTGTAATGGCCAGATAAGGTGCGTATTTTTCAGCAGAATTAAAGCGACTCGTTTGAATAAAAACTCCCACCATACGACATAGAGAATGATCTGCTCTTAAACGTGTGACGGCTCGCGCGATATATACACGAATAGAGGCCTTAATATCTTCCAGTTCGTAGACAGGCTGACCATAGGAACGACTACTGATAATTTGCTGTTTGCTCGGCGCTTCTTCTTCAATAGACAGACAAGATAGACCTTGCAGTTCCAAGACGGTTTTTTCCATCACCACACTAAATTTTTTTCGAATATCTTTAGGCTGTGCATTGATTAGATCTAAAACATAATGAATGCCAAGCTGATTCAGGGCTTTTGTATGATTGCGACCGACGCCCCAAACTTCATTGACTGGTGTCTGCGCAAGGAGTTGTTCTGAGGAACAAGGGTCCATTTCAACTAAATTGCACACACCGTTTAAATACGCATTTTTTTTGGCAAAATGGTTGGCCATTTTGGCTTCCGTTTTAGAGCGACCAATCCCGACACAGCAGGTTAAACCTAGCCATTTTAGGATCGTATCTCGTATTTCTTTAGCATATAGGCTCAAATCAAACAGTTCTTGATAGGCAGTGAAATCTAAAAAACACTCATCGATCGAGTAAACTTCACGGTCTTCGGGGCCGACATACATGCCTAAAATATTCATAAATCGATTAGACATTTCGGTGTAGAGGGCATAGTTACTCGACAACACCTGAACATGATGCTGTTGGATTAAATCCTGAATTTGATAGACCGGCACAGCCATTTTAATCCCGAGGTCTTTGGCTTCCTGACTTCGAGATACAACACAGCCATCGTTATTGGACAGCACGACGACAGGGACATTATTGAGCTTTGGGTTAAAGACACGCTCACAACTGACGTAGCAGTTGTTAAGGTCAACTAACGCAAATATTTTATTTGCAGCTTTCATGGTGAATTCTTGCGTTTAGGTATGTGATGAGCGCTTATAAAATTGCTTTAAATTAAAGGTCACAACACCCTGAACAACGATAGATTCGCTATCTGAAGGGATAATATGCGCATAGGCTGGATTTTCTGCTTTTAGCCAAATTTTGGGTAAGACTTTATTGGGGTCACCAAAAATGTCGGCAATTTCTTCTTTTGACATTTTTGCGGTGATCATCAATCGCTTTAAGGTGATTTCACGATTATCAATCAGTGCAACCACGATATCGCCATGTTTGGCTTCTAAGCTACGATCGACTAAAAAAGTATCATTAATTTCAAAACCGGCATTGAGTAAAGACTCGCTATCGACATGCGCAATAAATGTAGCGAGCGGGTTAATTACCAAATAATCATTTAGGTCTAAGACTTTTTCAAAAACATCTTTATTGGCGAAAGCTGGGCCAGCAGGAATACGTTCCAAGGCAACGGGAAGTTCAATACGGGTATTTTTCTGAACAGGCTGAACATTGAGCGAAGAATCCAAAAATGGATCCATAGATAGTTCTTGAGATTGCCTTTCAAGCAGGGCATTGATGGTGGGACTGGGTTTGCCATCTGCGCCCATGAGCTGTTGCAAAGACGACCAAGCTTCGTCCGAAAAATAAATCGGCAGTTTTTTTGACATATTTTGCTCCTACGCAACGTGGCGTGTTTGAAGAAAAGTACTTTTTTTAGCATACGCGTTGAGCAGGTCATTTTTCAAATTTATAAAACCTTTAAAATCAAAGCTGCGACAAGTTTAGTCGTTTTAAATATTGCAAAAATCATCATCAGCTCAAAGAAAATGACGTTCTGTATTTTGAACATAGGGCACATTGCTGCCGAATTACAGAAAGTGGAATGACAACTAAAAATTTCAATAAACAACTCGTTTATTTGGCACAAACTTGATAAGTTAAATTTTTATATTCAGAAATAGATTTGATGAAAAATATATGGATTTTAGCTGCACTGACAGCATTTATGGCGGGCTGTAGCACAACACAGCAAACTGAAACTACATCAGAAAAAATTGGTATGGCAAATCCAGCCAGCCAGTATTGTGTAGAACAAAAAGGTAAACTTGAAATTCGTGATGAAGCAAATGCTCAGGTCGGGTATTGTCATCTGCCAAACGGACAAGTGGTTGAAGAGTGGGCATTATTCCGTAGTAGCCAAACTGAATGTGTCGCAGATAAGGCCAAGACGCTGATTGGCAAAGCAAAATTGACTGAAGATCAGATCAAGGCGATTAGCCAAGCTCAAATTGTCCGTTTAGTAAAACCTGGGCAGCCAGTAACAATGGATTATCGTGTAGAGCGCGTCACCGTCACTGTAAATCCAATCAATAAAAAGATTATTCAAGCAACTTGTGGTTAATTCAAACGCATAAAAAAGGCCCGAAAGGGCTTTTTTTGTTTGTTCGGCTACGACTAATTTAAATGACAAATCCATTACGATCTTTTATATTGCCCCTCGTAAGGAGAAGTTCATGAAAAAGTTATTTGCTTTATCCGTTATGGTGGCTTTGGTCGGCTGTGCTGAAAAAAAACCATTAACCCCTGAAGAGCAGTGGCAGGGTTACTGCCGCAGTGTAGGTAATGCTGCACGTACGATTATGTTAGATCGTCAAAATGCAATTGAAAAAGACAAAGCAGTTGAGCATGCCAACAAAATTGAGGATGAAACCACCAAAGGATTTATCCTGAACATCATTGATGAAGTTTATGCCTTGCCGCAAGCTGAGATTAATACTGATGTTGAAAAAGCACGTGAAAAAATTCGTGCTGAGTTTACTGAAAAATGTATCGCAACACCGCATACTGAAATGCCAGATTATAAACCGTTCTAAGGAACGGTTTTTTATGCGAGAAAGCGCGTAAAGCAAAACCTAAAGGCTGTATTCATCAGTGAGTAGTTACAACGGGGCAACTATCCGTTGTTTAGCCATATGATTGAGTTCATGCTTATTTTGCGAATGCATATTTATCTTCGGGTTACTTTGAATATGAGATGCTTAAAGATTTTTAAATAGCCTAAGCAGAGCGAAATACAAATTGTGACAACTTGCTAAATCATAAATATAGAAAAGCAAATCTTTTTAATGAATAATGAAATGGAGAATAAAAAACAGTAGAGGAGCAGAATATGGACGTTATAGGTTATATGCATCACTCAGATCTACTCCTAGAAGATGAACAAGGCGTAGCAATTATCGGTGGTGGGAACTACGTGCTCAGCATTGGAGATAAAGTCACATTACGCCAAAAAATAGATGAATTTTCTCAGCGTTATTTGGTCGATATCAGCTTTGCAAGTAATCAACATCAAACCACATGTCAGGACGAATGGTGCCTCAGATTTACAGGCGATCGAGCAGAACTTCAGCAATATATCACTGCAACCACTGTACACTAAGGTGGAATATCCAATACTGATAAAAACAGGCAACATTTAGTTGCCTTTTTTTGATGGTTAATTTTAGTCAAAAGTTAATATGCGCAAGAAAAGCGTGTTCTAAGTATTGATTTTGCTTAATGTATAAACGATATGAGGATCATTTATTTATAAAATAACGGGCATCACGAAGAAACACTTGTAGTGCATTAACTTTTAACTGGAATTTTAGTAAAATTTAGCAGTCCATATTATTTGCGTAGCTTTATTTAAAGCAGGAATGCGTAAATAATTTTTTAAAAAAGAGGAATAACACCGTGCTAGAAGCTTACCGCCAACACGTTGAAGAACGTGCCGCACTCGGAGTCCCACCGAAGCCACTTGACGATGCTCAAACAGCTGCATTAGTTGAATTATTAAAAAACCCACCAGCTGGCGAAGAAGCATTTTTAGTTGATTTACTAGAAAACCGTGTTCCAGCGGGTGTTGACCAAGCTGCATACGTTAAAGCTGCTTTCTTAGCTGCTTTGGCAAAAGGTGAAGCGACTTCTCCACTAGTAACTAAAGAACGTGCGGTTTACCTACTAGGTACTATGCTTGGTGGTTATAACGTTGCTCCTTTAGTTGCACTTCTTGATGATGCAGAGCTTGGTGAATTAGCTGCTGACGCACTTAAGAAAACTCTTCTTGTATTTGATGCCTTCCACGACGTTGCTGATAAAGCAAAAGCGGGCAATGCGAATGCACAAGCAGTTATGCAATCTTGGGCAGATGCTGAATGGTTCACTAGCCGTAAAGACGTTCCTGAAGAAATCAAACTTACAGTTTTCAAAGTAACTGGCGAAACGAACACAGACGACTTGTCACCTGCACAAGACGCGTGGAGCCGTCCAGACATTCCGTTACATGCTAACGCAATGCTTAAAAACGTACGTGACGGTATCAATCCAGAAGTTCCTGGCGAAGTTGGTCCACTTAGCCAAATCAAAGAGCTTATCGCGAAAGGCAACCAAGTTGCTTACGTAGGTGACGTTGTTGGTACTGGTTCTTCTCGTAAGTCAGCAACTAACTCTGTACTTTGGTTCTTTGGTGACGAAATTGCTCACATTCCGAACAAAAAAGATGGTGGTTATTGCTTAGGTTCTAAAATCGCTCCGATTTTCTTCAACACTATGGAAGATGCTGGTGCATTGCCAGTAGAAATCGATGTTCAAAACATGAACATGGGCGATGAAATCACGCTTAAAATCGACCACGCTGCTGCTAAAGTAACTGCGTTCAAAGACGGCGTTCAAATCGCTGAATCTGAACTTAAAACTCCAGTTCTTTTAGATGAAGTACGTGCTGGTGGCCGTATCAACCTTATCGTTGGTCGTGGTTTAACAACTAAAGCTCGTGAAGCTCTTGGTCTTGCACCTTCAACTTTATTCCGTACTCCAGTTCAACCTGCAGCTACTGGTAAAGGCTTCACTCAAGCTCAAAAAATGGTTGGTCGCGCTTGTGGTCTTCCTGAAGGTCAAGGTGTACTTCCAGGTACTTACTGTGAACCTAAGATGACTACTGTTGGTTCTCAAGATACAACAGGTCCAATGACTCGTGACGAACTTAAAGATCTTGCTTGCCTAGGCTTCTCTGCTGACCTAGTTATGCAATCTTTCTGTCATACAGCTGCGTATCCAAAACCAGTTGACGTTCAAATGCAGCACACGCTTCCTGATTTCATCATGAACCGTGGCGGTGTTTCTCTACGTCCAGGCGATGGTATTATCCACTCTTGGTTAAACCGTATGCTTCTTCCAGATACAGTTGGTACTGGTGGTGACTCGCATACTCGTTTCCCAATCGGTATTTCATTCCCAGCGGGTTCTGGTCTTGTAGCGTTTGCTGCTGCAACTGGCGTTATGCCACTAGACATGCCTGAGTCTGTTCTTGTTAAGTTCAAAGGTAAAATGCAACCTGGTATCACTCTACGTGACCTAGTACATGCGATTCCTTACGTTGCGATCCAACAAGGTGACTTAACTGTAGAGAAAAAAGGTAAGAAAAACATCTTCTCTGGCCGTATCCTTGAGATCGACCTTACAGAAATGGAAACTGACCTTACTGTTGAGCAAGCGTTCGAACTTTCTGACGCATCTGCTGAACGTTCAGCTGCTGGTTGTTCTATCACGCTTTCTGAAGAGAAAGTTGCTGAATACCTTCGTTCAAACATCACTATGCTTAAGTGGATGATTTCTGAAGGTTATGGCGATGCGCGTACTATGGCTCGTCGTGTTGAGAACATGGAAAAATGGTTGGCTAACCCAAGCCTAATCAAAGCAGATCCAGATGCTGAATACACTAAAGTGTATGAAATTGACCTTTCTACAATTACTGAACCAGTTCTTTGCTGCCCGAACGACCCAGATGACGCTAAATTGCTTTCTGACGTTGCTGGTACAAAAATTGACGAAGTATTTGTTGGTTCATGTATGACTAACATTGGTCACTTCCGTGCGGCTGGTAAACTTTTAGACAAAGTTCCTGGTGGTTCTTTATCTACTCGTCTATGGTTGGCTCCTCCAACTCGTATGGACGAACGTCAATTGATGGAAGAAGGTTTCTATAACATCTATGGTAAAGCTGGCGCTCGTACAGAAATGCCAGGTTGTTCATTATGTATGGGTAACCAAGCACGTGTAGCTCCGAACACTACTTGTGTATCGACTTCTACTCGTAACTTCCCGAACCGTTTAGGTCAAGGCGCAAACGTTTACTTAGCTTCTGCTGAGCTTGCTTCTGTTGCTGCTGTACTTGGTAAATTACCAACTCCAGCTGAGTACCAAGAATACGCAGCTCAAATTGATAGCATGTCTGCCGACATCTACCAATACTTAAGCTTCGACAAAATGGGCGACTATACTGACGCTGCTAAAGACGTTGATACTAAGAAAATTGCTGCTGCTCAATTGTCTTAATTGATTAAGTAGTTAATAAGAAAATCCCACGTCATGTGGGATTTTCTTTATATAAAATTGCAATAGAAATAGCAAAATAATATTTTAGAAATTAGACATATGAAACTAAAAAACATTACACTTATACTATTAACACTTTGTTCATCAAATATTTTTGCTGAGGTATCTTTTACAAAGCTAGCAAATATTAAGTTAGTTGATGAAAATGCATATCGAACAAACTCAGAAGTACAATCTGACATTGAAGATTTGATCCAAGCAAAAAAATTCAAAGAAATCTCAACTAACGCCAATCAACTCTTAAATAGCGAAGAATATAATTTTGATGGTAAATTTAAACACACAAGTTATTTAGATTCTTTTCTTAGAATCGTAAATAAGCATCGTGTAACATCTTCAAATTATTACAAAGAGAATATTGCTCAAGGACAGAAATGGATCAAAGCTGAACCAGAATCACCATTAGGTTATATTTATTATGCAATGTGGGTTAGGCAACAGGCTTGGAGTGTTAGAGGGGGAAGTTATAGTTCACAGGTATCGCAAAATAATATGCAATATTTTGCTGATAAATCAATGCAGAATTTAAATTTTCTAATGGAAAATTATGATGTTGCATCAAAAGATCCTTTTTATTACTACATTCTTTTAATGACGCTACGTGATTTAGGTTTTGAAGAAAATTATCTAAGAGCTTATCAAGATGGAATTGTAAAATATCCAAAACAGAGAGTTATTTATAATACATTTATGGAAAGTTTTGAGAAAAAGTGGTTTGGAGAAAATTATGATGCTATTCAAATGATTATTAATGATATACAGGAAATGAATCCTGCAGAAAAAGATTTTCATTATTATCATATTCTATATACAGTACATAACAATAAGTATGATTTGAAAAAACTAAATGTAAATTGGGCTAGGGTTGAGCAAGGTGCCGTAGATTCTTTAAGTAAACTTACTTCTTTGAGTAAAATAAATGATGTGCAAAAATTGTATTGCTCTTATCCTGGGAATAGAGTGAGGTTGGAACGGTTATTAAAATCCTTTAAACAAGGACAATTAGAAAAAAGCTATATAGAAAATAGTTTGAATAACTGTCAAAAATAGAAATAATCGCCTCTTAATTGGAGGCTTTTATTTATAAATGTTATTTACAGTTCTAAAAATACAACGTTTAATCACAACTAATATTATTTTACAGTAGCATAGATCAGTGCCCAAACAATCCCGCTTTCTCTGCATAGGTGGTTTCCTTAACGGAACTCAAGTCAAAGACCAAGGTGACAGCTTTGTCTGTGTCGAAAATGGCAAACAGGTGAATTACTTCAAAAAAGAAATCTTTAACCAAGATGCGTGGGATCAAGATTACTATGTCTGTGAAACCACCAGTGATAAAGAAGCGCATAACTGGGTATTCGACATCAAATAATATCTCAAAAATCTTTCTTTATAGTCATAAATAGCCAATGCTCAGATCATCACATGCGCTGAGCATTTTTATTTATTTCACTTATTAGGCTTCAAAAATGTGTAGTAGAAGAAGGGGGGGAATAGCTTATTTACATTTTTCTAGCTGAAAAAACTCCAATGATTATGTAAAAAGGTAAATAAAATTGAGCACTTAAGATTAAATTATGAATTATGAGCTAGATGCTTTTTTGACAATTGTCGTGGCGGTATTGGTTTTATTTATCGGGTATTTCTTTGTACATAAAATTTCCATCCTGAAAAATACAACATTCCTGAACCTGTAGCAGGTGGTCTAGTTGCAGCTGTAATTACTTTTATATTATTTAAAAACTTTAATATCACCGTAAATTTTGATGCAAAAATTCAGCAAATATTCATGCTGATGTTCTTTACATCGGTAGGTTTGAGCGCAAGTCTTGGAAAACTCAAAGAAGGCGGAAAGGCGCTGGTGCTGTTTTTAGGTTGCGTGATTGTTTTTGTCATGCTGCAAAACATCGTTGGTATCAGCTTGGCCAAAGTTTTGGGACTAGATCCACTCATCGGCTTAATTACAGGTTCCGTAACACTTACAGGTGGTCACGGTACAGCAGGCGCATGGGGTACAGTCTTTGAACAAGATCATGGTATACAAGGTGCAGTCGTACTCGGTATGGCAAGTGCAACCTTTGGCTTGGTGATTAGCGGCATGATGGGCGGGCCAGTGGCGGAATTCCTCATCCGCCGTTTTCAGTTGGCAGAAGAACTTGTACCGACATCAGGGCGTAATGAAGCACCGCCTGCATCTGAAACGGCACCTTTCGAATATCCTGAAAAAACTCGTTTAATTACCGCAGATGATGCCGTCAAAACGATGGGGATGTTTGCCATCTGTATCAGCTTTGCTTATTTCATGACAGAGTTTGCTCGTGGACAGTGGTTTGAATTACCTACCTTCGTTTGGGCTTTAGCGTGTGGTGTATTTTTAAGAAACACCCTTGAACTTGGCTTTAAAATTGAAATGTTTGATCGCTGTATCGATGTATTTGGTAACGCATCCTTGGCATTATTTTTATCCATGGCGCTGATGTCATTGCAGCTCTGGTTATTGGCAGATCTTGCAGGCCCACTGGTGATTATTTTACTGGTACAAACCCTCGTTTTAGCACTGTATCTGTACTTTGTAACTTTTAGGATCATGGGAAAAAGCTATGACGCAGCCGTACTTTGTGCAGGGCAATGTGGTGTAAATTTGGGTGTAACACCGACAGCGATTGCCAATATTCAGGCAGTGACCAATACCTATGGGCCATCACATAAAGCCTTTTTGATCATACCTTTGACAGGGGCGTTTTTTGTAGATATTGTCAATGCTGTGGTCATTCAGGCAACGATAGGCTTCTTTGGTTAATACTATATATAGCTTTAAAAAATGCTAAAGCATCTAGATAGAGTGCTTTAGCATTTCATTTTTCACCATCTTATTGATTAAGAATAATAAACAATGAAAGTTTTAAAATATCATTTACCTTACATCAAATTTTTCATGCTATTTGTATTAACAGCACTTCCATTTTCTATAACCTTTTCAGCCGAAATTGATGTCCGAAAGACCATCGTTCAAGCAAAAAATAACGATAAACAGGCGCTTTATGATTTGGCTGTACTGAAACATATGGGGCTAGAAGGTGTGGAGATTAATCTGCCTGAAGCCATAGCGCTGTATAAGCGTGCTTCTGCCTTAGGGCATCGCTCAGCAAATCAAAATTTGGGATTGATGTATTACAAAGGTGTAGGAGTAAAAGTAGATTATGCAGAAGCCGCAAAATGGTTTGAGATCGGTGCTGAAAGAAACTTAGATGATTCAAAGCGTATGCTTTTGATTATGCATAAATATGAACTCATTCCAAGGAATGAGAAAAAATTGGAAAGTCTTTTAATTGAATTTGCAAATAAAGGCAAGCAAGAAGATATCGAACAATTGGCCGACTATTATTACTATACAAAGAATGATCTACTACTTGCAGAAAAACCTACAGTACTTTTAGCAGAAAAAGGATTGGCAAAGTATCAGCACCGGTTAGGCATGATTTACTATACAGGTACAGATGGAAAGCCGAATTATAAAAAAGCTTATCCATGGATTTTAAAGGCTGCGGAAGCAAATGATTTGAACGGAAAAATTAGCGTAGCAAGTTTTTATTTAGGTGGGCTAGGCGTACAGCAAGATTTTGAAAAAGCTGCTGCATGGTTTAATTCGGCTTATGAGCAGGACCCTGTGAAAACATGTGAAATTCACAGTCTCGTTCTGTCAGAATTGAACAATGAAACACAACAATGTGAGCTGAGTAGAAAACAATAAAAAGCCCCATGGTTGGGGCTAGTCGTATCACTCGCGTGATACTCATATAAGGCTCATCTCATACTGTGTATATTAAAGCATAAAATTGAAAAAAATGCTGAGTAAATTGACATTTAAAACTTTGTTGTTTTAGGAAAAAGCGATCGCTATACTTTGCCATGAACATTTGTTCAATTCACTATAACCATAAAGAACTATATTGATGAAAGAATATAAAGTTGTTATCTATCAAGAAGGTATGCTGGGATCTTTGCTGCTTGGCTCTTCAAAAGTTGATCCTGTTAAATTCACCAATTTTTTAAATCAAAATGCACAGCAAGGCTGGGCGGTGATTACAATGGAAAAGGATATTCGTCGTATGCTGCTTTTTTGGAAGCGCGAAGCTTATGTAGTTGTTTTGGAGAGAGAAAAATGAAATACGGTGTCTTTAGTGCACTTATTATTTCAGTTTTATGGGGTTTATTAGCCATCGCTCAATTATGGTTTGAGTTGCTCAGTGTCGAAGTATTTACCAAACTAACCGTCACAGTAGCGATCTTAGAAGCCATCATTATTATTGCAACATTGGTCATACGTGAGTATTTGACAGATAAAAAATTGAAAAAAGATGGCTATATAGATTAGAACACATAAATAGGGCAATTGAGTGCTGAACTCAATTGCCCTTAAATTTTAAAGTCATCTTATAGATTAGATCTATATTGGCTCATTACTCAATCATCATGAGGTCAGCACTGCTGGCAGATTTTAATTGTCGTAGCGCAAAAATAGAGCGGGTATGGCGTATACCTTTCATAGAATATAAATTTTTACGTAAAAAACGCTCATAGTGTTCAGCATTTTTAACTGCAACTTTCACCAAATAATCATAATCGCCAGTGACTAAATGTGCTTCTACTACTTCTGGCATATTGGCTAAAGTTTCACTAAATTGATCTAAAATTTCATCGTCGTGACGTTCTAATGTGATTTCAATAAAGAATAATTCATTGATCCCAATCGATTTTGGGTTGATGTTGGCTGTATAGCCGTCGATAATTTTTAAATTTTCTAGACGCTTTAAGCGTGTCCAACACGGCGAAGAGGAGAGACCAACACGTTCAGAAAGCTGGGCTATGGTGAGTCGTCCATCTTCTCTTAATGCGGATAATATTAAACGATCAATTCTGTCGAGGTTGTGTCGTGCTTCACTCATGCCAAAATAGAATATAATTGAGAAAAAATAGTTATATCATTTTTTGCAATAGTCGGCTGATGAAAATAAGTACACTTGGACGTTCAGTGTAGATTTTAAAGATAGAAAATAGAATATGTAAGCTGTCAGGCAGTTTGAATGAATCTAAAAGCAGAAATTATTGTGCAGTCCATAAAAAGACCACTCAGCCGGATTACTGACTGAGTGGTAAAAACTTAAGCGTGCAACTGTTGTTCAATGATCGGCCATAGGTTTTGATGTGATGATTTAAACATCAACATATGTCCGATGGCTTTATGACCTGTTTCTTTCGGTTTTAACTCAATCATTTGAGTCGAAGCATTCGGGTATAAGCGCAGCAAGTCTTTGACATTGGCTTCCGTGGCAATTTCGTCATCGGAGCTCCATACGGCGGTGATCGGGCAGCTCACTTTTTGATGAAAATCATGCTGAACAGTTTTGCCTAAGGCATTGATGACATAACCAGGTTTGCTACAAAATTCAGCCCATTCACGAGCTACATCTTTTGGCAAATTTTCCCCCATGCCAATCGCATTGGTCGGCCCATAGCCAATGGTATAGCGTGCAATCGGGAAGATCACATTAAACATCACCGGAGCTAAAAGCTTGGTGCGACCTTTAAGTTCTTTAACATGTCCTGTAGAGCCAGAAACAGCAACCACTTTGGCAACTTTGTCATAATTTGGAACGATACCTAATAATTGCCCGCCTGCACTATGACCGAGTAATATGACTTTAGGCGCTTGCGTTTTACTGATTAAAGCGTCGATTGCCGCAGGGATATCGAGCTGCCCCCATTGCACAATACTTGCTGTCGATTGTTTTAAAGGGCTATGTAGCGACTCACCAATACCACGAAAATCAAAAACTAAAACGTCATAGCCTTGTTGGCTCAACCATGTTGCATAGCTATTATAAAATTGCTTGGTAATGCCTGTAGCTGGACAAATCAACACAGGTAAAACCTGTTTTAGGTCTGTCTGGTGCGGATAAAAGCGCGCACTCAGCGAATAGCCGTCTTGGCAATGAATCGTGAGTTTTTCAGATGATGACATGATTCAAACTTTATGGATGTATTCCGATGCCTCTAATTTACACAAGTTCCAAAAAGAAACCTGAAAAGAGTATGACTCTAAAGTCATGTCATAACAGGTTTGAAGCAAGTACTATTGCAGTATAAATACAGATAAAAATAATGCGTGTAATTGAACAATGGATGTAAATTAAAATGGACATGCTTCAACTTTCAAGTGCAGTAAAAATTGCGATAGTTTTTAGTGGGATTTATTTATGGGTAGGTATGCTCACGGGGGTGTGGAAATATGCACAAATAAGACATTCTGAACTAGCACGTGCGCATTATTATGTCGATATAGCACATCGGAGTAGTTTGTTATACGCCCCAGCAACGCTCATTTTGGCGGTATTGGCCTATTTTTCAGCACTTCCACATACACTCAATTTACTCTTTGTAATCATCAATTTGTTCTTTTTTAGCTTTTCGATTTTAAGTTATGTACTGCATGGCTATTTAGCCGATACCACCAATCAATTTAAAGTCCCGCACGTCTTAGGCAAATGGCATTTACCTAAATGGATGATGAGTATGGCAATGCTTGGATTGGTGATAGGCGAGTTAATTGCAACACTCGGATTGCTCTTCGGAGTCATCGTTAAATTTTGGTTTTAAACAAAGCAATATCAATTAGAAATGGTTTGCATGAGATTGGAAGCTAATCAAGAACTAAAAGCTTTTAAAGTGCAGACGATGGCTATGTAGAAGAATTTATAAAACAAAATTTGAAGTTAAATAGAATCGAAAATTCATGAGAAAAGGCTGATGATTTTCTGGTTATTTTAGGGATTATTTGTATTGTTTTTAAAATGGATTGAATAATCGAGAAGGTAGGGGTGGCATCTTTTCTTTTTTCAAGATGGATGATGCCTCATCCATCTTCTAACTTAAAATTCTGTTGATTTTTGCTTTCGATATTTGTGGTCAATGACTGCCCATAAATAAAAGGCCACCGAGACAATAAGCGCATAAGCAAAGTATTCAGGTCTTAAATTTCCTTGTATTAAGCCTTGAATAAGTAGTGTCAGCATGAGAGCAATAGTGGTGCTTGTATAGGTCACCATGTTCTTATTTGCCTTCAGAGCGTTAATGAAGAATTGCTTTTTGAAATGTACTGATAACATCTCCACCCCTCCGTGTTGTTGTTTCGCCAAAACCCATGATTTTGGTCAGGTTTGAACTACTGTTGTACTTCGAAACTAGAAGTATTTCAATAGCAAATGTCATTATTTTGTCATAAAACTATGTTAGATCATCATATAAGAATAATCATTTTATTCATATACTAAATATTATGAATCTAAAGGTGTTGACTAGTGAGTAAAATGGTCGATGCATAATATCTATGTATGAATAAGCAATATATATACCAACACGGGTATATCGGCTTTATGACACGAAACCGCCTAGCTTACAGTCTGAATCGGGCTTAATCATGGAGTTTGTGTACGGTGTATTTTGCAGAAAGTATTTGTATTTTAACTATTATTATATTTTGTAGCCAAAGGGCTGGCTTTTTTTCTCATCATGAAAATAAAACTTTATTTAAAAGTTCAATGACTTAGGATTATTGCGCTGTAGTAGGACAAATAAATGTCAGTTTGGGTAAAACTCGACAATTATTGGTCACAGGTAAAATCGTCATTCGGGTAAAACTCCGATTTTAGACAGGTCAAAAAAGGTTATTTTTTAACTTTGTCAATTACAGCAGCAATAATCAGCACAATCGCAGAAGGGATCAGCCATGCTAAATTTTGTTGAGCAAGCGGTAGATTGGCAATAAAGCTTGGAAGTGCATCTTCGAAACCAGTCACTTTTAAACCGTCAAAAATACCGAAAATAAACGCACATGCGGTAACAGGCGCAATAACTCTTGATGGTGAAATAAACCATTTAGAGCAGAAGCTAAGTAGGATAACTGCAATCGCAGGTGGATAAATCGCACTTAAAACAGGCACTGAAACGGCAATGAGTTTGGTTAAACCTAAGTTTGAAATCAGCAGTGAGAAACCAACTAAAATGAACACAAAAACTTTGTATGGAATTTTAGTCAATTCTGAGAAATATTCAGCACATGCGCAGGTTAAGCCAATCGCGGTCACCATACATGCAACAAAGATCATTGCAGATAGGAAATAAGCGCCCATATCACCAAAAGCATGTTGTACATATGCATGCAGGATCACTGCACCATTTGTTGCATTTGGAGCAATATCATGGCTGCCCATACCGAGTTTGAATAAGCTGATATAAACCAGGGTAAGACCAATACCAGAAATAATACTGGCAATGACAGCATATTTGGTGACGAGCTTACTATCCGTTACGCCGCGTGAAGTAATGGCTTTGACGATCACAATACCAAAAACTAAAGCGCCTAATGTATCCATGGTTAAATAACCATTTACCACACCTTCTGAAACTGGTGCAGCCACGTAGTTATCAATTGCAGGTGAAATCACACCGGCAGGGATAAAGAACGCAGAGATACCCAGTATAACTAGGCCTAAAATCTTGAGTGGTGAAAGGAAATAACCCACAGTATCCAAAATTTTGTTTGGATAAAGTGAAACAATGGTCACCAATGCAAAATAAATCAAGCTATAAATCAGCAGACTGTTTGCGCTGTTACCAAAATAAGAAGAGAAACCAATTTCATAAGAAACGGTAGCTGTACGAGGTGTTGCAAATAAAGGTCCAACAGCTAAGTAACACGCGACAGTAAGGATAATGCTGGCTGCTTTACCCAGAGGTGAACTTAAAACTTGAATAGAACCTTCTACACGCGACAAAGCAATAATCGTGATGACAGGTAGGCCAACTGCAGTGATCAAGAAACCAAATGCAGCTAACCAAACATGTTCACCCGCTTGCTGTGCGACAATTGGTGGGAAAATAATGTTACCTGCACCAATAAACAGTGCGAAGGTCATAAAACCTAAGGCAACAATATCCCGTGTACGAAGACTTGTCATAAAGGGGAGATGAACTGTGAAAAAAGGCAATTTTAGTGCAATTAAGCTCGTTTTTGGAGCAAAATTTATAAATCGTATAGATAGTTTTTATAATACGAATTATGAATATATTGACAGATAAAATAATGTTTTATTTATATTTATGATAAATAAAAGAAATTTATTGTATATAAAATTTTTATAGGAATAAGTTTAGCTATTAAGATTTATCAGATATAAATCAATTGTTCTAATTTTCAGCACTAAATAGGATGCTATAAGCCGAATAAATGCAGAAATATTGGCTGAATAAAACAAAAAAAATCTAAAAGGTCTATAATTCGGTGTATTCAAATTTGAGGATATTCAGATGAAAGCTTCCAAAATCACGATTAAAACCGAGCAAGATATTGAAAAATTACGCATTTCAGGTCGTTTAGCTGCTCAGGTTTTAGAGATGATCGGGGAGTATGTCAAGCCGGGCGTGACCACTGAATATCTAGACGATATTTGTAATGATTTTATCGTCAACACACTTAAAGTGATTCCTGCCAACGTTGGCTACTATGGCTATACCAAAACCACCTGCATTTCACCGAATGAAGTGGTTTGTCATGGTATTCCTTCGAAAGAAACCGTATTGAAAGACGGTGACATTATCAATATTGATGTTGCCATCATTAAAGATGGTTATTTTGGTGATACCAGTCGTATGTACTATGTGGGTGAGGTTTCGCCTGCGGCTAAAAAGTTAGTCGAAACTACCTACGAAGCCATGGTTGCAGGGATTCATGCTGTTAAACCGGGAGCAACTTTGGGGGATGTAGGCTATGCCATTCAACAAGTTGCTCATCGTGAAGGCTACAGCATTGTACGTGAATACTGTGGTCACGGGATTGGTAAAGTTTATCATGAGCAACCAAGCGTTTTACACTATGGTCAACCGGGTCAAGGTGTCATTCTGAAAAAAGGCATGGTCTTTACCATTGAACCGATGATTAATAGCGGTAAAGCGCGTACTAAAGAGTTAAAAGACGGCTGGACAGTAATTACTGCAGACCGTTCTTTATCGGCACAGTGGGAACATATGGTTGTTGTAACCGATACTGGTTTTGAGTTGTTATCTCCATGGCCAGAGGGTACAGGCGAATATCCCGCGATCTAAGCTCTGTAGTGTTGTTAATGCCATATCTGCTGTGTTCAAATGATTGAAGTTAAATAAAATTATACAGTTGTATATTTTTTGACTTTAGTCTAGGAGTTCGTGGTGGTTATGGGTGTTATCGTTTTTAAGACTAACTACATTTCTCTAAGTCTTAATTTGTAAGGCTTTGCCTATAGCTCAAAAAATCAGTTAGAGCTATTAACGATTTAATAAAGATGTATTTTATTTATACAATAGCCCTACAGATTCTGCTGTAGTTTCTGATTTTACTTAGTTTTTAAGTTTTCGCTTACCCATCACATGGGTAAGCTTTTTTTTTGCTTAAAATTTAGCGTGTTCATGTTGGCTGAGTTTTTCAACTAAGTAATCAATGAATACACGGACAGCAGGTAGTAAGCCACGACGAGATGGATAAACTGCATGGAAAATACCATGTGCAGCTTTCCATTCAGATAGTACACGAACCAAAGCACCTGATTTCACGTGATCGGACACAATACTGTCGGGTAATAACACCACGCCACAATCTTGGCAGGCCAGTGCAGCTAACATAGACAGGTCAGAGCCCATCACGGTTGGGTTAACTTTGATTTTTTTCTGATGATGCTGTGCATTGGTCACAATAATATGTTGATCGAGATGCTCATCCGCCATACTTAATATTTGATGCTGAGATAAATCTTCAGGTTGTTTGAGTTCACCAAATTTATTCAGATACGCCTGACTGGCAAATAAGTGCTGCTCAATCGTTTCAAATTTACGAATGACTAAATTGGGGTCGTCGTCTAGATTTGAACGTACACGTAGCGCAAGATCGAAGCCTTCATTAATGATATCTACGCGCCGATTGGTCACCATCATTTGCACTTTGATTTCTGGATATTGCTTTAAAAATTCAGGCAAAATTTTGGTCATTTCATTTTGCGCGATGGAAACAGGTAAGCTGACTTTAATTAAGCCGCGCGGCTGCGTACTGAGATGATCAACCAAATCATGTGCGGCTTGAGCGGCATTCATCATAACTTGTGCATGGCGGTAGATATTCATACCAATATCTGTAACAGCAAAATGTCGTGAACTACGTTGAATCAGGCGGACACCTAAACGTTCTTCTAGGTTATAGACCCGACGACTCAGTTTTGATTTTGGAATATCTGTTGCACGTTCGGCTGCACTAAAACCACCATGTTCGACCACTTGGGCAAAACAATAAAAATCATCTAGATCACTCAGCACTGTTCTTATTCCATATTTGCAACGATTTAGCTAATTAACTTGAATTGTTTCATGAAGTCAATCACGTTTTGTAGTTTTTCATGTGAGAAGGTTGAGCAAAATTGCCAAGACTAAAGTCGGGTTAACCTTGTAATCGTTTCACATTAGCATGACCAAACAATAAATGTGGTGTATACATCTTTTAAATAACCGAATTTGAAGGATGTGATTTGAGTGTCGTCCTGATATATTCAAATAAAAGACCATTATGAAAGAAATTCGACATTAAAGGACAATGTCATGGAATTAAGACATTTACGTTACTTTGTCGCCGTTGTAGAAGAACAGAGTTTTACGAAGGCTGCTGAAAAGCTATTTATTGCTCAACCTCCTTTAAGTCGTCAAATTCAAAATTTAGAAGAAGAGTTGGGTGCACAGCTTTTTGAGCGTGGCAGCCGTCCTTTGAGAACCACCACCATTGGCCGTTTCTTTTATCAGCAAGCTGTGAAGTTACTTTCCAATGCAGAAGAAATTAAGCTCATTACGCAGCGGGCCAGTGCCACTGAACGTACTATTAATATTGGGTATGGCGGTTCGTTACTCTGTGGTTTATTACCTCGAATTGTTTATTTATTCCGTCAGCAATATCCACACTTAAATGTAAATTTAATTGAACTGAGTGCAGTCGATCAGATTCAGGCATTAAAAGAAGGTCGGGTTGATGCATGCTTTAGCCGAGTTCGAGTGTCGGATCAGGCGGTTAAACGTGTGCTATTGCGTGAAGAGCCACTAATTGTTGCGGTGCATTCGAGTCATCCTTTATCTTCACAGCAGCAGATTGCATTAAATAATCTCAAAGATGAGCAGATTTTTATTTATCCTGCAACGGATGGTCAAAGTTATGCAACGCTGATCAAGTCTTTATTTTTAGAATATGGGATGGAGCCGAAACGCTTCAATACTCAAGCAGATTTGCAGCAATCTCTGGGTATGGTCGCTGCGGGCGAAGGCATTTGTATTGTTCCTGAATCTGTCCAAATTATGCAGTTTAGGCATGTGAATTATGTGAAATTATCGGACAGTGCTGCCATTAGCCAAATTTATTTGATCGTGCGGAATGATGATGAAGGGGAATTGGCACGTCCTTTATTTGATTGTGTTTACCAAGTATATGATTTGGAAGCAATTGAATACGATCGTCGGGTTTTCTAGTGCTTATTTTAAAAAGTAATAATAACGTTAAATTTGAAATTCAATTTTGACGCAAACAGTTAAGTAACGCTTACCTTCATAAAAAAACAGGCTCAATCTTGAAAGTATTGAGCCTGTTTTTTTATTCAGTCTAATTAGAGCGCTTGTTTTAAGAACTTGGTGATTTCACGGCTAAATTTGACCGGTTCACTGATTAATGGAGTGTGTCCCGATTTTTTAAAAATAATCTGCTCAGCATTGACTAGGCTGTCAGCAATAATTTTTTGACCTTGAGCAGGATAGAGGATCGATTTTGCCCCTGTGAAAAAAGTCGTCGGTGCGGTGAGTGCTGCAATGGCTTCACGATAATCTTCAGTATGGTTTAAATAATTTTGAATATACCAATATAAATAGGCCACACTTTGTGAGGGTAATATCAGCTTCTGTAAAGTTGGTTGTTGGTATGCAAAACGGAAAGCTGATAATGCATAAGGATTGCTATTTTGTAAGTCTATGAACCGTAACCAAGCGTCGACCAGACCTTGACGGTCATGTTTATTCATCTGCTGTGCAAATGGCACGGAGAGGTTAGTTGCAAGTACCTTCGAGATGTCTTCTAAAATACTTAAAAACTCAGTGTGGCGTTTGCCATATAAACCATATTGCCAATCTTCATCTACTCTAATTTTAGGCGTTTGATCGATGTGCAAATAACGTTTAATTTTTTCGGCAAACTGACCGTATTTCAAACCGTGCATGGTGGTCGTTGCCCCCATGGAGTAAGCAATCACCGTGATTTTATCGTAACCGAGCTGGGAAACTAAGCTGTCAATATCTCGCCAATGGCTTGAAATGGTATCCATATTTGGAATTTGACAATGTTTAGAGCCGCCAAATCCACGCCAGTCTGGAATGATAAATTTAAAATGCTTTCGGTGTTGATATAGAAAAGGGTGCCATTGCCAACTTTGCATGCCGAGTCCAGATAAAACCAGGATTGGTTCTCCTTGACCATATTCACGAACATATAGTTGTTGTTGATCTGGCATTGTATAGTGCGGCATGCGGCTTCCTATTTATTTTTTGTTTTAGCGATTAAATTTATGCAACTGTGGAATGATGGTTTCGAGCCATTTGATCCAACCGATTTCCAAATCAATCCCAAGCTGTAAAATCATTTTATGAATGTACAAAGTACGGTCTTCATCATGCGCATGTGCAAAGTCTTTTGCAAAAATAGACTGGTACACTTTTAGTTTTTCTTTGTGAATGTCTAGATGGCGTTCTAATTCAGGTAATACGCCATTTGTACCCAGTTGAGCTTCAGCACGTAAACGGACCATCAACTCTTCACGTAACTGAGCCGGAGGGCTTTGTTCAACCATCCAATTTGCCAACTCTACGCGTCCAAGCTGTTCAACTTGGTAGGTTTTTTTACGGGTTGTACTGTGCTCATCTTCAATGGTACTGATCCAGCCTTTTTGCTGCATGCCACTGAGTTCACGGTAGATTTGCTGATGTGTTGCATTCCAAAAAAAGCCCATAGAGCGGTCAAAACGGCGTGCAAGGTCAATTCCTGTACTCGGTTTTTCAAGTAAGCTCGTGAGTAAAACATGGGCTAAAGACATATATGGCTCAGTCAAAATAGTTTTGTACTTTTTATTATGCAACATGTTGCATAAAAATCAAATCTCGCATATAAATTAGTGCAACAAGTTGCAAAAATATTGTATACGTAGATGGAAAGAGAAAGCTTGTATACAAGTGAAGATAAAAATAGCCAGCTTTTCAGCACGCTAAGGAGAAAAAATGTCAAATTATCCAAATTTATTGGCACCACTAGATTTAGGTTTTACAACGCTAAAGAACCGTGTATTGATGGGTTCTATGCATATCGGCCTTGAAGAAGCACCGGGTGGCTATGAACGCATGGCAGCTTTTTACGCTGAGCGTGCGAAAGGTGGTGTAGGTCTGATTGTAACTGGTGGTATTTCTCCCAATGATGATGGTGTGACATTTGCTGGTGGCTCAAAATTAGATTCTTTAGAAGAAGCAGAAAAACATAAAGTGATTACGCAGGCGGTACATGATGCTGGCGGTAAAATTGCGATGCAGATTTTGCATACAGGTCGCTACTCGTATCAAGCCAATAATGTTGCACCTTCATCTATTCAAGCACCAATTAACCCAGTAAAACCGCAAGCTTTAAGCACAGCAGACGTCGAACGCACGATCAATGATTTTGCCAAATGTGCTCAGTTAGCACAGACAGCGGGTTATGACGGTGTAGAAGTCATGGGGTCAGAAGGTTATTTAATTAATGAGTTTATTGCTGCACGTACCAACCACCGTGATGATGAATGGGGTGGCAGTTATGAAAACCGGATTCGTTTTCCAATTGAGATCGTGCGTCGTACGCGTGAATTAGTCGGTGAAAATTTTATTATTATTTACCGTCTTTCTATGCTGGATTTGGTTGAAGGTGGTTCGACTTTCGAAGAAGTTGTGCAACTTGCAAAAGCCATTGAAAAAGCCGGTGCAACTATTATCAATACCGGTATTGGTTGGCATGAAGCGCGTATTCCGACCATTGCAACCAAAGTGCCACGTGCTGCATTTACATGGGTGACCAAGAAATTAAAAGGTCTTGTGAATGTTCCTTTAATCACCTCAAACCGTATCAATACTCCTGAAATGGCTGAGCACGTACTTGCTTCGGGTGATGCAGATATGGTGTCCATGGCACGTCCAATGCTAGCAGACCCACGTTTTGTGGAAAAAGCAGAACAAGGTCGTAGTGATGAAATTAATACCTGTATTGCTTGTAACCAGGCCTGCCTAGATCATATTTTCTCGATGAAAATTGCAACATGTTTGGTTAACCCTCAAGCTTGCTATGAAACTGAACTGATTTTTAAAGAATCTGCACAGGTGAAAAATATTGCTGTGATTGGTGCGGGACCTGCAGGTTTAAGCTTTGCAACTTATGCTGCAGAGCGTGGTCATAACATAACTATTTTTGAAGCATCGAGCCAAATTGGTGGACAGTTTAATATTGCGAAAACGATTCCTGGTAAAGAAGAGTTTTATGAAACGCTGCGTTATTTCAAACGTAAAATAGAACTATTGCCTCAGATTAAATTGGTATTGAACCATACAGCAACGTATGAAGAATTAGCTCAGTCTGATTTTGATGACATCGTGGTGGCGACGGGTGTAACACCGCGTCAGTTAGATATAGATGGTATTGATCATCCAAAAGTATTGAGCTATTTACAGGTATTACGTGAACGTCAACCTGTTGGCAAACGTGTAGCAATCATTGGTGCGGGCGGTATTGGTTTCGATACGGCTGAATATTTAACGCATGAAGGTGAAAGCGGTAGCCTCAATCCTGAGAAATTTTATGATGAATGGGGTATTGATACCACTTATGCGCAAGTCGGTGGCTTGAAACATCCAGACGTCGAAGAATCGCCGCGTGAAGTGTATTTATTGCAACGTAAGGCTAAATCGGTTGGTGCTGGCTTAGGTAAAACCACGGGTTGGATTCACCGTACAGGTTTGAAACACCGCGATGTGAAAATGATTGCGGGTGCAAGCTACGACAAAATTGATGATCAAGGTTTGCATATTACCGTTGATGGTCAATCACGTATTTTAGATGTTGATCATGTGGTGATTTGTGCAGGTCAGGAATCCTATACCGCGATGTATGAACAGCTACAAGCAGATGGGAAAAATGTGCATTTGATTGGTGGTGCGAAAGAAGCAGGTGAGTTAGATGCTAAACGTGCCATTCGTCAAGGTGCAGATTTGGCTGCGGTGATTTAATCAGCCTCATACTAAACCACGACAACTTCATTCAATTTAATATGCAGTTGTCGTGCTTCCTCTCCATTTGGGAGAGGAGTTTGAGGAAAGGGAAATGATTCATCAAAAAAAAAGGACATAAACATGACTATTGAAACAACAAAAAAATCTGTTGCACGTTGGCACGAAATGCTTAACACACGGGATATGAATATTTTAAATGAACTCTTGGCAGAGGATGTGGTGTTTCGTTCACCTGTCGCGTTTAACCCATATCCAGGTACGCCTGTAGTAACTTTTATTTTGACCAATGTGATTCAAATTTTTGAAAATTTTACCTATCACCGTGAGTTTTACTCAGAAGATGGTTTGAATGTGGTGCTTGAGTTTTCTGCCAACGTTGGCGAAAAAAAGTTAAAAGGAATCGACATGATTCAGTTTAATGAACAAGGTCAGATGATTGATTTTGAAGTCATGCTTCGTCCAAAAAGTGGCTTGGAAGCATTGGCGGCGAAAATGGGTGAGCGCATTATGCAATATCAGCCTTAAATCTGCTGATTTTAAATGCTCATCACAGAATGATAAAAAGCATGATGGATATTGTCATGCTTTTTGCTTTTGAGGCTTAAGCAAACAAATATTGCTAGTGAGATATGGTTTTGTAGATACGTTTTTTAATGGGCATTGTTAGTCAAAGTGAAAAGATTGGAATAATTTGCTGTGGTGCGAAGCGAGGTGAAGGTAAGGTCAATGAATAATGTGATTCATAAAGGGCGTCAGGCTCTTTTAAATTTTGTAGATAATGCTATCGGTGCAGAATTACCACAGCTTTATTATCATCCTGAAGGGCAAATGAAACATGTGCTGCCGAAGTTAAAGCAACTACATGAAAAATATCGCCCTACGCCTTGGCTGTCGAATACCCACGCACATTTACTATATTTTGATGTCATTAAAAAGCGTCAAGTGAAGCTTAAATATGATGCTATAGAGCAGCTGACCATGGCTGATGGTGGAATCACAGCCATTGCATGGTTAGGTTTAGATTTACCTGCGGCTGTACCAACCGTGGTGCTCATGCATACGATTACGGGAACGCCTGAAAGTATGCGGGAAGTGGTTCGGGATCTTCACCTATATACTGGTTGGCGCATTGCACTGTGTTTAAGACGTGGTCATGCCAATTTGCCTATGCCAGTTGCCAAAATAAACTTATTTGGTTCAACCGATGACTTACGTGAACAGATTGCCTTTATTCAGCAGAAATTTCCCGCATCGAGTTTGTATGGCGTCGGTTCATCTGCCGGAACGGGGCTATTGGTCCGCTATTTAGGCGAACAAGGTGAGGAAACACCACTTAAAGCGGCTTTTGCTTTATGTCCGGGCTATGACACCGAGCTTGGCTTTAAAAATGTCCACCCTTTTTACAGTAAAATGATGACTAAGAAGCTCTTTCAGAAATTTGTAGAACCCTATTCTGCAACATGGTCAGCAACACCCTCTTTAATTGATGTATTGAAAAGTAAAAATCTGGCACAGTTTGAACGTGCATATTTTCAAATGGCGGGTTTTGCTGATTATGAAAGTTATGCCAAATCCACCAACCCAATTTATGTATTTGAAAATCTTAAAATTCCTTTGATGATTTTAAATGCCGAAGACGATCCTATTTGCCACATTCAAAACTTTGAACCCTATAAAGAATTAATCCGTTCTTTGCCGAATGTAGTGGTGGTGACCACTAAAAAAGGCAGTCACTGTGGTTATTATGAAGGTTTAGTCGACACCCATTCATGGGCAACCAAATTAATGGCAGATTTTTTAAAGTTATATGCGAATTAAAAAATAGCCTACTTTTGATAGGCTATTTTAAGTATGTGTTATTCAGCTTGTGCGCAACATGCAGTAATTTGAGGTTTAAGCTTCATTTGAATCAATACTAAAATCAACGCTATAGCGCTCAGTGTAGCGCCTGCATAAGACACCGCAGCATAGCTTAGGTTAAGATTTAGCACTGCGGCACCTGTGACTGCACCCAATGCATTTCCAAGATTAAATGCACCAATATTCACTGAAGAAGCGAGGCCTGGTGCATCGTGAGCGACTGTCATAACACGCATTTGTAAAGGTGGTACGACGGCAAAGGCTGCTGCTCCCCAGATGATTAATGCAATCGCCGCGCCAATGGTGGTTGTTGCTAAAATTGGAAATAACAGCATCATCAGCATGAGTAAGACTAAAAAGCCAATCAAGGTTTTATCTAAAGACTGATCTGCAAACTTACCACCGAAATGGTTACCGATTGAAAATCCGATCCCGATTAAGACCAACATGAAAGTGATAAGCTCAGGGCTTGCATGGGTAAAGACTTTTAAGCTCGGTGCGATATAGGTATAGAGCGCGAACATAGCTCCAGCACTCATGACTGTGGTGAGCAGTGCTAAAACAACAGGCATGCGTGTTAATACTTTTAACTCTGCTCGTACATCAGGTTTTTCGGTCTGTTGCTGATGGGGTAGTGCTTTCCATAATGCCAACATGGTGATGATGCCCAATAAGGTAATAGCGGCAAAAGACATACGCCAACCGATATTTTGTCCTACCCACGTTGCGAGTGGTACACCGCCAATATTGGCAATGGTCAAGCCCATAAACATTATGGCAACAGCACTGGCTTGTTTATCTTTCGGCACAACACTCGCTGCAACGACAGAACCTAAGCCAAAAAATGCACCATGATTTAAGCTGGTGACTAAGCGTGCCGCCATTAAACCGAGATAGTTAGGGGCAATCGTTGCCAAAATATTGCCGACCGTAAAGATTGCCATCAATAAAATAAGGGCAGTGCGTTTTGGAAAACGTGCTAACCATAAGGTCATTAATGGGGCACCAATCATGACGCCAACGGCATAGGCACTAATCAGTAATCCTGCTTGAGGAATAGACACTGATAGATCTGCTGCGATTTTAGGCAAAAATCCCATCGGTGAAAATTCTGATGTGCCAATTGCAAAAGCACCTGCGGCTAATGCAATTAATGGAAAATTGAATTTCATATTAAATATCCCACACTGGAGCAAGTTCAGGTGGGTTCACTTCACGCGCATTTCTGTCTAGTGTGACAATGGCCTGCATCTGTTCTGGTGTTAAATGAATTTCTTGAGCTTTTAAATTACTGATTAAATGTTCACGTTGGGTTGAAGATGGAATTACGGCATAACCTTTTTGCAGCGCCCAAGCGAGTGTCACTTGTGCAACTGAAGCTTGGTGTTGTGCTGCAATATCAGAAAGTATTGGGTCATTTAGCACTTTGCCATAAGCCAAGGTCATATAAGAGGTGACATCAATATTTTGCTGTTTTAAGTAAGTCGCAAGTCGTTCATTTTGAAGATAAGGACTCAGTTCAATTTGATTGGTTGCAATATTTTCTAGTCCGATGTGATCAATGGCTTGTTGAGTGAGCTCAATATTAAAATTAGATACACCAATATGTTCAGTCAAACCTTGTTTTTTTGCCTCAAGTAAATGTCCCATTAATTCAGGAATATTGACTCCAAGTGCAGGTGCAGGCCAATGAATAAGTGTGAGGTTAACTGCATCCGTCCTTAATTTAATTAAGCTGTCCTTTAGGCTGGGTATCAGTTTGTCGGCAGCATAATTTTCAGTCCAAATTTTCGTGGTTAAGAAAATATCAGCTCGATTGACCTGACTTTCATGGAGTGCTTGGCCTACTTCTGCTTCATTAGCGTAAATTTGTGCAGTGTCTACAGCACGATATCCAAGCTCTAAGGCTGTTTTAACTGAGTGAATGACAGTTTCACCTGCCAAACGGAAGGTACCGACACCAAATTGGGGAACAATCATCAGGAATTCTCTTTTTTGAATTGATGCTATTGTGCTGCTAATTTTAATGAAGAAAAATGCATGAGTTTGGAATATATTATTGATTAAAAATCACGAATTAGAATATGCAATGAAATCGACCATTGAGGAGCTGCAGGCTTTTACTGTTATTGTAGATAGTGGCTCTATTATCAAAGCAGCAGAAAGACTGGATCAGACAGCATCGGGTGTCAGCCGTGCATTACAGCGTCTGGAATCTAAATTAAATGTAACCTTGTTGGAACGAACTACCCGCAAAATTAAGCTGACGCAAGAGGGGCAATTGTTTTTAGCAAAAACACAGCGGATATTGAATGATTTGAGCGAAGCGGAAGATTCCCTGCTGAAATTAGATGCAGATACATCGGGTTTGGTGCGAGTCGATTCTGCGATTTCGTTTATTCTGCATATGATCGTTCCCTTGATTCCAGAATTTAATGCGCGTTATCCGCATATACAGATTGAATTGGTGAATCATGATCAAGTGATTGACTTATTAGAGCATAAAGCAGATGTCGCAATTCGCTTTGGGAAATTAAACGACTCCAGTTTGCATGCAAAACTTATCTATAAGAGTCGACTGTGTTTGGTGGCGAGTCCTGAATACCTTCAGCAGCATGGACGTCCGCAAAATGATGAAGAGCTAACCGCACATGCTTTACTTGGATTTAGTCAAATTACCCATATGAATACTTGGCCGATCCAAGTCGCAGGGAAACCTCTGACGATCCGCCCTAACATCAAGGCGTCAAATGGTGAAACGATACGTGAGCTTGCGATTCATGGGATGGGCATCGCTTGTCTTTCGATTTTTATGTTAGAAAAAGATATTGCAGAAGGGCGATTGGTACAACTTTTAGACGATCAAATTGAGCCACATGAACAGCTTATTCATGCTGTCTATTATCAACAAGAGCATTTACCGAAACGTGTTCGTTTATTTATTGAATATTTAGCTGAAAAATTACAAGAATAGTTGTGAGAAAAAACAGTGCATCGTCGGGTACAGATTTTTATTTACATAGAAACAATAAAAAACCCGACTTTTGCCGGGTTTTTTTGATCATTTGTTTGATAAAACTTCGATCTTAGTTCTCTAAAGCTGGTGTTGCAGCAGCAATGGCAGCAGCCACGGCGTCATCTTCAGACTGTGCAGAACCTGAGTTTTGTTTAGGTTGAGCAGCTTGTGCAGGTTTTTCTGCCGCTTTAGGAGCTTCTGCTTTTGGAGCAGGAGTTTCTGTAGGAGGAGTAGGTTCACGACGAATTTCAGTTGTTGTATTCGGTGTTTCTTCACGAATCACTTCAACTTGCTGCTGAGCCAGTTCTTCAACAACTGCTTGTTCTTCAACTGGTTCTAATTGTGTAGGTACAGATGCTGTTGGTTCAGATGCTGCAACTTCAACCTGTTCCTGTTCTTCTTCTTTTGGTGCTTCTTTTTTTACACATGCTGTAAGAAGTAGACCTGTTGCGATTGCACCGCAGATTAAAAGTTTCTTATTCATAATTACACAAAACAAAAAAGTGTGGATTGGATAACTGCATTATAACAGCAAATAAGAATATAGAAATGATAAGAACTTACTCTAAATTTTTATGATAATTGCTGTTACAATAGCCAATTGTTAATTGTTCTATGAATTGATGCGTAATGACTTTGCTTTCTTGGTACAGAGTAAAGTAAAATCGCACAACATTGTAGGCCAATTTAGGCTCCATTGTACGAGAAACTTAATGACCCATTTTATTTTCGTTACTGGTGGTGTTGTATCATCACTAGGTAAAGGTATTTCAGCTGCATCAGTGGCTGCGCTTTTAGAAGCCCGTGGTTTAAAAGTAACCATGGTAAAAATGGATCCATACATTAATGTCGATCCAGGGACTATGAGTCCATTCCAACACGGTGAAGTTTTTGTCACAGAGGATGGTGCTGAAACTGACTTAGACTTGGGTTATTACGAACGTTTCTTGCGTCGTGCGAAAATGACCAAACTGAACAACTTTACTTCAGGACGAGTGTACCAAGATGTCTTGAATAAAGAACGTCGTGGTGACTACCTCGGTGGTACAGTTCAAGTTATTCCACATATTACTGACAATATTAAAGAACGTGTTCTTCGCGCAGGTGAAGGCTATGACGTTGCGATCGTTGAGATCGGCGGTACAGTAGGTGACATTGAATCTCTCCCATTCATGGAATCTGTACGTCAACTTATGGTCGAACTAGGTCATAAGCGCACAATGTTAATGCACTTAACTTTACTCCCATACATTAAGTCAGCTGCGGAATTAAAAACTAAACCAACTCAACACTCTGTAAAAGAGCTTTTGTCGATTGGTATTCAACCAGACATCCTGATCTGCCGTACAGAGCATGATGTTGATGCTGACACTACACGTAAAATCGCGTTATTTACGAACGTTGAAGCACGTGCAGTTGTGGTATGTAAAGATGCGCGTTCAATTTACCAAATTCCACGTACTTTCTATGAGCAAAACGTTGATGATTTAATCTGTGAACGTTTTGGTTATAACGATCTTCCAGAAGCTGATCTTACAGACTGGGATAACGTTGTAGATGCATTACTGAACCCTGAATACACAGTTCGTGTAGCGATGGTTGGTAAATACGTTGAACTTCCAGATGCATACAAATCTGTAAACGAAGCGCTTTTACATGCGGGTATTCAAAACCGTGTGAAAGTTCAGATTGATTATGTCAATGCAGAAGAACTTGAAAGCCAAGATGTAAACGACGTATTAAAAGACGCGGATGCAATCTTAGTGCCGGGTGGCTTCGGTGAACGTGGTACAGAAGGCAAAATGAAAGCGATTCGTTTTGCACGTGAAAACGGTGTGCCATTCCTTGGCATCTGTTTAGGTATGCAGTTGGCTGTGATCGAATATGCGCGCAACGTTGCGGGTATTAGTGATGCAACTTCAACTGAATTTAACCGTTCTACAAAATCACCATTGATTGGTTTAATCACTGAATGGTTAGATGAGCGCGGCGAAGTTCAACAACGTAATGCAGATTCTGACTTAGGCGGCACAATGCGTCTGGGTGCTCAAAAATCTGAATTGGTTGCGGGAACAAAAACTGCACAAGTTTACGGTTCTGAAGAGATCGTTGAACGTCATCGTCACCGTTATGAAATGAACAACCGTTATATCCCAGTGCTTGAAGAAAAAGGCATGAAGATTTCAGGTTATTCTCCAGTACAGCGTCTTGTTGAAACTGTTGAAATTCCTGAACATCCTTGGTTTATTGCTGTACAATTCCATCCGGAATTTACAAGTTCACCACGTGATGGACACCCATTATTCGCAGGCTTTATTGATGCTGCTAAAAAGCAGTACCAAAAAGCGAAATAATGTGTTTTTGACTAAACCAGGAAGAGTTTAAATGTCACAATTAAAACCACAGGAAATTGTACGTTTAGGCGATATACAAATGGCAAATCATTTGCCATTTGTACTATTCGGCGGCATGAACGTACTTGAGTCAAAAGACCTTGCTTTTGAAATTGCTGAAACATATGTGGATATCTGCAAACGCTTGGATATTCCGTATGTGTTTAAAGCCAGTTTTGATAAAGCCAATCGTTCAAGCTTGAACTCTTTCCGTGGCCCAGGCCTGGAAAAAGGAATCGAGTGGTTAGCTGACATTAAAAAACACTTTAATGTGCCGATTATTACTGACGTACATGAACCATATCAAGCTGCGCCTGTTGCTGAAGTTGCGGATATTATCCAACTTCCTGCATTTTTAAGCCGTCAAACTGACCTTGTTGAAGCGATGGCGAAAACTGATGCCATCATCAACATTAAAAAAGCACAGTTCCTCGCACCACACGAAATGCGTCATATTTTGCATAAGTGTTTGGAAGCAGGGAATGACAAGCTGATTCTTTGTGAACGTGGTTCAGCATTTGGTTACAACAATTTAGTTGTAGACATGTTGGGCTTTGACATCATGAAAGAAATGAATGTCCCTGTGTTCTTTGATGTTACGCATGCGCTTCAAACGCCGGGTGGTCGTGCGGATTCTGCAGGTGGTCGTCGTGCGCAAATCACGACACTGGCACGTGCAGGTATGGCGACTGGTTTAGCAGGATTGTTCTTAGAAGCTCATCCAGATCCAGAAAATGCCAAATGTGACGGTCCATGTGCGCTACGCATGTCACAGTTGGAGCCTTTCTTGGCACAGTTAAAAGAACTCGATACCTTGGTTAAAGGTTTCGCAAAGTTAGATACACACTAATTCGATACACATTGATGCGTCACTTTTGACGCATCATTTTTATTAATCAACTGAGGAATTGTTCATGAGCCAAATCGTTGACATTCGTGCACGTGAAATTTTGGACTCTCGTGGTAACCCTACCATCGAAGCAGACGTAATCTTAGCCTCTGGCGTTGTAGGCCGTGCATGTGCACCATCTGGTGCTTCAACTGGTTCTCGTGAAGCTTTAGAACTTCGTGACGGCGACAAAGCTCGTTACTTAGGTAAAGGCGTTAAAACTGCGGTTAACAACGTTAACACAGTAATTCGTGATGCATTGTTGGGTAAATCAGTATTCGAACAAAAAGACATTGATAACACAATGATCGCGCTTGACGGTACTGAAAACAAAGAAAAATTAGGTGCGAACGCAACTTTAGCGGTATCGCTAGCTGCTGCGCGCGCTGCTGCTGATGAAAAGAAAATTCCACTTTTCCAATACATCGCAGACCTTCGTAATAACAGCATTTTGACTATGCCTGTTCCAATGATGAACATCCTAAATGGTGGTTCACATGCAGACAACAACGTAGACATTCAAGAATTTATGATTGAGCCAGTTGGCTTCACTTCATTCTCTGAAGCTTTACGCGCTGGTGCTGAAATTTTCCATTCTTTAAAATCAGTTTTAAAGAAACAAGGTCTAAATACTGCAGTTGGTGATGAAGGTGGTTTTGCACCGAACCTTCGTTCTAACGAAGAAGCAATTACAGTAATTCTTGAAGCAATTGAAAAAACTGGCTACAAAGCAGGTTCAGACATTATGCTTGCGCTTGACTGTGCATCTTCAGAATTCTACAAAGATGGTCAATACATCCTTGCAGGTGAAGGCAATAAAGCATTCACTAGCAACCAATTTGCTGACTACCTTGCAGGTTTTGCAAAACAATACCCAATCATCTCAATTGAAGATGGTTTGGACGAGTCTGATTGGGAAGGCTGGTCTTACCTCACTTCAATCCTTGGCGACAAAATCCAATTGGTTGGTGATGACCTATTCGTTACGAATCCTAAGATTCTTCAACGTGGTATCAACGAAAAAGTGGGTAACTCGATTCTGATCAAGTACAACCAAATCGGTACGTTGACTGAAACTCTAGATGCAATCTACCTTGCAAAAGCAAATGGTTACACTACAGTAATTTCACACCGTTCTGGTGAAACTGAAGATTCAACTATTGCGGATCTTGCAGTGGGTACAGCAGCGGGTCAAATCAAAACTGGTTCACTTTGCCGTTCTGACCGTGTAGCGAAATATAACCAATTACTTCGTATTGAAGAATTGACTAATGCTGCATATCGCGGTAAAGCTGAGTTCAAAGGTTTGAACTAAGCAGATCATGCTATCTATGTTAAATGTATTTGACTCCAAAGCGAGTAAAGCATTGTTGGGCCTTGCGATCTTTTTGATCGCAGGGTTTCAATATTTATACTGGTTCGGTGAAGGTGGTTATCATCAACATCAACAACTGAGTCAGAAAATACAACAACAAGTCGAACTCAATGACGAATTAAAAGAACGAAATCGCGTGCTTGCCGCTGAAGTATACGATTTAAAAAATGGCGTTGAAGCTATTGAAGAGCATGCTCGTCTTGATTTAGGTTTAATTAAACCGCATGAAACTTTCGTACAAATGAGTACGATCAGTACTCAGTACAAACCAATTTATATTGATCCAAACGCAAAAGTAGACCTACGTACCAATGAGTCAGAACCAGCCGAACTTCCACCCGAACCTTAAATTGTGGGCTATTATTCCTGCTGCTGGTTCAGGAAGTCGATTTTCTAAAACTGAACTAAAACAATATCAAAACATTGCGGGTCTAAATGTGCTTGAACACACAGTTGCGCGTCTTAACCAATTGCCTTTAACAGGCTATGTATTGGCAATAGGAGAGCAAGATAATGTTGCTCAGACTTTGGCACTCACTAATCAAGAGAAGGCACATTTTTGTCTAGGCGGTGCAGAGCGTGTGCATTCTGTACTCAATGCATTGCAATATCTATCTAAGATTGCCAATGATGATGATTGGGTATTTGTTCATGATGCAGCACGACCATGTGTCTTGCAGTTGAGTTTAGAAAATTTAGTTCAATCGGCAGTAGAAACTGAGCAAAGTGCGATTCTCGCCATTCCCGTACGCGATACCTTAAAACGAGTTGAAACGGCACCACTTATATCAACAACGGTAGATCGTTCAACTTTATGGCAAGCGCAGACACCACAAATTGCCAAATTGGGTGTGCTTAAAAATGCCATTGAACAAGCGCTTGCCGCTGGTGCGACCATCACAGATGAAGCAAGTGCCTTAGAATTTGTCGGTGAGCATGTCAATGTCGTGCAGGGTCGTTCGGACAATATTAAAATTACCTATCCGGATGACTTGGAATTGGCACGTTTAATTTTAGCGTCTCAAGTGAATAGATGATTATTTCAAGGAATATTTAAGGGACAGTGATTTTTACTGTCGCTTTAATCTATAATTCCCGCATCCTTTTTAGATCTGTTTCGCAATGATCCCTTCTCAACAGTATCGTTTTTTACGTCAGTCATTACGTGATGGCCGCAGTATAAAACACGATTCTTCTCGATGGGCTAAACTTCATTTAGACCCGTGGTTACTTTGCTTCTTGGTACTCAATGCAATATTGGGGCTGATGGTTGTCTATAGTGCGACCGCGGAAGATTCGGGAATGGTACTACGCCAAGCCACAAGTTTTGGTGTGGGCTTTATTGTGATGTTGATCTGTGCGCAAATTCCACCCAAAGTTTACCAATCTATGAGTCCGTACTTATATGCCATCGGTATATTTTTACTGTTGTTGGTTCTGGTCATTGGTGAAAAAAGGATGGGGGCGAAACGCTGGATTAGCTTGCCGGGTATCGGCAGTATGCAGCCGAGTGAGTTTATGAAATTTGCCATGCCACTCATGATGGCGTGGTATTTTGCGCGAAAACCTTTTCCACCGAAATTTTTACAAATTGTCGGGGCATTAATTTTATTATTGATTCCATTTGCATTGGTCGCTTTACAGCCTGACTTGAATATCGGTTTGATTATTCCGGGTATTTTTGTTTTATTTTTAAGTGGTATGTCTTGGCGTTTAATTGCAGGTGCTTTAACCGCCTTTGCAATTGCAGCACCTGTACTTTGGATGTTTTTTTTACAGGAATATCAGAAAAAACGTGTACTGACCTTATTTGACCCTGAATCTGACGCGCTTGGTGCAGGTTGGAATATTATTCAGTCTAAAATTGCCATTGGTTCAGGTGGTTTAATGGGTAAGGGGTATACCGAAGGGACACAGTCGCACTTGGGTTATCTGCCAGAGCATCATACTGACTTTATTATGTCGACCTATGCAGAAGAATTTGGCTTTATTGGTGTATTTCTTTTATTTAGTTTATTTACAGCAATTATAGTTCGCTGTTTGATTATTGGACTAAATTGCTTCCATAATTTTGGACGACTCTATGCAGGAGCGATAGGATTAACTTTCTTCTTTTTTGTATTTTTAAACTCGGGTATGGTCAGTGGGATTTTACCGGTAACAGGTGATCCACTACCGTTGATGAGTTATGGGGGGACAGCAGTCATATCCATGCTTGCCGGTATGGGGATTGTGATGTCGATTCATACGCATCGTTAAGTGTAATAGACAACATTAAGCCGGATTTATATCCGGTTTTTTTGCTTGAGTTTTAAAATAGACGAGATAAAACTTCTAAAAATTGATTATTGCAATATTCATTAAAAGTGATAACTCATTTAAAAAACACCATTCGGTGGAATGGTGCTTCTTCTATAGTTAGGGCTTTGATTTGAAAAGAAATTAAATGTGTTTTGTATAACGTGTATTATTTAAACTTTAGGAAATCCTAATTCAACGTTTGCTCTTTTATAATTTTTCGTGCATCTAAAATATGTACCAATACAAGAGTAAATAGGAGACTTAAAGCATATTTAAAATATTGAATAAACAAAATAAATACTGGTTTAGCTGAATATATAGCTTTTTTAAAAGCATATCCTTTAGTTCCTGTTTCAGGCTGCATTGGATCACTCGGAAACCAAGTTAAGCTGATACAAATGATAAAAAAAATGAAGAAACAAAGCATAGTTGCACTGTACATTGCGAGACCATCACGAGTTCTTATCTGTTTAATAACAGCGTTTTGTACCTGTAATTGGATATCTGGTTTTAAGCCAAAAAACTTTCGGCTGAAAAATATAAGAAAAATTGTAATCCAAGTACATAAAGCAAAAAAATCATTTAAAAACCTATGTTTTGATAAAACTTGAAGTTGTTGTGTATTCGAAAAAATCCCGCTGAACTCGAAATCAAAGCAAATTACCATTAAGGCTACAACAAAGGGGAAAATCAAAAAATAATAAAATGGAGCAATATTATCTAAGTAATTCGTAATAGAGTTTGTTTTGTATATAGCCATTAAAGTAATTCTTAATTCTCATATATATCTGATTATAAATGAGATATATAAAAGCATAAAACAGATATACGATTTTATTTAACATAATGGTGCTCATACAAACTCTGAAGTGTGCAACTCGGATCATTTTTTTATTTATTTGTGGGTTTAAAACGGTTTTGGTGGTTTCAATCAAGAAAAAAAAGCCCTCAATTGAGGGCTTTATTTAGATATTAATTAATGTAGGAACCATGTGTAGTAGCCCCATAACATGAGTGGCCAAGCGAGGAAGGGGCTAAAAAGCCATTTCCAGAACCAATGGTGTGGCGTAAAACCCACACCATGCACAAAACCTCCTGAAATACCTATCATGATGAACATCAGCGCTCGATGGCTATATCCACCATTGTCATCCAGCATGGCAGCAGGATGTACAAGTAACACGGCTGCCAAAGGAAAAGCTAACAGGCAGGAAATGACCATTGCAAATTTATTTGGCTTCTTTTCTACAAGTGATTTTTCTACAGCAGCATCAGTCATTTGTTATTCCTCATCTAGATCTTGATGATGTTCGATGTAAAGCGCACTAAGTACACCCGCAAAACATGCCATCAAAATACCGAGAATCCAAGCAAAATACCACATCGTCTTTTCTCCTTAGACACAGCCTTAGTATAGGCTGTGTGAATTCTCTTCAATATGTTTGTTAGTGACCACACCCCACATCTTGTAGTAACACCAAGTTGTGTAGCACAGGATAATTGGGACAAAAATACACGCGGCAACTGTCATCACAGTCAGTGTATTTTTACTTGAAACCGCATCCCACATAGTCAAACTTACAGTTGGGTTGATGCTCGATGGCATAAGGAAAGGGAACAATGCAAAACCAGCAGTTAAGATTGCACCAATGACTGCCAAGCTTGAACCAAGGAAGCTAAAACCAGCTTTACCTTTACCTGCGGCAAGGATGATGATCAAAGCACCTAAAATAGCCATGATTGGCGCAATCATAGTAATTGGATAAGTACTGTAATTATTCATCCAACCTGGGTTGGCATTGGTGATCACTTCTTTAGCTAATGGGTTTGCAACGCCATTCGTGTCAAACGGTTGAGCTAATGTGTAGCCTTGGATATTACCAAAGTATAACCATGCGCCTGCAAGTAAGAAGCAAACCAAGAATACGATACCCATAAGTTGAGTCGCTTTTGCAGAGCGTGCACGTAGGTCGCCGTCTGTACGAAGCATGAGCCATGCACCACCGTGAGCGCAAAGCATAGATAAACTCACAATACCGCAAACTAAAGCGAATGGGTTAAGCAGTGCAAAGAAGCTACCTGTGTAAGTTGAGCGAACAGTTTCGTCCATAGTGAATGGTACACCGAGGAACATATTACCAAACGCAACACCAAATACGAGGGCAGGAACGGCACCACCAATTGCTAAACCCCAGTCCCAAGAATTACGCCACTTGGTATTTTCGAGTTTAGAACGGTAGTCAAAACCGACTGGACGTAAGAAGAGGGCGAAGAGTACCAGTAAAAGTGCCCAGTACATGCCTGAGAATGCAGTTGCATATACCATTGGCCATGCTGCAAACAGTGCACCACCGGCAGTAATAAACCAAACTTGGTTACCGTCCCAGTGTGGGGCAATCGTATTGATTGCCGCACGACGTTCTTCGTCTTTTTTACCTACGAATGGCATGATCGCCATTGAGCCCATATCGAAGCCATCGGTGAGGGCGAAGCCGATCAGTAGGACACCGACTAATACCCACCAAATGATTTTGAGTAATTCATATTCGATCATGCTTGAGCCTCCTCATTTGCCTTTTTTGCAGCTTCAAGTTTCTCGAAGTGGTATTTACCAGTATGTAGAGAACTTGGGCCAAGGCGTGAGAATTTAATCATTAAGTACATTTCAATGATCAGCAGTACAGTATAGAACGCTGCCAATGCAAGGATAGAACCCCATACATCACCTGTACTTAAGCTAGAAGCTGAAAGATGTGTAGGTAGAACTTCACCGATAGTCCAAGGTTGACGACCAACTTCGGCAACATACCAACCTGTTTGTGCAGCAATCCAAGGTAACGGTAGAGCAAACAAAGCAAACTTTAATAACCAAGGTTTATTTTCTGCATTACGTTTACCGACAGCAAAGGTAGCCAGTACGAACAGAAGGAGCATTAAGAAGCCAGAAGCAACCATTGCACGGAATGCCCAGAACAAGCTTGGAACATGTGGAATAGTGTCTTTTGCAGCAGCTTTGATTTGTTCTTCAGAAGCATCGACCACTTTGTCTGTGTATTTTTTCAGAAGCAAACCATAGCCCAAGTCTTTTTGAGACTCAGCAAATGCTGCTTTAAGTTCAGGAGACGTATCGCCTGCACGAAGTTGTTCTAACTGTGAGTAAGCCACCATACCGTTACGAATACGCGCTTCGTGTTGTACGATCAGGTCTTTAATACCTGTTACTTCTTTGTCAGTTGAACGTGTTGCGATAATCCCCATGACATAAGGAATTTTGATTGCGTAGTCAGTGGACATAGTTTCTTTATTTGGAATACCAAACAAAGTAAATGGCGCTGGAGCTGGGTGAGTGTCCCATTCAGCTTCAATCGCAGCAAGTTTAGTTTTTTGTACATCACCAATTTCATAACCAGATTCATCACCCAGTAAGATCACCGAAAGTGTAGACGCTAAACCAAAGATTGCAGCGATAGCGAATGAACGACGAGCAAATGGCAAGTCACGCTTTTTCAATAAGTAGTAACTTGAAATGGCTAGTACGAAAATAGCACCAGTCACATAACCTGCAGATACGGTATGTACGAATTTAACCTGAGCCACAGGGTTGAAAATCAGTGCGCCGAAGTCCACCATTTCCATACGCATAGTTTCATAGTTAAACGCGGAACCAACAGGGTTTTGCATCCAACCATTGGCCACTAAAATCCATAGTGCAGACATGTTTGAGCCAAGTGCAACTAACCAAGTGACTGCCAAATGCTGAACTTTAGATAGGCGATCCCAGCCGAAAAAGAATAAACCAATAAATGTTGATTCAAGGAAGAATGCCATCAGACCTTCAATGGCTAATGGTGCACCGAAAATATCACCGACATAGTGTGAGTAATACGCCCAGTTAGTACCGAACTGAAACTCCATGGTCAAACCAGTAGTAACACCTAATGCGAAGTTAATACCGAAGAGTTTTCCCCAGAATTTAGTCATGTCTTTATAAATTTCTTTGCCAGAAATCACATAGGTGGTTTCCATAATGGCAAGAATAAAAGCCAGACCTAAAGTCAGTGGAACAAAAATAAAGTGATACATCGCGGTCATTGCAAATTGGAACCGCGAAAGATCGACCACGCTTTCAGAAATCATCAACGTGTCTCCTTGATTTGGGAAGGACTGCCAGCAATATGCTCGGCAACTTGATTGTCAAAGTTTTTAGGGATAGTAGGGGCGTCAAACCAGATGTTCTTAATGATCATTAAAATAATCACTTTAATTATTAGTATTGCGGTTATTTCTCTGACCACACGACGATTTAAATCTTTGAATTTTAAGCTCATGGAGATAAGCCTATTCTTTAAACTTGTACTATATTATTAACAAATATATACAAAAAGCAAATAGGTTGAATAGTTAAAATAAAAATATATTATTAAGTAATTTAAATACAATTACTTATAGTGCTTATTAGTTAAAAAATAAACTAATTTTTTTATTTTAAATACTTGACTAAAACACTTGTGTTTAATTATTTTAAATCCGACTAAAACGCTTATATTTATATTTTAAATCCTGACTAATTTACTATATTTACTAAAAGTTACATTATTAATAATGAGAATCTTTATTGAGTGAATAAGATTTTTATTTGTTATGTTTAAGTTTTGCTAAAAAAAAGGGCTATTCATGTAGTGCTGTTAAACGATCTCTATATGGTTAATGTTAAAGAGGCTGGACTAAGTTTTTTAAATACTTTTTAAATATTTGATACATGATGAACTTAGCTTATTTTAGTCTTGAGACACTACATTTGAGTAAAAAAAAGACATACCGGAGTATGTCTTTTTTAGGGGGTATTGCAGCTTAGAAGTCGTAACGCAGACCAAGAGAAAGTGCAGTTGCATTTTCATCACCGATCCCTGAAATACCGTTACCGAAGCTACGTCCTTCTTTCCAAGGGTTGAGTTTAGAGTTTTTGTCGTTAAGCACAGTTGCTAAGTTGCCATATACGCGTAAAGTGCTATCTAACTTATGTTCTACACCCACACCGATCAAGCTTGCATTGGCATCATCAGCATCTACGTCACGGTAGAAGTATTCACCGCGTACTGAGGTTTTAGGCGTTACTTTATATTCGCCAGCTACACCAAAAACTTGAGCATCTGGGTTGGCTGTATCGTTGTCGTGTTTCGCAATTTGGTATAAAGCACCCAAGTTAAATTCTTCAGTTAACTTATATGCACCAGCAATACGGAAGGCATCACGACTTGCGCCACCTGCTGCGTTTGCTGCATTTTCATCATACTTTTCGTATGCTGCTGCAAAATCAATTGGGCCTTCTTTATAGGTTAGAGCAAGGTCATAGGCTTTGTTATCATCTTTGCCTTCGCCATCTGCTTCACGGTCAATTTGTGTACCTGAATGCATCGACATTGCAGCTAATACATTGAAACCACCGCCAAATTTTGGAGATTTATATTCAATGGTGTTTTCATTACGTTCATCAAATTTTAAGTTGCCTACACGTGTTACGTTACGAACGTCACCAACCATGTCACCGAAGAAGTTCACAGGGCTACGTGCGACTTTAAATGGGCTGTCAAAACGACCTACACGTGCTTGACCATAAGTTGAACTTTTTAAACCCACGAATGTGTCACGTGTTGAAAAATCTACACCTTTGCTGTCTTGGCTACCGCTTGCAAAGTTTACTTCTTGCTCAATTTGAGCGAATACGTTGAGGTCATCATTAATTTTTTGATCTACTTTGAAGCCTAAGCGTGAAGCGTTAGAAGAAAGACCAACTTCGTTGTAATCTTTACCATCATCTAGATAGTCAAGAGAGACATGTGCACGGCCATAAATTTTTACATCTGCAGCAGACGCCATCATTGGTGTAAGAATTGTTGCCCCGATTGCTAATGCACATAGAGTTTTTTTCATTTGAAGCTCCAGAAGACTTTTCCAGTCATATCAATATGTTTTATCAGTAGCTTGGCTAGAAGTAATTTCGCTATCTAATGGCGCTAAGTATTCATTACAAATAAGACAGTTCTATTAAGGAAATATTTCAAAACGGTGAAAGGTGATTTTTGGTTTAAATTGCTTTTATATTTATAAAAAATAATATTTATTAAATGCTTAGAGTTGTATTGAACAGTAAATTTTGCAGCTAAAAGTTCTTGGGATAATATTCGAGACATAAAAAATGGAGCCGAAGCTCCATTGATCATCACTTTAAATTCAATTGAACTTAAAGTGCTGCTTTGATTTTTTCGCCAATGGCTTTGATTTTTTCCATATCGCCCATTTGTGCGGCATGTTTACCTAGTTCATGGACTGAAGTCGGAATCAGGTGGAAATGCACATGCGGAACAGTTTGACCCGCAGCAGCGCCAGACAACTGCATCAATACGATACCTTTCACGTCTAAGGCTTTTTCCATTGCTTTCGCAACTTTTTGAGCTACCTGAATGGTATAAGCAGCCGCTTCTGGATCTAAATCAAGCAGCGTAATAGCAGGGGTTTTAGGAATTACGAGCGTATGACCTTCGGCCTGTGGCATGACATCCATAAAAGCGAGTACTTGATCATCTTCATAGACTTTAAACGCAGGAAGTTCTCCACGTAAAATCCGAGCAAAAATATTTTGATCATCATAAGTCATTGCTAAATTCCTTGAGCGAATTGAATCGTAATTATTTACAGTTCAATTCTTTCTGACGATCTTTGATCGCGTCAAGTCGTTGTTGCTCTTTTTCTGAAAATTTAGGCTTAGTTGTGTAGCAATTGTCATTGCCAAACTTCGCTTTAGCATCAGGATCTTTAAAGCAGAAACCTTTCGACGCATAAATCACATCATGGTCATTTTTCAACTTTTGGCATTCTTGCTCAGATGCTAAAACAGCAGTAGAAGCCCCGATTAAAGTTACAGCACCTAGCAAAGTTGCGAGGGTAAATTTGTTCATGCGAGTTTCCTCTGTCATTTGTAACAATGTGTGTTATGACACTAGAGTACAATATGATGGTTATTTATCGTTATTCAATGGCGAGTTATTACTCAATTGTAATTTTACTCCATTTTTCATACATAATCATAGCGCTTGAAAAATCACTGTTTTCTTCAGCTTGATCGCTTGCTGCTTGGATTAAATTTTGCGTCAAAGAGAGCACAGGTGCTGAAAGTTTTGCTTGTCGCACCAGATCAACAGCAATTCCCGTATCTTTTGCAAGTAATGGAAGTGCAAAGGTTAATGGGAAGCTACGATTCAGTACGCGCTGAGGTAAAACTGTTTCAGTCACATTACTTTTACCACTCGACGCATTAATACAATCGAGTGCCTCATGTAAGTCTACGCCATGCGCTTTTAAGGTGGTGAATCCTTCAGCAACTGCACAAAGATTTACAGCCATTAACATGTTGTTTACAGCTTTAACAGCAAAACCCGCACCCGGTTCACCCACATGTTTAATCAGTCTGCCAAATGTTTGGATCGCAGGTAATGCACGTTCAAAGGCTGCTGCGTCACCACCAATCATGACGGTTAATGTTCCCGTTTCAGCGCCAATGGTTTGTCCACTCACAGGGGCGTCTAAGAACGAAACGTTTTGTTGCTTTAAGGCTGCAGCGAGTTTTTTTGCAGATTCTGGCACACCGCTGGTACAGTCGACCCAAATCGAGCCTGATTTCAGCGTCACACTCGCAATTAAATTTTCAACATCTTGGCTGATGGGTAGACATGAAAAAATAATGTCCGCTTGTACTGCTTGCTCTAATGCAACCGCTTGCGTACCAAATTCAGCAGCATGTTGCTCTGCCTTGGTAAAGTTTCTATTCCAGACATAAACCGTGTCGAACTGTTTTGGTAGGTGCGCTGCCATACGGTAACCCATTGCGCCCAATCCGATAAATGCAACTGACTGAATCATCTTTACCCTCTAAATTTTTTATTTCAATAAACTGGATCTTTGTGTAAGCCACTGGGTCAAAGTTGGCCAAAATTGATTGGCACTTTTTTCACTCGACATCAGGCCGAGGTGACCACCGGGAATGAGAGTAAACGTGACATCTTGACTACTTGTCAATTCGCCTAAAGGACTTGCTGCATCAGCAGTAACGATTTGATCGGTAGAACCCGCGCCAATCAACAAAGAGCAGTGGATATTTTTTAATTTAATAACTTTATCTTTCAATTGAATAATGCCGTTTTTAAGTGGATTTTGTAGCCAAACATTGAACACCATGTCTTGGTTAATTCCACCCGGATAGTCAATCATGTGATTGAGAAAATCGCCCATGGTTGCATGTTCATACAGATCATGCAGATTATCTAAGTTAGATAAAAATTGTTTTTGGCTTTTGAACCAACCCAGTGGATCGACGATTTTAAATCCAATCGCATTGAGCACACCCGGTGTATGGATAAAATGTTTAGGGATTTTCCCTGTGTAGACCGTATCTTGTAAATTCTTACTACGTGAAAGCAAGCGATTGGTTTTTTGAAATAGCTTTCCGATACGACCTGAGGCATAGCTATCAATCGGCGCGCCCATCACCATTAGATTTTTAACATGTTCAGGTTGATGTAATGCGGTATACAGCGTGACAAAGACTCCAGCCATACTCCAACCGTGTAGCGAGATGTATCGACTATCTGCATGCTCACAAATTTGATCAATACAATGTGGAATCACATCATCAATAAACGATAGAAAATTTAAGAAACGATCTTGATAGTTTAATTTTCCCCATTCCAGCAAATAGACATCAAAGCCACTGTGTTGAAAATGTTTAACCAATGAGCGATATGGATACAAATCATAAATCGCCATATTGATGGCCAGTGGAGCAACAAACACTAAGGGTTCTTTGTATTTACGATCAGGCGAAGCGTAATACCGAACTTTTGCATGTTTATATTCAGTAATTACTTCATAGGGTGTCGATTGAGAAAGGACCAACGATTTTGCATTAAACACACGTGTAGACAAGTGTTTAATTTTCTTTTGCTGCGCCAGAAATTTCTGTTTGAAAGGGTGCATAACTGTCAATTGCCTAAGTCCTTGTAGGATTGGTCGAAGTCTAAGCGATAATTTAGTATTTTACCTTGACCTTAAATAGCTTAGACGCTCAAAATATTGGCAATTCTTCACAAAGGCAGTTCTTCGCGACTGAGTAATACAGATGAGCCAACAAGACGACATCGAATACCAATTAGAGACTTTAGCGATTCGTACAGGTCATACTCGTACTTTTGAGGGTGAACATAGTGAGCCAATTTTCCTGACTTCATCATTTGTTTGTGAAAGTGCAGCAGATGCCGCAGCAAAATTTTCAGGTCAAATTGAAGGCAATACCTATTCACGTTATACCAATCCAACTGTACAAGCTTTCGAAAAACGTTTAGCTGTTTTGGATGGTGCTGAAGCCGCTGTTGCGACAAGTTCAGGTATGGCGGGCGTACACGCGATCACTTTGGCATATTTGAAAGCTGGCGATCATGTGGTGTGTTCACGTGCTGTCTTTGGTTCGATCATTTCTCTGTTTGAAAAATATGTCATCAAATTTGGTGTTGACGTTACTTTTGTTGATTTGGAAGATTTAGATGCTTGGAAACAAGCGATTCGTCCAACGACACGCCTCTTGTTTATTGAAACACCGTCAAACCCATTAGCTCAAGTAGGGGATTTACAAGCCATTGCTGATATTGCACATGCGCATGGGGCATTATTTGCAGTCGATAATACTTTCTGTACACCGGTGTTACAGCAACCGATTAAATTTGGTGCGGACCTCGTGATCTACTCATCAACAAAATATATTGATGGTCAAGGTCGTGCGCTCGGTGGTGCTGTTGTAGGTAGTGCAAAATTGATGGAAGAGATTACAGGTGTTATTCGTACACTGGGTAACTCGATGAGTCCATTCAATGCATGGATCTTCCTGAAAGGCCTAGAAACTTTAAGCTTACGTATGAAAGCTCACTGTGTAAGTGCTCAGACTTTAGCTGAATGGTTGGATGCACACCCGAAAGTTGAAAAAGTGTACTATGCGGGACTTCCAAATCACGAAGGTCATGAGTTGGCGAAAAAACAACAAAAAGGCTTTGGCGGAGTTGTATCGTTTGTTGTGAAAGGCGAACGTGAAGGCGCTTGGACAGTGATTGATAATACTAAGTTCCTTTCTATTACAAGTAACTTGGGTGATGTAAAGTCAACAATTACCCATCCTGCAACGACTTCTCATGGCAGAATGTCAGCAGAAGCGAAAAAAGCAGCAGGGATTAGCGAAGGTTTAATTCGCGTATCTGTTGGTTTAGAAGATATTAATGATATTATTCGCGATCTTTCACGCGGTTTAGATCTTATCTAAAGTGAATTCATCAGTTTTGTTCGGAGATTTTTATGAACATTAATATGCTCATGCAGCAAGCTCAACGCATGCAAAAAGAAGTTGAGAGCAACATTAAAAAAGCCAAGGAAGAGCTTGCACAAGTTGAAGTTCACGCTGAAGCAGGTGGTGGTCTGGTTAAAGTTACTATGACTGCACGTCATGTAGTGAAACGTATCGAAATCAATCCTGAACTACTTCAAGATGATGCAGATATGATTGAAGACTTAATTGCAGCAGCAATGAATGATGCTTCACGTCAAGCTGAAGCGATTTCAGAAGAAAAACTGAAATCTGCAAACTCTGGTATGGGTCTTCCACCAGGTCTTTCAGGTTTATTCTAAGGAATACGTTAAATGTTTAGTGATCGTTTTGATCAACTTGTACAGGCATTGCGTATTTTACCAAGCGTTGGGCCAAAGTCGGCTCAACGTATGGCACTGCACTTAATCATGAAAAACAGGGAAGGCGCTGTCGGTCTGGCACATGCCTTGACTGAAGCAACCAACTATATTCATGAATGTTCCATTTGCCATTCATTGACTGAAGATGAAGTATGCAACATTTGCGTCTCTTCAGAGCGTGATGATCAACTGCTTTGTGTGGTTGAATCTCCTGCAGATGTCATGGCAATCGAGCAAAGTGGTAGTTTTAGAGGGAAATATCATGTATTGGGTGGGCATTTGTCGCCACTCGACGGTATTGGCCCCGACGAAATTGGTATCCCATATTTAATTCAACGACTAAGTGATGGTAAAGTGCAGGAAGTGATCTTGGCGACCAATGCAACAGTTGAAGGTCAAGCGACAGCACATTATTTGGTTGAAGCGACTAAACATTTACCAATACAAATGACCCGTATTGCACAGGGTGTACCACAGGGTGGTGAGCTTGAATATGTGGATAGTCATACCTTAAGTCAGGCCGTGCATAACCGAATGCGAATGAAGTAAATATAGAGCGAAACTCGTTTCGCTTTGTATAATTTTTATCTAATTATTTATACTTAATAACGATTAAAGTTTTTGTTTACAATGAATAAAAAAGCTAAATAAAGGAAATAAGTCACTAAAATAACGTTTTTCCTTATAGATAAATAATATATATCAGTTAATATAAGCTCATAGAGCATCTAAAATTAGACTCAGCAACTTATGTATCAATTCATTCAAAATCAGCCAGATTTAAATTGCGTTTTAAATCTTATGGACCAAAGCTCGATTTACGGACTCGACACCGAGTTTATAAAAGTAGATACCCTGTGGCCCAAACTTGGACTTTTCCAAATTAATGTACAAAATCAGGTGTATTTACTTGATGGTACAACCCTCGATTTAAGCCAATTCTGGCAAAAATTATTTGCAGCTCAGCAAAACATTTTTCATGCATGTAGTGAAGATATCGACCTGATTTATCACTATGCACAGCATAAGTCTTTAGAAAATGTCTTTGATACCCAAGTTGGGATGTCATTTTTAGGGCATGGCTTACAAGTCAGCTATCAAAATGCCTTAAAAACTATGCTCGATGTAGATATAGATAAAGATCAGACACGTTCAGATTGGTTGGCTCGTCCACTCAGTGCCGAGCAATTGAACTATGCAGCGAATGATGTACATTATTTAATGAATTTAAGCCATACGATTCAGGATGAATTGGCTGCGAAAAGTTTATTAAATTGTGTGCTTGAGGACTGCAAAAATTTAACTTATGAAATTGGCACTGAAACGCCGATCCATTTGCTGTATCACGATATTGGTAATTATCGACATTCACGTCGTCAGCTCATGCAAATTCAGCAATTGGCCGTTTGGCGTGAGCAAATGGTGAAAGCCTTAAATCAGCCACGTAGCTTTATTCTTAAAAACTCAACCATCATTGATATGGTTGAAAAAAATCCAAAAAATAATTTTCAATTGAGTGCGGTGAAAGACATTCGTCCGAACATTGTGCGTGAGCATGGTAAAATTATTTTAGATTTGTTGAAGTTTTTACCTGAACAAGCTGAATGGCCGCTGCGTATGGCACGTCCAATTCGTCACTCTTCTCAGGATATTGGTTCACGCGTCGATACCGTTATTCAGCGTGCAGTACAAGAAACCTCTGTGCCTAAAGAAGTTTTAATGCGCAAAAAATGGTTAAATGCTTTGTATCAGCATGTGGTTTTTCATAATGATGAACAAGATTTACCGAGTTATTTGTTGGGCTGGCGCTATGATTTGCTGACGAAGCCTTTAATTGAAGTGCTGCATGCCGATGAAAGCTATCTTTCTGGTCAAATGAAAGTGATGGAATAAGTTCTGATTGATTAAAGAACTATCACTTATACAAATTCACGACTGATGCGTTAATAAACACTAATGTATCAGTCTTTTTTTTGATGTATCCTTTGCCTTGCGTTTAATGAGTATTGATTCAATTATGTACTGTTCTATCTACAAATCGAGCAAAAAAGATGAAATGTATCTTTATATTGCTCGTCCTGAAGTTAATGAAAACGAAACTGAAGCGACAGATCCGCTTGCAGTAATGCCTGATGCATTACGTACAGCATTTGGTCGTGCCACATTTGTCATGGATCTAGAACTCAGTGAATCACGCAAACTTGCACGTGTGAACGTATTACACGTCATAGATTCTATTGAAACAAAAGGATTCTTTATTCAGATGCCTCCAGAAGGTTTAATTGACCCAAATGCAGTTGAGCCAGAAGGCTTGCGCGGCGCTTAAGTTAATTCAGGAGTTGTGAAAATGAATGGTGTAGTATCGGTATTGGACTCAATTCCTGAAAGCAGTATTGCAATTACGGTTTACCTAGGTGGGGCTGTAATTGCTTTGTTGTGTTGGTATGGGCTGATGAAGCGCTTACCCAAATCGATCGGTGCCATTGGTTGGCTTATCGTATTTGCTATTTTATTAACACCAACCGTTTCTGAAGGTTCAAATGCAGCGATCGCACCTGCGATTTTTGGTTTGATTTTTGGTGTATTAACAAAAGATCAGCCATTGGTTTGGTTGAATCTATCGCTGATTCTCTTTGTGGTGGGTATTGGTTTAGTCCTTGGTTATTTTTGGACCAAATACAATGCAGCGAAACCACAGCACGTTGTTAACAAGAAAATTTCACCGCTTTAAATAAAAAAATAAGGTTATATCATGTCTGTTGAAACTCAACAATTTACTGGTACAGATCAATATATTGCGACCGATAGCTTAAAACTTGCAGTAAAAGCTGCACGTTCATTGCAAAAGCCACTTTTGGTTAAAGGTGAGCCGGGGACAGGTAAAACTCTTTTAGCCGAACAAGTGGCTGAAAGCTTAGGGCTTAAGCTCATTACGTGGCATATCAAATCTACAACCAAGGCTCAACAAGGTTTATACGAGTATGACGCCGTATCTCGTCTACGTGATAGTCAGTTGGGTGATGACCGTGTTTATGACATTAAAAACTATATTAAGCCGGGTAAGCTTTGGGAAGCGTTCACCAGTGAAGAACGTTGTGTACTTCTAATTGACGAGATTGATAAAGCAGATATCGAATTCCCTAATGATTTGCTGCATGAACTCGATAAAATGTCCTTCTTTGTGTATGAGACGGGTGAAACGATTACGGCAACACAACGTCCAATCGTGATCATTACTTCAAATAATGAAAAAGAACTTCCAGATGCCTTCTTGCGTCGTTGTTTCTTTCATTATATTGAATTCCCTGACGAAGCAACCATGCGTGAAATCATCGATGTACATTTTGAAAATATTTCAAATACCTTGGTCTCTGAAGCACTACAAATTTTCTTTAAATTACGTCAAATTCCGGGTTTAAAGAAACCGCCTTCAACCTCTGAGTTGATTGATTGGTTGAGTTTGTTGATGGCGGATGATATGCCAGAAGATATTTTACGAAATACGGATAAATCGAAATCAATTCCACCACTTTATGGTGCCTTGATTAAGAACGAACAAGATGTGCAATTGCTTGAACGTCTAGCATTTATGTCACGTCGTTAATTGATATCAATTCTATCAAAGATTTAAAAGCCGGTTATCCGGCTTTTATTTTGAGCATTAAAAATGTAAAGGTGAATTATACAGACAAGCGCATACGTATCACGTGTACATTTAGCTGTACCTAGGAGGTTTAAGTCGGCAGCACTCTTGTTGGTTGCGAGTTTTTATTTTTCTAGTTTTAGCTATGCGATGGATGATGCTCAGTTTGAACAGCAGCATCAACAGCTACTCCAGGATGCGTATTGGGCGCAAGTTGCAGAACATCAACTTAAAGAAAAGCTCATTGATAAATCAGATCATCTCGCAGCTCAAACGGCCATTCAGCAAAAGGCCTGTGCTGCAACTGTACTTGAGCTGAAATACTATGATTTTGTGATCTTGCATCTAAGTGACTTTAACCGCTATAGAAACCATCAAGGTTTTCATAAAATCGTATCTATTGAACATTTGCAGCAAGATCGCCTCAATGTTCAACACAAATATGAAACTCTTAAACAATCGCTTAATAATAGAAATGCGACTTGCGAATAAATCATGCTGTATGTGTTTCTTTGGGTAGGAGGGCAACGTATATGAACACGCAGTAAAAGCTTTTGGCTTTACTTGTAGGGATCAATTTTTCATAATGGTGGATGTAAAGGCAAGACTCAGTTGCAGATGAAATAACAAGATCACATGCATTCACACTGGATTTGACCTCCTGATATTTAATTTTTATTGGATTTTATTCGCCTATGTTTGTGCGATTGTTTTATACCCTTCGAAAATACGGTGTTCCTGTTTCAACTCGTGAATTGATTGACTTGAACCAAGCAGTGGCAGCAGGGCTGGTCTTTGCAGATCAAAATGAATTTTATCAGCTTGCAAAAACCGTTATGGTCAAAGATGAGCGTTACTTTGATAAGTTCGACCGTGCAATGAAAGACTATTTTGACGGTATTGCCACCTTTGATTTGGATGAACTATTAAATCAGGTGCATAAATTGCCAAAGGATTGGTTTGATCTCGAACTCATCGAAAAACATCTAACACCTGAACAACGAGAAGAATTAAAAAAAGCCGGATCATTAGAAGAATTGATGAAAATGCTTGAAGAGCGTTTACGCGAACAGCATAAAAAGCATCAAGGTGGTAATCGGATGATCGGTACGGGCGGTACCTCGCCCTTTGGTGCCTATGGTGACCATCCTGAAGGTGTGCGTATCGGTGGGCCTGGTCGTAAACGATCTGCGGTGAAAGTTTGGGAACAACGTCAATACCGAAATCTAGATGATGAGCAGATTCTCGGTAGTCGTCAGATGCAGATGGCTTTGCGTCGTTTGCGTAAATTTGCCCGCCAAGGTGCAGCAGAAGAGCTAGATATCGACGGAACCATTCGTGAAACAGCCAAACAAGGAATTTTGGATGTGCAGTTGGTTCCTGAACGACGTAACCGCATTAAAGTCTTGATGCTGTTTGATGTTGGGGGCTCGATGGATTCACATATTGCCCAATGTGAGAAGCTCTTTACCGCGGCTAAAACTGAATTTAAAACCTTAGATTATTTCTATTTCCATAACTGTTTATATGACTATGTGTGGAAAGATAATATTCGCCGTTCAAGCACGCGTATGAATACTTGGGATCTATTCAATACCTATGGGCGTGATTACCGCGTCATCGTGGTCGGTGATGCAAGTATGGCACCGTATGAGTTGAACTCTGTAGGTGGTTCTGTGGAGTATATGAATGATGAAGCGGGTCAGGTGTGGTTACAGCGCTTACGCAATCACTTTGATAAAACAGCATGGTTAAACCCCGAAGAAGAAAGTTATTGGCACTACACCCAAACCATAGCTGCGATTAAACAAATCTTTGAAGATCATATGTTCCCAATGACCCTAAAAGGCGTGGAAGATATGACGAAATATTTAGCGCGCTAAAGCGTTAAAAACGATACTTTTTCTTATCAATGATGTTTATATTACATACTCCAATTTTGCATTGTTTCTTATTTTCAAAATTGGATAGTATTTAAAAGTCTTTGTTCTGCATACAACATGAAGGAAATATGATGGATCATCAAATTAATGGTATCGCATTACCTAATGAAGAAGGTTTCTTCGGTAAATACGGTGGGCAGTTCATTCCACCAGATTTAAAACAGGCAATGGATGACATTAATGTTGCTTATGAGCAAATTCGTCATACAGAGGAATTTCAAAATGAATTGAAGGATTTGTTTGCACACTATGTTGGACGTCCAAGCCCATTGTTTTATGCGAAGCGCTTGTCTAACAAATTAGGTGGGGCACAAATCTACCTCAAGCGTGAAGATCTTAACCATACTGGCGCACATAAAATTAACCACTGCCTTGGCGAAGCTTTGTTAGCAAAATACATGGGTAAAACCAAAGTGATTGCAGAAACTGGCGCAGGTCAGCATGGTGTGGCATTAGCAACGGCTTGTGCCTTGGTGGGCATTCCATGTGAAATTCACATGGGGCAAGTGGATATTGAAAAAGAACATCCAAACGTGGTGAAAATGAAGATTTTAGGTGCCAACCTAATCTCTGTCACTCGTGGTACAGCTACGCTTAAAGATGCAGTAGATAGCGCTTTTGAAGAATATTTAAAAGATCCAACCAATTTTATTTATGCGATTGGTTCAGTGGTTGGTCCACATCCATTCCCGAAAATGGTTCGTGACTTCCAGTCAATTATTGGTGATGAAATTAAAGTTCAGACCAACGAGCGTTTTGATGCAAATCCTGACTATGTGGTTGCATGTGTGGGTGGTGGATCCAATGCCGTTGGTGCATTTACAGCATTCCTCAATGACACCGATGTTAAACTTGTGGGTGTAGAGCCGGCTGGTCATGGCTTAGATACCAATATGCACTCTGCGACGTTGACATTGGGTAAGCCAAGTCAAATTCATGGCATGGCATGTTATGTCCTTGAAGATGAACAGGGTGAACCATTACCAGTGCATTCAATTGCATCAGGTTTGGATTATCCAGGAGTGGGGCCACAACATAGCTTGTTAAAAGACCTAGGCCGTGTTGAATATACAACAGCGACAGACCAAGAATGTTTAGATGCATTCATGACGCTTTCACGTGTGGAAGGTATTGTTCCTGCACTAGAAAGTTCACATGCGGTTGCTTGGGCAATTCGTGAAGCGCCAAAACTTGCTAAAGATGTGAAGATTGTGGTTAACGTTTCAGGCCGTGGCGATAAAGACTCAGACTATGTGGCTGAAAAATTAGGTTTAAATTAATTACTGCCATTAAAAAAGACTATGCTGCTCATCATCTGTTGATGGTGCAAAAATCTTTTGCAGTTGTATAGCCCGATCTATATTCGAAGTATCCCAGTTTTTAACTGGGATATTTTTTTTGACATAATTTTTATAAAAAGTGTGGTTAATGCTTGATGTAATTGGAATTAACTCAGGATGTAGCGCATAAATAATAGCTTTTGCATCTAAAATTTCAGCGATAGAAGTAGCAATCTCCAAATTAATCGTACGTCGGTGGTATTGCAGCAGTTCATCGTCTTTCATAGAAACCATCAAGCGTTCCAATTCTAAAATGATGGCATCAAGGTGGGCTAATTTATCTAAAGCAGGTTTCAACATAAGAAAGGAAATTGAGAAAAGTAATTAATTTGTAATGTATATGTCATTACAAACTGTGAGTTATATAAAATTATTGATCTTTAGAATTCCCCCTTAAAGCTTGTTAAGGGGGATTTTTGAGTTTAGCCAGAAATATATTGCTGTAGCTGTTCAATGAGTTTGCGTTGATCATCCATTGCTGCTTTTACAAGGTCACCGATGGAGATTAAGCCTGTTAATTTCTGTTCCTCAACGACAGGTAAATGACGTAAATGGCGATCTGTCATGAGTTCTAAACATTCTTCGACAGTCGCTGCACTTGTTACAGTGATGACACTACCCGTCATAATTTCACTGACGGAGGTATCGAAAGAGGTTCTTTCCATGAGTGCGATTTTACGTGTGTAGTCACGCTCAGACAAAATACCAACGACTGTGCCTTCATGGGTCACAACGAGGGCACCAATGCCTTTTTGTGCCATCAGGGAAATGGCTTCGAGTACAGTCGCATCTGGAGTGATGGTGTAGATTTCTTGAAAAGCTTTGTCTTTAAGTACTTGGGCAACTGTAGTCATATTTTCATTCCTTTATAGTAGTTTTTGTTTAATTTAAATTAGCGCGAAATTTGAAAAAAGCAAATACTTTTCAGTGCATGCAGAGGTCAAACATGCACTGAGGGTTTTATGCCATTTGAATCTTATTTTGGTTAAAAAAGAATAAACGCATTTGCGAGGTTGTGAGCTTGAGACGGATGTGGCTAGAGCTATGCAACGCAGGGATAACTTTAAGACGTGTTAATGTCGGTAATAGCGATGCCTCAAAATCTTGTGGTGTAATGCGTCGTGGAGTGTAGTTGGGCCAATGCTTTTTGGCATATTTATGCGCTTGAATGCCATTTAACCAAAACGGGAAGATAATATGATCTTGATCGCTGGTCATTGCCCAACCTTGTTGGTGGTAGAGACCCCAAAGGACTCCACAGTACATCATGGTTTTTAAAATACTAATTTTATAAAATAAATCTTTTGGAATAGGTTTATATTGCTTTAATTTAGACATCATATGCAGCGTGTTGTTGATGTTGCTCCTATTGTAGAAAATTCTTATGAAAAAGCTGTGTAAGCTTTGAACTTGATTGTAAGAATTTATGTAGTTAAAAGTTGAAGGGTGTAAAAAACGCCACCTTAGTGACGTTTTGTTATGCTTGCAAAGTGGCCATGTTCTGCCAATATTGCGCTTTGAGTGAGTCACGTTCTACGCGGAAGCCTTGATAATAAAGTTCAGCCAAAAATAACGCTGCTTTACCATGTCCAGCACGAGCTGCATCTTCCAATTCATGAACTGCATCGCTGAAGTTCATTTGAGATTGAATTGTGTTTACCGCATTTGCGTATACATGTTCGAGTTCATGTTGAGAGAATTGTTGAATCATATTTAACTCCTTATTCTAATTATGATCATTAAGGGCCCATTCTTTAGCCCTATTAACTAATTTAACTAAGTATTATTAAACTAATATTACAATTATCTTGAATTGTCAACTATTCACGTAAATATTTCTAATTTGCTATAGTTTACATGATTAAACAATGGACAATTGTTTTCGTGAGTAAAATACTATCATAAGAAGTTGTAGATAATAAGGAGAAGTAAAATGACAAGAGTTTTAGACGGTTTAACTTTAGATTATCCTCCGACATTAGCGCAAATTGTGGAGTTGGCACATCTACATCGTCGCAATCTTGATGAAGCAATTTTTCATCAAGAAATTCATTTAGGGGATTTTGGTTTGGCACAGCGCAAACGTGTATATGATTTCACACGGGATTTAGATAAGGGACAGCGCTTAGAATTTTACAATGCATATAATGGCGAATTACTCAAAATCGCCGATGATGATGATTTACATCCTGCGCATGCAGAAGGTGGAATGAGTATTTTTGCAGTATTTATCGTTTTGGCGATTATTGCATTAATTCTTTATTTTGCGGTGATACGTACCATTATTCATTAAATTGTTTAGCTAACTCACAGACTGAAAAGGCGAACTGATACAGTTTTAAGCGCTGTGACTTGAACTTCTTGAACGTCAGCCATACACTACTTTGAACCTGAGGTAGTGTATGACTATTGATTTAGAAAAAATTATTCAATTCAAATCTAAAATACAGCTAGAGCAAATTTATAATATCTTTGTTTCAGTCATGATCGTGGTGATTTTGGTATTGGCTGTGATTGCCTTATATCGTCCTATTTCGGTGCAGCAATACCAAAACGTGTCACGACTTGCGTTGCAGCAAAGTTATCCTGAAACACAGGAAATGGCGATGCTGCTGAGACAGCAAGATCGCATTCGTGTGGGTGCTTATCTTAAATTGATGCATGCTTATCAGATGGAGTCTGTGCGGGCACATCAACTTCCGGCTTTGGCAGAGGAACAGCTTTAGTTGCAGGGATTATCTTGGTTGGAGCTGCATGTACATTCTTCTCCAATATCTGCTGTACTTCATTTTTATCTAAAGTTTTGCTCACTACAATCACAGTCATATTTTCAGGGTGCATATAAGTACGAACCGCATTTTGTACATCAGCTACAGTTATTTTTTCCAATAATTTGGGGTACTGGGTCAAATAATCTGGATCTTGTTGATAAAAACCCAATAGACCAAGCTGTGCATTGATCGTTGCATTACTGCTGTAATTATTTGGAAAAGCACGCAGCATGCCTGCTTTGGTTTCTTCCATTTGTTTTTGATCAATAGGCATTTTGACAAAATCATTAAAAGCCTTATGTGCCACTCGGATACTATCTATTAGCTGATCTTGACGTGTTCCATAGCTAAAGCTAAAGATACCAGGTGCTTGGCTAAAGCTAAATGCACTATAGGCACCATAAGTATAGCCACGTTTAACGCGAAGCTCTTGCATGAGGACCGAGTTAAAACCTCCACCACCAAACATTCGATTGGCTACTTCTAGGGCTAATCGATCTTTGTTATCACGTGTCGTTCCTAAATGTCCAAACATGATGTTGGCTTGGGTGGAATTGTAGGGAAGATGGATAATATCAAACCCTTGTTTTTCTTCTGGTTGTGCAAGTGCCTTGGCTTTTTCGCCTTGCTTTAAGTTTCCAGAAATACGTTCTGCTAGGTTCTGCGCTTCTTTTTTGCTGAGTTTACCTGTAATGGCAATATTCATGTTTTGAGCAACTAAGAATTGATCACGAAACTTTTTTAAAATGTCAGGGGTGATTTTTTTGATACTGCCATTGGTTCCAGTAATCGGTTCTGCATAAGGATGTGTGCCGTATACAGCCCGATAGAAACGAATATTCATTAAGCGACTTGGGCTTTCTTGGAGTTGTTTCTGACCAGCTTGGTTATTGCTGAGTGCTAAGTTGAGACTGGAGTTTTTAAAAGTCGCATTTTTAATCACATCCATCATCATACTTAAAGCTGGTTCTAATTTTTTAGGGTCTGACAATACGCGTAGCCGAACGACAAACATATCTCGATGTGCTTGTACGCTAAATTGAGCACCTGTTTGGTCAAAAACCGAGGCAATTTGCGTTGCATTGTATTTTTCTGTGCCTTCATCGATTAAACGTGCAGCCATGTTGGCAACACCATACAAGCCTTTTCCGACTTCTTCATCACGAGCAGAACCTGCATTAAAGGTCAGTTGAATATCCACCATAGGTAGATCTTGTGATTCAACAAACAGGCTATTTACGCCATTTCGGTTTTTCAGCACTTGAACAAGCGGAGCACGGTAGTCTTTATCAATCTGTAAATTCTTTAAACTTTGCAGCATGGGGATAGATTGTAATTGGCTCGGATTATCGTTGAGGTCAGGAACATTTTCCTTATAAGTTTCTGCATGAAGGATTGAGCCAAACGCAGTGAGTAAGCTTAGAGATAAAATTTTCGTAATAGTCATCACTAATCCTTACAAGACGCTTTCAGTGTTTTGGGTTGAGCTGATTTGTTGCTCTGGAATAACAACTTCCGTTTGAGCGGATTTTACTGTTTGATCTGTTTTATTTGAGGTTGTTGGAACCTCCGTCTGTTCTGGAAGTAGATACATGGTGCTTAAATTTTCTCGGACAAAATACGCATTGGCGACACGTTGAATATCCTGTGCGCTGACGTTTTCATATAGTTTTGGTAATTCGTCCATTAGCCTGAAACTGAGCCCATTGACTTCTAAGTTACCGATCGTCTTGGCTTGGCTACTGATGTCATCTTGGTTATAGACTAAATTGGAGACAAAACGTGTGGTGATACGTTCAACTTCTGGTGTTTTGACTAATTCTGTTTTTAAAGTGTCGATTTCATCTTGTATCGCTTTTTGCGCTTGTTCCATTTTGACGCCATCGGCAGGGAGTGCTGAAATGGTAAATAAGCTATCTCCACGATTGTATGGATCATAAGAAACACTTACAGCCGTAAGTAAATTTCTATCGCGTACCAGTTTGTCTTGTAGGCGAGATGAGATCCCACTGTCTAAAATATTGCGAATAATATTGAGTGCATAAGCATCTTGTGGGTTTTTTGCGGTAGCCAGTGAGCGTACATTCCACGCCATATACAAATTGGGCACTTGTACGGGTAAATTTAGTTCCATATGACGATAGCCCACACGCTCGAATTCCCTCACATCGTTACGATCAGGTGTTTTACGTGATGGAATATCACCAAAGTATTTTTGAACTTGACGAATGGCTGCTTCGGCATCGACATCACCGACAATCACCAAAATGGCATTGTTCGGGGTATACCAATCTTTATACCATTGTTTTAAATCTGCCAATTTGATGTTTTGCAGATTTTTCATGTGTCCAATGACGGGTTGACGATAGTGACTGGTTGGATAAGAGATCCATTTGAAACGTTCATAAGCCAAAGAACGAGGATTGTCATCTGTGCGCTGTCTGCGTTCTTCCATAACCACTTTAATTTCAGGGTCGAAATCTTGTTGTTGCAATCGTAAATTACTCATACGATCCGCTTCAAGCTCCAGCGCCATAGGGAAATAGGCTTTTGGATACAACTGATAATAATTGGTGTAATTGGTAAAGGTTGCAGCGTTAATACTGCCGCCATAGATACGGCTGAGACGTGTAAATTCATCATTAGGAACTTTGGTGGTTCCTTTAAACATCATATGTTCGAGCGCATGAGAGATCCCTAATAGATTGCCCGACTCATCACTACTGCCAACACGATACCAAATATGAGTCATTACCATCGGCGCACGGTGGTCTTCACGGATAATGACCTTTAAACCATTTTTAAACGTGGTTTCAAAGGTGCTACGCGTTAATTGGGTACGTGTGTCTGCATGTAGATGAGTTGCTGACCAAAGGCAACTGCTAATGACACAGATAGGAAGCGCAGAGCGAAATAAAGTTTTAAAAAGACAAGGAGAAAATCTGTTTTTATGGGACACAAAGGAATCCATTAAAATGCATTTTATAGCTATCTAGTGTTCCTAAAGTTAATTTTGATTGCAAGTTCAACATGTTGTTTTTTAGTGAGCTTCGCTCTGTCAGGCGTGTATCGACTCAATTTAAGATAACTTATGATAGAATCGGTTTTTTAACGCAGTGCTTTTCAAGGATTCGGCATGCAACAGCAATCTCATGGGCAGAATAAATTTTTGATTGATGCTGATATCGGTGATGACGATGTCACGCTACCGAGTTTACCTGCGGTAAATGTGCCGATTATCGAGACACCGAAAGTACAGCAAGAAGTTGCTGCACCATTACAAGAAACAGAGTCAGAAACTGAAGACTCGAAGGTGAAAGGCGGCTTCTTTAGTCGTATGAAAGAAGGTCTAGCAAAGTCACGTAAGAACTTGGCAGACGGCATGGTGAATATCCTGATCGGTGGAAAGGAAATTGACGATGAACTTTTAGAAGAAGTCGAAGAGCAACTTTTGGTTGCTGATATTGGTGTTGATGCAACCAAAACGATTATTGCGAACTTAACTGAACGTACTGAACGTGGCGATTTAATTTACTCGCACTCTTTATATAAAGCGCTTCAAGAAGAACTGGTGGCATTACTTGCACCACGTGTTAAACCGCTACATATCGACAGCAATAAAAATCCGTATGTGATTTTGGTTGTTGGTGTAAATGGTGTGGGTAAAACCACCACGATTGGTAAATTAGCGAAACGCTTACAAGGTGAAGGTAAAAAAGTAATGTTGGCTGCTGGTGATACATTCCGTGCAGCAGCCACAGAACAATTACAAATTTGGGGCGAACGCAATAATATTGCCGTTGTGGCTCAAGGTCATGGTGCAGATTCTGCTTCAGTTATTTTTGATGCATTTGAAAGTGCTCGTGCAAAAGGCGTAGACGTGCTGATTGCAGATACCGCAGGTCGTTTACACAACAAAGGACACCTCATGCAAGAGTTGTCTAAAGTAAAACGTGTAATGCAAAAAATTGATGCTACAGCTCCGCATGAAGTGATGTTAGTGGTAGATGCTGGCACAGGTCAAAATGCTATTAACCAAGTTGAAATGTTTGACGAGGCAGTAGGGCTTACAGGTCTAACTATTACTAAGCTTGATGGTACTGCGAAAGGTGGTGTGTTATTTAATATTGCAAGCCGTACCCATGTGCCAATTCGTTTTATTGGTGTAGGTGAGAAAATTGATGACTTGCGTCCATTCTCAGCAAAATCATTTGTCGCAGCATTATTTGAAACTGATAAATAAAATGCGTTAAATGTCACATAAACTCCGCAAAATGCGGAGTTTTTTGTTTTTGAGCTTACTGATTGATTTAAAAAGCAACATGTGAATAAATCATAGTCAAAATTCAGCCTAATAAACCCTTAAAATAAGTAAGGAATTGTTGTTTATATATAAAAATTGCTTTGGGGTGTTTAGGATGGCGTTACTCGATAAAATTGGTCATGTATTGACTGCGGATATCACTAAAGATTTTAAATTAAAAAAGAAAAATACCGACCAAGAAGTAGAAGCGTCCTTTGTCGATCAACTAAAGAAACGTCGTAGTATCTATGAGCTTGGAAAGAAGGTGCATTACAGTCAGGCTTATTTGGCCGAACTGATCCAAGAGTCGGTTAGAAGCTGTCCATCTGCATATAATTCGCAAAGCACACGTATTGTGGTTTTATTTGGCGAATCTCATCAAAAATTTTGGGACATTGTAAAAGACGTACAACGCAAGAATGTTGCGAGTTATATTTTTGAGGGCGTGGCGCTCAAAATAGATCAGTGTGCGGCTGGCCTGGGAACTGTGCTTTTCTATGAAGATCAAGCTGTGATTCAACAATTACAAAAGAAAGTGCCATTAAGTGCACAAGATTTTCCAGTATGGTCGGAACAAACGTCTGGCATGGCTCAATTCGCAGTATGGACTTCGATCGCAGATGCAGGTTTAGGCGCATGTTTACAACACTATAATCCACACATTGATTATGCTGTTGCTGAACACTTTGATATTTCAAAACAATGGCTGCTTCGAGCGCAGTTGGTCTTTGGTTCAATTGAAGGTCAAGCGCCTGAACGTTTAGAACCAGAAGATCAAGATCAGTTTAGAATTTATGAGTAATTTCTATGTTCTGTAAGTTGCTTTGATTTCTGCCGTACTAAAGACAGTGAAACCAAAATCTGAATGTAAGTGGGTTGTAGGTATTTAGATGCTTGCAACTGATTGTTCTAGAAATAAGACACAATGTTGTAAATATAGTCATGCAACGGTTAAAAACTTCACCTATTATAAATCTCAACTTAGTAAGCTAATTGAAAATAAAAAGAGGTCTTGTAATGTCATTCTTGAATCAAATCGAACAACGTCGCACAATCTATTCTATTGGTAATAACGTTACTTTATCGCAAGATGAAATTGAGCAAACCATTAAAGATGCTGTACGTTTAAGTCCGTCATCATTTAACTCTCAAACGTCTCGTGTGGTTATTCTGTTTGGTGATGCACATCAAAAATTCTGGAATATCGTACGTGAAACGTTACGTAAAATTGTACCTGCAGATGCATTTGAAGGAACCAATGGCAAGATTAATAGTTTTGCAGCAGGTTTTGGTACAGCATTATTTTATGAAGATCAGGCTGTAGTAAAAGCTCTCCAAGAACAATTTGCACTTTATGCAGATAATTTCCCAGTATGGTCTGAACACTCAACAGCGATTGCTCAATTTGCTACTTGGACGGCTTTGGCTGAAAAAAATATCGGTGCATCATTGCAACATTACAATCCAATTGTTGATGCTGAAACAGCTGCGGCATTTGATGTGCCAGATCAATGGAAACTACGTGCACAACTTGTTTTTGGTTCGATTGAAGCGCCTGCAGGCGAAAAAACATTTATTGCAGATGAAGAACGATTCAAAACATTTAAGTAATGATGGTGTGATGAATTAAAAAGGATGCATTAAGCATCCTTTTTTTATATGCAAAATTCTTAAATGAATATCAAAATAATGTCTTGAAACAAAATATACAGTGATTGTTAGATGTCATAAGATTGTCATATATGCATTGCATAGTGCATTCCAAACTAAATAATTGATAAAGAGTGATAATGATGACTTTAAGATTAACTGTTGCTGCTGCAGCGCTGATGTTAAGTAGTGCCGGATTTGCAGCTGTAACTTTGACTGTTCCGGAAGAAATTAAAATAGTTGCAGTTAATGATCAAGAAGTTACTGGTGGTTTATTTCGATCTACGGAGAAGTATAAGCTTGATGCAGGTGAAAACCTATTAACGGTACGTTATAGCGAATTTTTTCAACATGCTGATAATTCTCACGATATTTTAAAGTCAGGTGTGGCCGCTATTCGTACTCCAGCACTGATTGATGGTCAAGAGTATCGTTTGGGTCTAGTCAATGCACCAAAAGATTTTGATGCTGCGCAAAAATATAAAGACCAACCGATATTTGGTTTGTATGATAGATCTAATCAATTACTTGTGCAGCAAGCTGGGGCGAAGAAAGAACAAAAATCGATTTTCTCCAATGGTGTTTTTGGTAATGCTGTAGATTTTACGAAGAAAGAAGCTGTACCAGAAAATCAACCGGCACCTGTTTATGCACAATCCTTAAATGTAAAACCAACAAATGTGGCAGCTCCTGTGGTCGCTCCAAAAAATATAGCTGTTCATCAAAATGTGGCAGATCAACAATTAATTCAGCTTTGGCAGAAGGCTAGTAAAGCTGAACGACAAAAATTTATGAGTTGGTTGGCTGAGCAAGCAAACTAAAGTCACTTTTGTAATTTCATTAGTTTTCTTAAAATCCGTGTTATTTGAAAAGTCCGTTGAATTACGGGCTTTTTAGATTGAAGAATATAAAAATCACCAATAATTATAAAATTCGTCTTTCATAAAGCAAAATATACGGATATATTGATCTTTAAATAAGCAATAAATTGCTTTTAGTTTAAAAAATAAACACTCAAGCAAAATATTATAGAAAATTCTATGATAGGGGCTTGTGTTTGTTTTGAAACTCTATAGAATACGCTGCATACCAACGCAGACAGCGATAAACGTAAGGTTTTTAGTTGTTTGATGTTGTTTCTTATTTGCTGACGAAGCATTAAGAAGATCATTAAGAGATTATGAAGAACAACTTGTGTGGATTTTTACTGGTTGATTGATCGAAATTATTTTCATTGATTAATGGTAGAAATTACTCGAAGTTTATTTGAGCAAATTTTTGTCAGTA
>NZ_VPBZ01000013.1:0-74894 GCF_013418475.1 Acinetobacter sp. YH12140
CGAACTCAGAAGTGAAACCTCTTAGCGCTGATGGTAGTGTGGGGTTACCCATGTGAGAGTAAGTCATCGCCAGCTCATTATTCGAAAACACCCCCTTCAAAGCGAAGGGGGTGTTTTTTTATGCGGGAGGGAAAGGTAAATAAGAAGAAAAGCAGAAGAATAGAATAGGAAAATGAATAAGTTAAAGTGACGAATAAATGAAGATTTCTGAATCAAATATAAAGTTAATAGTCTTCAATATTTCTATAAAGTTTATTGATCCGCTGAAATAATTGATTGCGTTGCAGCTTTAAGCATATATAAGACTTGGCCTAATAAAATGTCCTTATCAGTCAATGCCACAATAATCATGGGGTGATTTTGCGCAGCAACAGATGTGAGTATTGCTTTTCCATTTTCTGCATCTAACGTTATATTCTGACAACCGACCAAATGAATTTCTTTGATAAATGCTGACACCATTGCAAGGATAGAGCTGCTAACCGCAGCTAACTTGCTATTGTTATATTGCCCACGTTTGTAAACACTCGTTAGCTCAAATCCATCTGTTGAACACACCATGATGAAATGAACGCCTCGTGCATTGTTAATAATATTATTTATTTGTTCACGGGCATGTTGTATTAACTCATTCGAAGCGGTGCGTTTTGTGACATTAAACATGTTTTGCTCCTTATGCAGTGATATAGTGATTTACTTCAATTGAGGTAATTAAAGCTTCAAGTAGCAGTAAAACGTCAGATTTTTTGCGACAGTCAATAAAGAATAGGGGCGAATATAAGTCCTGACTAATCAGCCAATCTTTGTAGATAGCAGTATTCGTTGAACTTGTGATTTCGTCTGTATGGGTAATTCCAATGGCTATGTTATCTGTATAGTTTTGGAAGGTTTCTAAGTAGCTTTCGAGTTCACTTAAGGGGTCATTAACATTATGATCAATCAAAATAATTGTACCGATTGCGCCTTGACAAATCACAGGCCAAATAAAATCAAAACGACTTTGTCCAGGGGTACCATATAAACCTATTTTTAAACCATCTTCTAAGGTCACTTCTCCGTAGTCGATACCTACTGTGGTTTCAAGTTTTTGATGGCTGGTTTGATCTGTATTAAACGCCTCGGTCAGTAAAACTGGGATATCAGAAAGTGAACGGATCGCTTCAGTTTTTCCAGCACCCATAGAACCAGCAAAGACAATTTTATATTGCTGAAGAATCATGTTTGATGTCCTATTCTAAAATCCAAATTTACGCCGTAATTTACGAAAGAAGTTTTGTACAAAGTTCTTTTCTTCTGTTGGTTCATGCGTTTCAGGTGGCGTGTAATGTTTATCCCAAAGATTTATTTTTTTAATATTCAGTGATGCCATATTCGCAGCAATGAACTGCCGAACGGTGCTGAGGGGTATATCATATTGTTCTGCAATGGTTGATATCTTTGCACCCTGGATAAAACATGCAGAAAGTTGAAAAATTTGTTTATGAGATAAATGTTCAGCAGGTTTTGGCCAGCTTAAAATTCGAAAATGACCATCTTCAGGAACTGTTTGGTAAAAATTCGGAGTTTGCCAAAATAGATTCCATATCCAGTCTTGAAGGATGACGGGGTGCTTTCGACTTACATGGGTCATATCTTCAATTGATGCGAAATCATATTTAAAACTAGCATCTGTGTGTTGAAGTTGACGCTCGAGGTTGAGCCAAGCTATATTTTGCGCGGTATCGATTACCGCTATTGTGCCTAGATCATCATATAGGTGTAATTTTTGATGATTATCTTCTGCATACATTTTTTTGAAGTAATCATCCTCCAAATTAAAATCGCTAAAGCTCTGGATTTGAACATGTTGAGCATGCTCAATGGATTCGTTAAGGTCATTATGGCTGACGAGATGTTTATCAATCCATTGATTGAGCTCTTGATTGTCATCCACGGGTAGGAACAGCGTATTATTTCTGACGCGCCCTGATTGTTGGTTGTCTTTCGAGATCTTGAGCCACGGTAAAGCGCGGCGTGTTAATATTTGTTGAATTCCTTCGGTGTCAAAAAAACGCTCATGAATAAATAGGCAATCGAGATTCACATCAGATGCACTTTTCCATTGGATATTAAAGTGCTGTGGAAAAATTGCGTAAAGCTGATGTTTGAGTTGATCTGAATCATGAATACTTAATCCAGCAATGCCGATATTGATATATTGCTTATTCATGGTGTTCCTCGACTAATTTTATTCAAATCTGTAAAACATTTTGGGAATAAAAAACCCTCTTATTGGCATAAGAGGGTTGGGTGAAATTAAGCAAAATCTAAATTTTTTTCATAAGTTTTTAATTCGTGTCGAGCCATGGCTAGGTTTGCTTTGGCACGATCAAGTACTAAATATAAGAATACGGATTCATTATTTTCCAGTGGACGAATCAAGTGATACTGCTTTCCTAAGGTAATTAAAATATCGACAATGTGATCATCTAAATTGAGTGACTGAGCAACACGTCTTTTGGAGCGAACCACTTCAGTATTTCCAGCAGCTGCTAATTCTAAATCAATATCTCCACCGCCTTGTGTCGCCATAGCTAGGCCACTTTCACCGTCTACCAGTGCCGCTGCATGAAAACCGTCGATTGTTGTGAGTGATTCTAATGAAACTTTAGCCATTTTTATGCCCCTCTTTTAGGTTATACATGATTATTATTTGTAGATATTTAGGTAATTAAACTAGCGTTTTTAACTACATAATTTAATTATAGGAAGCGTATGGGGCTTTGCAATAAAATTAATTTTTTGCTTTAAAAGGATAATATTTTCTAAATATAGCGTTAAGTTTTAGGATTTAAAAAATGTGATTTAATTTGCTATATATATTTTTTTATGTGTTTTCGGACTTTATTTTTGATATAAAATTTACCAAAAATTCAAATGTAATATTTTGTAAATGGTGTGACAAAACTCAATTTTTGCAGAATAAAGCTGAGTGATTTACATAAAGAAAACAAAAAGTGATCTAAAGGCGTGTAATTTAGAATATTCGATTTAAAAAAACCTGCTTAAGAAGCAGGTCATTGTTTTAGACAAATGAAGCCACTTAAGAAAAAATATTACAAGCTGCAGATGCCAGAATCCATAAAATCACCACTGCAACGATAGGCTCTACAATTTTTGACCAAGTTGGCACTTGTACTTCAGTTGTCACATCTTCTTGAGTATGTTGTTGATTAACCATTTGATTGAACTCCTTCATTGATGCTTCTAATGATATCTCTTCTTGCAGATTTGGTTTAGAACCAAGAAGCTCTGTTAGGTTGTTTGTTGACCAAACCCAATCATCCGCTTGACCAGAAAGGTGTTCAATTTGTCCATTGAGTAATTCTTGAATGCTTTGTGGTGAGTGTGAGCCGGTATCATGAAGTTGCTTTAATTCATTTAATTGTAAATGAAAAATTTCAGTTGTTAGGTGTTCAAGTTCAGAGCGTTCTAATATTGATGCATTCGATGGATTGGTGGTCAGATGGCGTGAAACTTCTTGAATATAGAGTTCATCAGGATGAGTAATTTCTTGATAAACCTTTTGAGCATTATTGCGGAGCTGATGAATCAATTCACCTAAAGTTAATGCATTAATTTCACGTATATGTTGACGTTTTTCTTCACGATTTAAATGACTTAAAAGCATAGGCTTTTGAGATTCTATTTGTTCGACAAAATATTGTACTAAATCAAAAGCCATTATTCGCTTCCTTATTCTTTAATCGAGCAACCTTAAACCTGGTTTTTTCTTCGGCTGCTCTTGTTGTTCTTGGTTGTTTGATTTTAAAGCATTTTGATCATTCTGAATACCTTCATATTCTTGAGGATCGAAGAACATGCCTTGACCATTTTCACGTGCATAGATACCTAGAACAGCAGAAAAGGGGATATAGAGGTTTTGCGAAACGCCACCAAAGCGTGCAGAGAAAGTAATCGTCTCATTGCTCATATGCAGCGCATGAGTTGCATGGGGTGCAATATTCAGGACAATTTGGCCATCTTGGATATATTGAACTGGCACCATCGTACCATTCTGTGTCGCATCGACAAGTAGGTACGGTGTAAGTTGATTGTCACAAATCCATTCATAAAGTGCCCGTGTTAAGTATGGACGCGTTGGAGTGAGTTGTAGTTCTTGTTCAGACATAATGCTTACTCGAATATTAATGGGAAATTAATTTTTTGCTAAAAGCTCGCTATAGCGATTTTTTTCCTGCAATGTCATCGATTTGATAAATGCAGGACGGCTAAAGATGCGTTGGCAATAGAGAAATATAGGGCGGCATTGCTGTTTGGGAAGCTCAATCCCCATGGCTTTTAGGCGCAGAAATACAGGTGCGAGCATACAGTCTAACATGCTAAATTGTTCAGACATAAAATAAGGATAATGCTGAAACAAGGGGGTTAGTGAAATGAGTGTATCACGTAATTGTTTTTGTGCTTTTTGCTTGGCTTTTTCATCGAGGGTATCGGGATGGCGAAGCATAATATCGGCAAGTCTTAACCAATCTTGTTCGAAGCGCCATACATATTGACGTTGCTCTGCACGAGGCATGGGTGCATCTGCATACAGTTTATTTTGACGATATCGGTCATCCAAATATTCGGCAATAATACTGCTGTTATAGAGTTTTAGGCCATTTTCAATCATCATCGGAAGTTGATTGTAGGGATTTAAACTCGCAAGATCTTCGTCTTCATCATCAGCAATAATTAAATTATGTTTGATTTGCTTCTCTGCAAGTACATAGCGTATCCAGTGTGAGCGAAAGTCATCCGCATGACTGTAAAGCGTAATCCCTTGGAGAGGTGCATTTTCGACTGACATAATCCGAGACGATGAGAAATGAATAAGATAGGATACTAAAATTAGACAGTAAAATCACGGAGACTTTAGCAATATCAATGCAACTACAGTGAAAATTACAGTTTTGTTTTATTTGATTTTATCTGATAGCTTTTCATGTCATATATTTACCTGATCGTCACCGCATGATGACCATTGCACTTGTACAAAAATTATTATTTTTAGCTGCTGTTATTTTTATGGGCATTGGCTTTTATACGGCACTCGCTGGAGGTTATGCCTCTGATTATGGAGCAGAGGATGATAGTCCTGAACAAAAAAGCAAAATGACCATTTGTACAATTACACTAACACTGTCGGTTTTATGTTTTATTGCGAGTTTGAGTCTCTTTGTTTATCGGATCGTTATTCTATTTGCATCATCTTCATAAAAATTAAGACATAAAAAAACCTTGGCATAAGCCAAGGTTTTTTGTCCGATTCGGTAAACGAATTAACGTTTAGAGAATTGAGGACGTTTACGAGCTTTACGTAAACCAAGTTTCTTACGTTCAACTTCACGAGCATCACGAGTAACGAAACCAGCTTGACGAAGAGCAGGTTTAAGAGTTTCGTCAGAAGCGATCAATGCACGAGTAATACCGTGACGGATAGCGCCTGCTTGACCACCGATACCACCACCAGCAACAGTGATGTAAAGGTCATATTTCTCAGTAGCTTCTAAAAGCTCAAGTGGTTGGTTAACAACCATACGAGCAGTTTCACGACCGAAATATTGTTCTAAAGAACGGTTGTTGATTACGAGTTTACCAGTACCAGCTGATAGGAAAACACGTGCAGTTGCGGTCTTACGGCGACCTGTACCATAGTTAGTAGCCATGTGCTGTATCCCTTAGATGTCCAAAACTTGTGGCTGTTGAGCAGTATGTGGATGCTCAGTACCAGCGTACACTTTCATTTTCTTGATCATTGCATAACCAAGAGGACCTTTTGGCAACATGCCTTTTACAGCACGTTCGAAGATTTCTTCTGGTTTGTGAGCAACTAATTTTTCGAAATTAGTTTCACGAATACCACCAGGGAAACCAGTGTGGCGATAATATTTCTTATCAAGTGATTTTTTACCAGTCACTTGAACTTGCTCAGCATTGATAACAACGATGTAGTCACCAGTGTCAACGTGAGGAGTATAAGAAGTTTTGTGCTTACCGCGTAAACGACGAGCGATTTCAGTCGCAAGGCGACCTAAAGTTTTGCCAGAAGCATCAACAACGTACCAGTCGTGTTGAACTTCAGCTGGCTTAGCGCTGAGAGTTTTCATTAAACCACTACCTATTATAGTTGGTTTGGACTATAGAAGCTGTCCAAACAAAAGGAGACGCGATTCTATACGAATACGTGAAGAATCACAAATGAAAATATAAAATTTCAAGCGCTGTATTGTAGTATATTTCTTCAGCAATAAACAGCAGATAATCCAGAAATTATAAAAAAAGTGGATGAAAGTAAATCATGTCGAATTCTAATCTGTTAAAAAACACATCTGAACCCTCATTTTGGCGGCAATGGTTGCAATTAATGGGCTTATGTAGCGCCTTGGTTTTAAGCCCAACTTTTTTGTATTTGGTGTATTTGCACGGGGCGGATGGTGCGATCATCGTTTTGTTAATGATGCTCACTTTATTTTTCCTTAGTTATTTATTGGTTTATCTGTTGATTGGATTATTGCTTGTGGGGGGTATGTCTTTTTGGCTGATAACGAAGTACCCGCAACATGTGTCAGCCGTTCAGCGCGGCATTGTAATTCTTATTGCATTGATTTGGATCATTGGCATTTCAGGTTTTGCTTTCGATTTCATTCCATACAATGTCGCACAACGCGCTTATTTTTGAGTTTTAGTCCAATATTTTTAGTCAATAAAATTAGGTCTGTCATGTGCATCACACAGTATAATAATGCTATTGCACACACAGGATACTCGCATGTTGCCTTTATATATCACCAGCGGTGAACCCGCAGGTATAGGACCTGATATTTGTTTGAGTCTAGCCAATCGAATAGATGAAAGGCCAATTGTGGTTCTTATTGATAAAGATTTGCTGATCAAGCGTGCTCAACAGTTAAAGCTCGAAGTTGAACTGATTGACTATGTTGGGCAGGAGGAGTCGGCAGCTCTAGGTCAGCTTTATGTAGAACATGTGCCTGTGACTAAACCTGTCATCGCAGGTCAGTTAGATGTAAGTAATGCAGCCTATGTGTTGGAACAATTACGTCGTTCTGCAGATTATGCGATGTCTGGCAAAAGTGTAGGTGTTGCAACTGCACCTGTGCAAAAGTCGATTATTAATGATGCCGGTATCCATTTCAGCGGACATACGGAATTTTATCAAGAATTTGCAGGCGTTGAACGTGTCGTGATGATGCTTGCGACCAAAACGCTCCGTGTCGCATTGGCAACAACACATTTACCGCTTCGTGATGTTTCAGATGCCATTACTCAAGAACGTTTGCATCAAGTCATTGATATTTTAATTCATGATTTAAAAACCAAATTTAAAAAAGATCATCCGCATATTTTAGTCTGCGGTTTAAATCCGCATGCGGGTGAAGATGGCTATTTGGGCATGGAGGAGATTGAAGTGATCAATCCGGTGCTAGAGCGTTATCGCGCTCAAGGGGTGAATATGAGCCTGAGCTTACCTGCTGATACCTTATTTACCCCTGAAAATTTAAAAGATGCCGATGCGGTTTTGGCGATGTATCACGATCAGGGCTTACCTGTGTTAAAGTCGCAGGGCTTTGGCGAAGCCATCAATATCACTTTGGGCTTACCGTTTATTCGGACTTCAGTGGATCACGGCACAGCACTGTCACTGGCTGGAACTGGTCTTGCTAAAAGTTCGAGTTTACAGGTGGCGGTTGATTTGGCTTTAGAATTAGCACGTGCGAAAAATAACGAAACTTAATAATAAAGGTTTGAATTTTATATGAATAATAGTAAAAAATTATCAAAAATAAAACAGGAAAATAACAAGATGCTTAGGGCGAAATCGATCATTCGCCCATTTTTTGGGATTGCGTTAGCGTTGATGCTGTCAGCATGCTCAACGCTCGCTACAGATCATCATTCTTGTGAATTAAAAGTATTATCGCTGCAAATTCCAAAACAGACGGAAGGATTTATACGTTTTGCATCACCGGCTGCCGTGGATGGCTTTAAACATAATCAGCAAAAATTTAATCAAGCGCTGACTGCGGTGCATAAAAAATATGCGAATCGTGATGGTGCTGATAAAATGCTTCAAGATGGACAGGCAATCAATGCTAATATTGATCTGCTTGTACAGCATCAAAATAGCCTGAGTGCGCTATATGAATCTCAACTTCTTGTAAGTGAAACCATTCCGGGTATTCAAGCTGAATATAACATTCTGGCTGATATGATGGCTAGAGGAAACAATTCAGCTATTCAAGCAATGATTGCCAAAAATCAAGTCTATATTGCGGGACGAATGTTGAGTTCTTTGCTGAAGTTAACTGATGTGAATTCTATTCATCCAGACGATTTAGATGACTTTTTAGCAGATTTTGAAACTTTCAATATTTATTTGAAGGCTCAACTGAATGGTAATCCCGAACTGGGTGTAGAGCGCGTAAACAATGCTGAAATGCGTGAAAGTTTGCTCTCTATTCAGGCGGAAACTGAAGAAATGATGAAATCTGAAACAATGGCTTTGTTGCAACAAAGAGAGCCATTGCTCAGTGTAATTAAAGCGGCTCGGGATAATGTGACCAAGTCCGAAGAAATTTTTGCTCGCTTGAGTGAATTTGAATCAAGTCAGTAATCGTTGTAATAAACCTATGCGGAGAATTTTATGTATCAAATTAATGCCCTAAACCCAAAAGATGAAGGGCATCACACGCGTAAGCGGTTTGGACAGAATTTCTTACATGATCAACGTGTTATTGCCAAAATTGTACGTTCGGTAAATCCGCGTACTGGTGACAATATTGTCGAAATTGGTCCCGGTCTTGCTGCGCTTACATCGCCTTTAATTGGTGAATGCGATGCTTTAACTGTGGTTGAGCTGGACCGTGACTTAGCCGCAGGTTTGCCGGGCCGTGTGCCTCATCCCGAGCGCTTGACCATTGTTGAAACCGACGCGCTGAAATATGACTTTACCGAGCTATTTGCCGAAGGCCGTCCACTGCGTGTGGTTGGCAACTTGCCGTATAACATCTCGACACCGCTGCTGTTCCATCTCTTGGAGTTTGGCGACAAAGTCAAAGACATGCACTTCATGCTGCAAAAAGAAGTCGTGGACCGTATTACCGCTTCACCGAATACCAAAGAATACGGCCGTTTATCGGTGATGATCCAATACTTCTGTAAACCGACGTTTTTATTTGAAGTGCCGCCGGGTTCGTTTAATCCGCCGCCAAAAGTCACCTCTGCGGTATTCCGTTTAGAGCCTTATGCCGTTAAACCGATTGTGGCGAAAGATGAAAAAGCGCTTGCGCGTTTGGTTTCACATGTCTTTACTCAGCGCCGCAAGACCTTGCGTAACAGCTTAAAAGGCATGTTGGTTGAAGATGGTTTTGAAAATGCAGGGGTTAATCCAATGGCGCGTCCAGAAACCCTAACACTTGCAGAATTTGTCGCATTAGCAGATCAAATGGTGGCTTAAATAATTATGACTCGCTCTATTCGCTATAACTATGTCATTGGTGATGTTCAAGGCTGTTTTGAAGCATTAAAAGCTTTACTGAAAGAGATTAAGTTTGATGCAGACCAAGATTTTATATGGTTTGCCGGTGATCTCGTCGCACGGGGTGAAAACTCGGTAGGCGCTTTACGGTTCATCAAAAAATTAGTGGATAGTGAAGTTGCGGCGACGGTACTGGGCAATCATGATCTGACTTTGCTGGCATGCGCTCGCGGTATTAAGGATATCAATCCTAAAGACAATATCGATGATGTGATTCACGCTTTAGAAAGTGATGATTTGATTGATTGGTTACGCAAGCAGCCGCTGTGTCTATTTCCGAATGAGCAAACCATTTTGACTCATGCGGGTATTCCTTTGAATTGGACTGCGCAGCAAACCGCAGACTTGGCAAAGGAAGTGGAAGCGGTGATTGGTCATGACGACTTTGATGTAGTCGATGCGTTTCTTCAAGTGATGTACGGTAAAGAGCCGAACCTATGGTCGGATGATTTATCTGGTCATGCGCGCTTACGCTGTATTACCAACTATTTGACCCGCATGCGCTTAACCGATGCAGAAGGCTGTTTAGAGTTTAGTTTTAAAGATTCACTCGATGACCCTATGCCGAAGGGTTTTCAACCATGGTTTGAGTTTGAGTCACAAGCAGCGCAGACCCATCAAATTCTTTTTGGTCACTGGGCGGCTTTGCAAGGAAAAAGCATTTCAGCAAAAATCCAAAATGTGGATGGCGGATGTGTCTGGGGCAATCAGTTGATGGCTTATCGTTTAGAAGATCAGCACATGTTTGCGGTCGATAATCCTGTGATGTAAGTATTTAAAAATAAAAAAGCCGCATTGATGCGGCTTTTTTATTGGTGTGAGGATTAGTCTAAACGAATCCAAGTTTGGTTACGGCCCAAGACTGAAACGCCAATACTTGCACGGATCGAAATACGTTTTCCTGTGCTGTTTAAGCGCACTTTAGCATCATAAACCTTGCCAGAAAGAGGGTCGATAATACGACCTTTTTCATAATTATTTGTATTATTAATTTGCTTTAAACCTTTAACAATTTCCATGCCGAGAATCGGTTGGTTGGTATAAGGCGCAGGGCACTTATTACAGTTTTTTTGCGGTGTATAGCCAGGACGTGGCGTAATTTTAATAATTTTACCGGTATAGGTATTATTGGATTCTTTGTGAATCGAAATAATCGCTTTGGCAGCTCCTGTTTTATCGTCAATTTGTTGCCACGTGCCAGTAATGTCATTTGCAAATGCGACATTCATCAATCCGAATGTACATAGGCTGAATAATATTTTTTTAAACATAATCGCTTTTCCCCTAGAAGCGTGATTTATGAGCACGTATGTTAGAAAGTTCACGAGAATAGTCAACTTAATTTTTTAAAATAATTTGAATACCTTAGGCATAAAAAAACCGCCATGGCGGCGGTTTTTATGACACTAAGCTTATTCTTGGCGAATCCAAGTTTGGCTACGACCGAGTGCTGATACACCCATATAGCCACGTAGCGTGAGACGTTTGCCACTGGCATTTAAGCGAACTTTTGTGTCGTAAATTTTGCCAGAAAGTGGGTCGATAATACGGCCTTTGTCGTAGTTATTGGTCCCTTCAACATGTTTTAAACCAGTTAACACATCAAGGCCTAAAATCGGTTTGTTTTTATAAGGTGCAGGGCAATTTACGCAGGTGTCGCGCGGTGTATAGCCTGGACGCGGCGTCACTTTGATGATTTTACCCACGAATGTTCCATTACTTTCTTTACGGATTTCAATAATGGCTTTTTGTGAACCTGTTTTATCGTCAATTTGTTGCCAAGTCCCTGAAAGGTCTTGAGCAAAAGCTGAACCACTCATTACAGCAGCTAAGAATAAGAGGCTCACTTTTAATTTTTTCATCAGATATTCCCTGTAGGTGGTTCACCTATATCAAATCAATTTACTGAATAAATTTAAAATTTATTCAACGCGAATCCATGTCTGTGTACGACCAATCGCGGAAATCCCCAGATATCCACGTAAATGTAAGCGCTTACCATTGGCAGAAATTTTGCCTTTTAAGCTGTAAATTTTGCCTGCTAAAGGATCAATAATTTTTCCTTGAGAGTAGGTATTTTCACTTTCAAGTTTCAGCCCCTTAAATACATCCATCCCTAAAATAGGCTGGTTGGTATAAGGTGCAGGGCAATTCACACATTTTTCCTTTGGTGTATAACCCGGACGTGGCGTCACTTTGACAATTTTGCCGGTATAGGTGTCTTTGGCATCTTTTCGAATTTCGATCAGTGCTTTAGGCGAACCGGTTTTATCGTCAATTTGTTGCCAAGTCCCTGTAAGATCTTGAGCATAAAGTGCAGAGCTTGTTACTACAGCACCGAATAATGCAGCCCATTTCAAACTTTTTCCGATCATATTAATAATCCTTTATCAATACACTTTGTGAGGGTTTATTGATCATACTAGGTAATATTTAAACTTAGAGCAACTACTCTAAGCATAAATATTTACATTTTATTCGGGAAAGTTGACATGTTGCACAAAAGTGCCTTTACCAAAAATGTAACATCCACAGCACATCGTTCAATGTGTTGTGGTGTACCCTAGAATTTATATTAAGTTTATTTTTTATACGAAACAATCATTTAAAAGTGATTGCTCAGTCACATATTTTGTAGATAGAGTATGAAAGTTGGCAACCAGATTGCTGTGAATACTGCATTTACCGCCATGCCAAATGCCGCATAGCGCCCAGCAATGCTGCCGCGCTGCCAAGCTTGAGCTGTGCCAATCGCATGTGCAGCAAGTCCTAAGGCGAGTCCTGATGCACGTTCATCATGAATATTTTTAAGTATGATGGGTGAAAATGCTGCGCCAATCACCCCTGATAAAATCACAATCAAAATCACCAAAGGAATCGGGGAATGCAGCAGCGTCGCAATGTTGATGGCAATAGGGGTGGTCACTGCCCGTGTAGCAAAAGCCATAATGGTTGGATCTGACAAATGCAGCAAATAAGCCAGCCCCATAGGGAGGGCAACGGCACTGATACTGGCAAAGACTAAAATCCCGCCCACGGCTTTTAAAGGCAAGTCATCGTAGCGCATCGCTGCTAAAGGAATAGCCAAGGCCACTGTGACATAGCCGAGTAAGTTATTGAACAGTGGATTCACGTGTGCCATATAACTTTCATAGGAAATGCCAAAAAGATAGAGCATACCAATGACGAAAAACATCCCAATCACAATCACGGGGATTTGCGGTAATTTTTTATTAATAGGTTTTGCGACAAGATAGGCGATCAGGGTAATGATGAATCCAGAGATGATTGAAAGCATGTTGATTCTCCTATAGCCATTTCTTAGACATTTTTGCGTAGACCCACAGCGGTATGAGGGTGCTGACAAAGAGAACAATCAAAAACATCGGAATTTCATCACCTAAATGCATCATCATCAGCAATGAGCCTGCACTAATGGGTAAGAAGGCAAACGCACTTTCTTTCATGATTTTATTATTGGTATCGACCAAACTGGCTGGAATTTTGTTGAATTTTCTCCAAAATGAAAGCACGATCAAGAGGGCAATCAAACCGACTAGATTGCCTAATTCTGGGTGATTGAATTGCTTCATGACCCAGACCGCGCCTTCACGGAAAATAATAATTAATGCAATAGTGCCTATCCAGGCTTTCCAGTCGATGCGCTTGATCCAGTCCATTTTTGTCTTTCGTTAAAATTATACTAATCAAGTTTTAACCGATTTAGTCTTTAATTTCAAATTCTTCAAGTGGACGTTGGAATTGTTGCGCACGCGTTCCCAATATTTCATCAATGGGTAAATGCGCCTGTTTAATCAGTTGTTCTAACTTATTCGGGGCGATGATGACATGCAAAATTAAGTTGCCTTGTTCATCATAACTTTCATTTTGGATCACATTGAGCGCATACAGTTGTGTTCTTAATTTGCCATAAGCTGGTTTTAGACGGACTTCAAAGCTTTGAATTTGGCCCATTAAGCACTCTTGAACCGCTTGGCGTAATAAGGGAAGACCTTTACCACTATGTGCTGAGACATAGACACGTTCCGGCTGATGTGGCTTGCCATAGATGATTTTAGGATCTTCGCCACTGACATCAATTTTGTTATAAACGCGCAGAATCGGAACATCGACACCAATTTCTTTCAGTACTTTTTCGACAGCCTCGATTTGTTCCATCATGTCCGGACTGCTGGAGTCAACGACATGTAACAATAAGGTCGCCTCCAACGTTTCTTCTAAGGTGGCTTTAAACGACTCGACCAGTGAGTGCGATAAATTACGCACAAAACCTACAGTATCTGCGAGAACTAAGTTGCCGATACCATCCCAATGTAGACGGCGTAAAGTTGGGTCAAGTGTCGCAAAAAGTTGGTCTGCTGCATAGACATCACTTTTTGCTAAATTATTAAATAAGGTCGATTTACCCGCATTGGTATAACCCACCAATGACACGGTAGGAACTGCAGCTTTTTGACGTGCCACACGACCTTGCATACGTGTTTGGCGGACTTTCTCCAGTTTCACTTTGAGTTGCCCCATACGGAGCTTGAGTAGACGTCGGTCGGTTTCCAGTAGCGTTTCACCCGGTCCACGTAGGCCGATCCCACCTTTTTGGCTATCGAGATCGCCACGACTACGAATCAGCCGTGAAGCCATATGTTGTAATTGAGCCAACTCAACTTGCAATTTACCTTCATAGGTACGTGCGCGTTGGGCAAAAATATCTAAAATTAATTCTGTACGATCGACCACACGACAACGCATGATGCGTTCAAGATTACGTGCTTGGGCAGGGGTGAGAGCATGGTCAAAGATGACCAATTCGGCTTCATATTCTGCGACTACTTCTGCAATTTCTTCAGCTTTCCCTGAGCCAATAAATAATTTGGCATCAGGCTTAATACGCTGAGCATGCACATGTTGCAGAATATTGGCACCTGCAGATTGAGCAAGTAAGTGGAATTCTTCGGCATCAAGGTCTGCAAGCATTTGTACTGCCACACTGACTAAAATTACGCGTTCACCGCTCGCTTGATGTTGATTTAAATTTTCCACTCAGCACACACTCCTGTTTAAAGATTCATTTTAGGCGAAAATGCAGTGCGGTGGTTAATCTAAGTGATGGATTAATGGCAAAGTTGCTGTACGACCTGCAGTTCAATTAGAGAAAGCTGCGAAAGCTCAGTGCCAGTAAAAAAAGCACACTCATATATATCAATGAAAAACCAGCAATGGCTTTTAACGCTTGCCATGAAGAAATAGGGGGATTGTCTGAATATGAATGATTCATAATTTTAACCTTTAAAACCGATATAAAAATAATATTTGATTTTTAAAAACGATTAAAATGGGAAAATATTATCTTCGACTTCGGTTTTTATGATCAATGCAAAAAAACTGTCTTCGGTATATGATGATGAAAATTTACGCCAAATTGTGGCACCGTGTCCTTTTAGTGAACCGTTTATGAATCAACCTCAAATCGTCAATACACCGCAAATTAATGTGTTTTCAAAATTTTATTTGTATTGTAAAAAAGTCGGTGCAGCAGCTGTTGCCGTGACGCAGGGTTTTTATTTGGTTTATCGTCATCAATTGTATAAAGACCCGAATAACCCGCAAAATACCCGCTATGTGCAGTATTTTTGTCGCAAGTTATGCAAAGTATTTAATCTTGAAGTCAAAGTGCATGGCGAAATTCCACGTCAACCAGCCCTTTGGGTAAGTAATCATATTTCATGGTTAGATGTGGCAGTTTTGGGTTCTGGCGCACGTGTTTTCTTTTTGGCGAAAGCTGAAATTGAAAAATGGCCAGTGCTGGGTAATTTGGCGAAAGGCGGTGGCACCTTATTTATTAAGCGTGGCTCTGGCGACTCGATTAAAATTAAAGAACAAATTACGGGCTTCTTAAAACAAGATACGCCGGTACTCTTTTTCCCAGAAGCCACCACTTCAGATGGCAGCAAAATTAAAAAAATTCATGGTCGTATTTTAGGTGCGGCGATTGAAGCTGAACGTCCAGTCCAAATTTGCTTAATTTGCTATGTGAATCAGGACGGTGAACTCGATAATATTGCGCCCTATGTCGGAGACATTAGCTTTGATCGACATGTCAAAAATGTCTTAGAAATGCCGAAAGTCACAGCGCATCTGATGACATTGCCCGCAATTGATTCGGCAGGTCATACTGTTGACAGTCTGACACAAGAAGTGCAGCAAAAAATGAATCAAGGATTGGCAGAACTTCAAGCCAAAGTCCTTAAAGCACCAGTTCCAGTTGAAGCTTAATGAATTAATGATTCAGGCTGCAAGGGGATGCCTTTGCAGCATAATCCTTACATAAAGCCTTCGAGCGGCAACCAAGAGATAAATTTCACCCCTGCTTTTTGCCACCACTTGATTTTCGGTTCACGTGGATAAATACGCGTTTGACCATTTGACAGCTTAATTTTCCAATTGATCTGTTGGTCTGCATTGAGCACTAACTTATAGGCATATTTACTCAAATTTTCATCCATGGTGTAGTGGACTGCTTTGGCTAAGCGTGGGCTATTCAGTAATACCCCAATTTCAGTATTTAAATATGCTGAGCGAGGGTCAAAGTTAAATGAGCCGATAAAGACTTGTTTTTCATCAATTGCCATCAGTTTGGCATGTAAGCTCGAACGGCTTAAGCCCTTCAGACTGACTTTAGCTTTTTCAGCGAGCTCTTTGGTATTGGTATTGAGATTTTCTGCATCAGGTCTAGACAGAAACTCATAGAGTTGAACATCGTGTTCCAAGAGGTCTTGGCGATATTTACTATAAAAAGCATGAACCAATGGCACGTCATTGGCCTGGAATGAGTTAGTCAAAACTCTGACTTTCACGCCATCGGCACTGAGGTTTTTTAGGCGTTCAGCCCCTTTTTTTTCTGGGACAAAGTAGGCTGAAACGATATCGACACTTTGTTCAGGTTTATCTAAACGGTTGAGCAGCTGAAAGTTGAGATGCTCTTCTTTTTTAGCCTTAGATTTGATTTTGCTTGGGGAATCTTTGACCACTTCGGCTTTAACCCAGTCAAATTGGATTTTATTGTTGAGCCAGTCATCAAAGGCATGTGAACGGTTGGCTAAATCCAAATAATTGACCACAGTGGCTTCTTGGTTATAGTCATCGAGTTGTTGTTTGAGACTGTCAAAGCGCAAGCTATAGTGGCGTGGATTGACCAATTGGCGTACTGGAAAGGCATAGTCATCATTCCAATATTCGTCAAAAGAATGGATGATTTCATCGGATGCCGCACCGACCAACATGACGTCGACATCGGAAAATTGATAATTATCACTGACGTTATAGTATTGGTTACTCATATTGCGGCCACCAATCAATGCGATTTGATTGTCTGCAATAAAGCTTTTGTTGTGCATACGGCGGTTGATGCGTTTTAGATCCAGCACCATATCGACAGGGCGGAAATGTCGGAAGCGGTACGGGTTATACAGTTTGACATCAATATTGGCATGTTGGTCGAGTGCCATATAAATGCCTTCCATTTTTTTGGCATTGTTGTCATCGACCAATAAACGAATTTTCACCCCACGATCAGCAGCTTTGATCATGGCATGTAGGGCCAAAGCACCAATTTTGTCGTTATCCCAAATATAGTATTGTAGATCTAAACTTTTTTCGGCCTTATTGATCAGCTCGATTCGAGCTGCTAAGGCTTCTAATGGGTCATATAGAACATGGTAACCAGTTAAGTTAGGATTTTGTTCCCGTAGCGGCAACACAATTTTCGCAAGGCTAGTATCGTCTGTCGGGGTATTAAAAGCATATTCCACAGGTTGAGTTTGCTGTTTAGGCAAGGTACTACATGCAGATAAAGTCAAAACAAGGCTACAACTCAGCAAAACCGCCTTAGTGTGGTTGTGTATGAAGGGCAAATTTTGCTGTTTCGGTGTAGCTGAGTTCATACTGTTAGACATACTAAAAAATTTGATTTGAGTATAAGTGTCAGCTGTGAAAAGATAAATATAGTGACCGAGTTTTCTCGTTAGGCAAATTGTAGAGCAAATGTATGTGGGAATTAGATTCCGTAGTGATGTATTTTTATATCGGGTTGGCTGTGCTGGGCGTTTGGGCAATATCCCAAGCTTGGTTAAGTCAGTCGCGTACGGAAACGATTCATCCGTTTAAAGCCTTCGTACATTTGTTGGCATTCTATCTTTCGTATTTACTTATCCCTTTATTCTTCTTTAGCTTTTATGCAGGCTGGAGTGGCTATTATTCACTACATGAAGCGATTTTTGTCGGTGCTGTTACGGGGCTTTTGTGCTATGCCCGATTTATCGAGCCGCACATGATTCAGGTGAAAAAATGTCAATATCAATTGCATGAAACACGACAGTTATTAAAGCCTGTACGCATTGCTTTAATTGGTGATTTACACATTGGTTTATTTTCGGGCCATGAACGTCAGTTAAAAATGATCGTCGATAAAATCAATGCACAAAATCCTGATTTGGTCGTGGTTGCAGGGGATTGGACTTACGAGCCAGAAAATAAGTTAGCTGAAGAGCTGGCCGTACTAAAAAAAATTATTGCTCCGATTTATTCGGTGAATGGTAATCATGATGAGCAATATCCCGGTCCGCCTATTCAAGAGTTGTTAAAGCATGCATTAGAAAGTAATCATGTGGTGGATATCGAAGGGCAGGTGGTTGAGTTTAATGAGTTTCGCTTATTAGGCGTTGGGGACTTATGGGCTGGTAAAGCCGATATGCGCTATTTGCCAGAATTGCCACAGGATAAGCCTTGGATCATTTTGTCGCACAATCCAGATACCGTCGATATGGTACCTAAACTGCCAGGACGACCATTGATGTTGTCGGGTCATACCCATGGCGGGCAGGTACAACTGCCTTGGTTGACCGATTATGTAATGAAAAAAGTGTCGATTTTAGGCCATAAAAAAGGGCTATATCAGCATGACAATGCAGATGTCTTTGTCACTGTCGGTACGGGCATGGTTGGTGTACCTTTCCGTTTTCTTGTGCCACCGACCATTGATATTATCGAGTTGGTTTAATCAAAATCTACCGTTCATTATCACTAACCGTTTGGTGACTGTTCCTCTTGATGAAGAGCTACAAACCTTGTTTTGTTAATAAAATTGAATCGTGCCATGAAACATTTGTAGTTTGAAGTTGAGTGAATGACCGTGTCTTGGAACAGATGATGTGTATTGCCACTCAGTGGGATCTAAGCTGCATGCATGAATTTAATAATTTAAAATGATGTCAACAAGAGAGTAGCTAATCAGGTCATTGACTCAATTTGAGACATAAAAAAGCCAGCAAATAGGTGCTGGCTTTTTTATTATGTGCAGATTAAACCTGATTATTCACATCATCATTTTTAGTTTCGCGAATCATTAAGAACGCGATCAATGAAAGGATTGATGCCGCAGTTAGGTAGTAACCTACTGCATATAAACCATAGCCAGTTGCAAGTTTAGTTGCGATCAATGGCGCGAAAGATGCACCAAAAATACCTGCCATGTTAAAGGTTAAAGCTGAACCTGTGTAACGTACAGACGTTGGGAAGATTTCAGACAATACCGTACCAATTGGACCATAGGTTAAACCCATGATCGCAAGACCGATACATAGGAATAAGAACACCATCGCAGTACTGCCAGACTCAAGCATGCTTGAGAAGACTAAGCCAAACAATGCAGATACAACACACACCCCAATCGAAGTCGCTTTACGACCAAATTTTTCAGCAAATACTGCAGAAAGTGGAATGAAGGCAGCAAAACAAAGTGTGGCAACCAGTTGAAGTTTTAAAAATTCTTCACGTGTGTAACCAAGCTGGGTTGTACCCCATTGTAAAGCAAACACAGTCGTTAAGTAGAACACAACGAATGTACAAATCGCGGCAATCGTACCGAGAATTAACATCCCCCAGTGCTTAGTGATCACTTCTTTGAACGGAATATTTACTTCTTTTTGCTTATCCAAAACTTTTTGGAACGCTGGTGTTTCATGTAATTTTAAACGAATCCACAGACCGACAATAACCAATAGCGCACTTGCAATGAATGGAATACGCCAACCCCATTGCATAAACTCAGCTTCAGACATGAAGTGACCTAAGGTCAAGAATGAGCCTGTTGCAAGAATAAAGCCGATTGGCGCGCCCAATTGAGGGAACATACCATACCAAGCACGTTTGCCTTCTGGCGCATTTTCAGTTGCAAGTAGCACGGCACCTGACCATTCACCACCTAAACCCAGACCTTGACCTAAGCGACAAAGTGCAAGCATGAGCGGAGCAGCGATACCAATTTGAGCATAGGTTGGAAGCAAGCCGATACATACTGTAGAAATCCCCATGGTGAGGAGAGCGGCAACTAATGTGGCTTTACGACCGATACGGTCACCTAAATGGCCAAAGAATGTTGCACCAATCGGGCGAGCAATAAAGGCAATCGCAAACGTTGCTAAAGATTGAATTGTTGCGGTTGTTGGATCTGTACTTGCAGGGAAGAACAGATGCGGGAAGATAATTACAGCCGCAGTTGCATAGATGTAGAAATCGAAGAATTCGATTGTGGTACCTACAAGACTTGCTGTAAGTACGCGGAATTTTGAATTTGTTGGTTGCTGTTCAGTGGCAGCAGCACTTGAAGACGCCATGGTGGACCTTACACTTACTAAAAATAATTGAACTTAGTTTTAAAAGCGTAATCTTTTTAAAAAAGGCGTAATTTCTTAAAAAAATACGAAATACCAACTTACGGACTGCGGAATTAGGGTCACTAAAGAATGCAGTGTCAGTGGGTTATATCACGTAGAGATAAATCGACAGGAAATGTGATCCTGCACCTATCAATACAAAAATATGCCAGATAGCGTGTGTATATCTTACCTTTTTTAAGGCATAAAACAATGCACCGATTGTATAAGATAGCCCGCCAATGATCAGGTAGGTTAAAGCTTGATCAGATAAAAAGCGTTGCATATCATCCATTACCAGTACTGCAAGCCATCCCATCACCAAATAGGCAATCAACGAAATCTTTTGAAAACGATGAATGAAAATTAATTTGAATAGTGTTCCAATTGCAGCAATGACCCACAGTGCAATGAGTAAATAATGCGCTTTTGCGGTAGGCAATGCGATTGCCAGAAACGGGGTATAAGTACCTGCAATTAAATAATAGATTGCGGTATGGTCGAGTTTTTTGTACCAACCACGGCGCTCAGGAGACTCTGCGAAGTGATATAGACTCGAGGCTGAAAACAATAACAGCATACTGAATGCATACACCCAAAGTGCAAGCCATTGTCCAGCTGGAAGATATGATCCTTTTAAAATCAATAGGATACCTGCGATGGCAGACAGCGCTGCACCGAAAGCATGGGTATAGAAATTCAGTCTTTCTTCAGCTGGGTCATAAGCTAAAAGGTGGGGAGCATTCATAACGTATCTTTTATAATAATTTAAATATACAAGTGTATAATAATTCAATTTTGCTTTTGGTGTAAGAAGATTTAAAATTGTTTTGCAAATTTATCTAGGTTTATATTATGTCATCATTGGCTTCTTCCTCTACGCAAGAGCAGCAATTTTTAGCAGCCTTTCAGCAAGCCATTGAAACACAGCGTTTTGATCGCATGATCTTGAGTCAGTATAAAGGTGAATTAGACCAATTAGAAAAAATGACCTTACGAGTCATTTCGCTGCAAGGTGAGTCGTTTCTTAGCTGTTTATATCGTTACAAAACCCAAGACATCACCAAAAACTATCCAATCGCATCTGCGTATCAACAAGTCGAAAGTTTATTAAGCTGTTGTAAGCAAGCCAACCTGATGACCTTGGATGAAGAAATTCAGCTTAAGAAAAATAAAAAGAAAGCCATGCTAAGCATCAGCAAAAAGCAGCCTGCTTTAGGGAAAAATCCTATGGAGCAGCAAGGACATGATCGAGCAAAACATCGCTATGTCGATCAAGACAGTTATTTCTTACAGCCACTCGGTATTACGGATGCCAAAGCACAAATTATTCCGAGCATGGCGCGTAAATGGAAACAAATTAATAAATTTGTAGAAATTTTTTCAGGCGCTTTAAGTCAGATTAAAGAGACTGATCAATCTCTACATGTTGTAGATTTTGGTTCAGGCAAGGGATATCTAACTTTTGCATTATATGATTATTTAGCAAAACACCAGCAAGTGCCTAAAGTGACAGGGGTTGAGCTGAATCCGAAAATGGTGGAATTTTGCCAAAGCATTGCTCAGCAGTCGAATTTCAGCCAACTGGATTTTTTCCAAGGCGATGTTCGTACGTATGCGCCTGAGCGCTTAGATGTCATGATTGCGCTGCACGCCTGTGATGTGGCAACGGACTTTGCGATTCATACCGGCATTCGATTAAATGCGCAAATGATCATGTGTGCGCCGTGTTGTCATAAAGAACTGCGTCCGCAATTGAAAGCGCCGCAAGTACTTGCGCCGATGTTGCAATTTGGTATTCATGCAGGCCAGCAAGCAGAGATGCTTACTGACACGATTCGTGCACTTTTATTGAAAGCATATGGTTATGAAACCAAAGTCTTTGAATTTGTGGCACTTGAACATACCAGTAAAAATAAAATGATCTTGGCAACCAAACGTGCAGACTATGTCGAACCTGATTAAGCGGTATTGGCGCAGATCCAAGCTTTAAAAGACATGTATGGCATTCAAAAGCATTCGTTAGAATTATTGTTGAATGATCAATGGGACCAGCAAGATATTGGCTGTAAATGCTAAAGGATGAAGGGATGCAGCAGTTAAATATTCAATTTGGTCCGTGGGAGCAACTGGAATCTGCAGCTCGGCCGATACGTGAACAGGTGTTTATTTTAGAACAGCAGATATCGCCCGAAGATGAATGGGATGCAGAAGATGCGATTTCACTGCATTTTATTGTTCATGATGGGATGAAAGCTATTGCAACTGCACGTTTGTTGAAAAATAACAGTATAGGTCGTGTTGCTGTTTTAAAGGCCTATCGCGGTCAGGGGATTGGTAAAATCTTGATGCAAGCCATCATTGAACAAGCGAAATTAGAGCAACGTGAATATTTAAAACTATCATCACAAGTGCATGCTATACCGTTTTATGCAGCTTTAGGTTTTGTTGTTGAAGGTGATGAATATTTAGATTGTGGTATTCCGCATCAAGATATGTACATGGCTTTGGCTTAAATACGTAAAATTGGACATCTATAAATAAAAAAACGCTTAATATTTTAAGCGTTTTTTTTATATAGATGAGGTCAAAGCTTAGTGACCATGATCATTCGATGCAGTAGGTTCAGGGCTCATGTCATCCATATGTGCATGTTGTTCTTCAGTCATCTGCATATCTGCTGCAGTCGGCGCAGAAGCTTCACGAGCTGCTTGATCAGCTTGCGCCTTTTTCAACGCTTCTTCTGACATCACAGGGGCATTTTTAAATGCATGCTGTTGAGTATTGTCTTTTTTCTGTTGGCTCGGCATATAGTCTGGTTCATTGGTCACAGCAAGCCAGAAAATACCCATGAATAGCGTACCTAAAATACAGAAAATAATCAGTGCTTTCCAGCCCCATGGTGATTTTTCAGGAGAAGTATGATCAGTCATAACAAGCTACTCAATCGGATATAAAGAAATCAAAGAACTTGTTACTTTATAACATAAAACTGATGAGAGTTCGCGTAAATTCTAGGCTTGTTTGCAAACACGCGACTGAGAAGGAAAATAAAAAGGAGCCGAAGCTCCTTTTGATGTGATTGAACAGCAAAATTTGCATGCTCAAAATCAATAATTAAATCTGCTCAGCTTTCGCCACTTTGTCTTTCAGCAATTGCGGTGCTTTGAAGCGTTCGCCATATTTTGCTTCTAGTGTATTGGCACGAAGTAACGCTTTTTCCAAACCATATTGGTTTAAAAATTGAAGTGCACCACCTGTCCAAGGGGCAAAACCAATCCCGAAGATTGAACCGACATTGCCATCGACAGTCGATTCCAAAACACCTTCTTCTAGGCAGCGTAAGGTATCGAGTGACTGTACAAACAGGAAGCGGTCAATCATTTCCTGTTCAGAAATAGCATTATCTTTCTGCCATTTGCTCAAGCCATCCCAGAGGTGCTTTTTACCGCCTTCAGGATATTCATAAAAACCTGCGCCGGCAGCTTTACCTTTACGTCCGAACTCATGAATCATTGTCTGAATCACCTCATCCGCACCTGAACGTGGTAGGTCTTTGCCTTCGGCTTGCAAGGCTTTACGTGTCTCGGCCGCAACATGCTCAGAGAGTGTTAAAGACACTTCATCTTGAATCGCCAATGGGCCTACAGGCATGCCAGCTTTCAGAGCTGCCATTTCAATGCGGGCAGGGTGTACGCCTTCAGCCAATAGACGTAAACCTTCTTGCACAAAGGTGCCAAAGACACGGCTGGTAAAGAAGCCGCGGCTGTCATTCACCACAAGTGGCGTTTTGCCAATTTGCTGCACAAAGTCAAAGGCTTTAGCCAAAGTGTCTGCTGATGTGTTTTTACCTTTAATAATTTCGACCAATTGCATTTTGTCGACAGGGCTAAAGAAATGCAGACCGATAAATTTTGCTTGATCTTGAGATGCATTGGCCAAGCCTGAAATCGGCAAGGTTGAGGTGTTGGATGCAAAAATACCGCCCTCTGCCAAATAGGTTTCTGTTTCTTGCGTCACTTTGGCTTTCAATTCGACATTTTCAAATACAGCTTCAATGATCAAGTCGCAGCCTTGTAAATCTGCCGCATTTGCAGTGGCATGTATCAGGCCTAAGACTTGATCACGTTTTTCTGCACTTAAACGGCCTTGAGTTACTTTTTTATCCAGCAGTTTTTGGCTATAGGCTTTGCCTTTTTCAGCAGCTTCTACAGAGATATCTTTAAGTACAACTGCAATGCCTTTTGATGCTGTGGCATAAGCGATGCCTGCACCCATCATGCCTGCGCCTAAAATACCAACTTTGGTGGCTCGCCATTTCGCGACGTCTTTTGGACGACTTGCACCAGACTTAATAGCGTTGAGACCATGCCAGAAGGTGCCGATCATATTTTTAGAAATTTGACCGGTTGCAAGGTAAGTAAAGTAACGTGATTCAATCGTGAGCGCCGTATCAACATCGACCTGAGCGCCTTCAACAGCAGCCGACATAATGGCTTCAGGCGCAGGGTAACAGCCCTTGGTTTTGTCACGTAGCATAGCGGGGGCAATGGCGAGCATTTGCGCCACAGCAGGAGTCGATGGCGTCCCGCCCGGAATTTTATAGCCTTTTACATCAAAGGGTTGCTGTGATTTTGGATTGGCTTTCACCCACGCAATGGCTTTGTCCATCAATTCTTCAAGGCTATCTGCAGTATCTTGAATCAGCCCCAATGATTTGGCTTTTTCGACACCAATTTGTTTGCCTTCCATCAAGAGCGGAAATGCATTTTGCAGACCCAATAAACGTACCATACGAACAATACCGCCACCACCCGGCAGTAAACCTAAGGTTACTTCAGGTAAGCCAAATTTCGCTTTAGCATCATTAAGGGCGATTCGATAATGACAGCCGAGAGCTAACTCCCAGCCGCCGCCAAGCGCTGTGCCATTTAAAGCTGCGACAACTGGAATGCCGCGGGTTTCGATATAACGCAGTTTGGCTTTCATCTCTTCAATCATATTGAAGAATTCAGTTGCATGCTCAGGTGTAGCTTGAATCAGTTCGTCTAAATCACCGCCGGCAAAGAAGGTTTTTTTTGCGGAACGGAAAATAATCCCTGCAATATTTTCATCTGCTTGCAGTTTGTCTACCGTTTCAGCCAGTGCCGTGCGAAAGTCTGCATTCATGGTGTTGGCAGATTGGTTTGGAGAATCTAAAGTTAAAATGACGATATTGTCGGCATTTTTTTCAAATTGAATTGCGCTCATTTTTATTCTCCTTATACCAACTCAATAATCGTTGCGATGCCCATACCGCCACCCACGCAAAGTGTTGCTAAACCGCGTTTTTTACCTTGGCGTTCCAGTTCATCCATCAGGGTGCCTAAAATCATGGCGCCTGTTGCACCCAGCGGATGTCCTAATGCAATTGCACCGCCATTCACATTAACTTTGGTAGGATCAACTTTGAGTTCGGTAATAAAACGCATCACGACTGCTGCAAAAGCTTCGTTCACTTCAAATAGGTCAATATCATCAATGGTTAAGCCAGCTTTGGCTAAGGCTTTACGTGCAGCAGGTGCAGGGCCAGTCAGCATAATGGTCGGATCAGCACCTACCAATGCTGTTGCCAACACTTTGGCGCGTGGTTTTAAACCTTGTTCTTTGACTGCTTTTTCAGAGGCAAGCAACACCACGGCAGCACCATCTACGATGCCCGATGAGTTGCCTGCATGGTGTACATGGTTGACCGCACCCACTTCAGGATATTTTTGTAAGGCGATGGCATCAAAGCCCATTTGCCCCATCATGGCAAAACTTGGGTTGAGCTTGCCTAAGCCTTCTGCTGTGGTCGTTGGTTTAATAAATTCATCTTTGGCTAAAACGGTCACGCCTGCTTTGTCTTTAACCGGAACGACAGATTGGTCAAAATAACCATTGGCTTGAGCTGCTGCGGCTTTTTGCTGAGAGTTGGCTGCAAAGGCATCCACATCTGCTCGGCTGTAACCGTCAATGGTGGCAATTAAATCTGCCCCAATGCCTTGTGGAATAAAATCACAGGCCATATTGGTTTCAGGGTCAAGCGCCCAAGGACCGCCATCTGAGCCCATCGGCACACGAGACATCGACTCTACACCGCCAGCCACCACAAGGTCTTCCCAACCAGAGCGGACCTTTTGCGCGGCCATATTCACAGCTTCTAAACCTGATGCACAAAAACGGTTGATTTGAACGCCTGCCACATCATTATCCCATCCGGCCGCAATCGCTGCGGTTTTGGCAATGTCCGCACCTTGGTCACCAATGGGGGTCACGCAGCCCAATACAATGTCGTCTACTGCAGCGGTGTCAAATTGATGTCGGTTTTGTAATTCGTTCAATAAACCGATCAGTAGGCTAATCGGTTTAACGGCATGTAGTGAACCGTCTTTTTTTCCTTTGCCGCGCGGTGTGCGAATGGCATCAATGATGTAAGCCTCGCTCATAATCCTGTCCTTATGATCTATAAATTTTTATTGGTTTTTTGAGTGTACGGATTAATCAACCCAGTGCAATGATGAGAACGGGTGAGTCGTTTGATATGTTTGGTCAACGCTTGCTGCTGAATAAGATAAAAATCAACCTGCATATTGAAAGCGAGGATCGGCTAAGATCAGTTGCTATCGATTTAGTTCAAATTGAAGATCTGCTTATGCATAAAAATGTGAAGCGAGTGTTGAAAGGTCTGGCTTGGCTAGTACTAGTAGGCTGCTTAGGTTTTGTATGCATGATCGGTTTTTATGTTTATATGATCTATGGCATTCATCCCTCAGATGAGGGGACGGGCGGTTTAGCCTGTGAGTATGATCGAAATGATCATGTGACCAAGGCAGAAATGTATCGGATACAGGATGGCAAACGCGTGATCACGCCCGTCGATCCATTGCTTTGTCAAAAACAACGTGCAGATTTTCCGAAATAAAAAAACCTGATCGAGATCAGGTTTTAGAGAATGCTATTTTTGAATATTGCTTAGTGATAACCATGTAATTGGCGATATAGGCCTGGTGTTACACCGGTCCACTTTTTAAATGCACGGTGGAAAGTACTGGTTTCACTAAAACCGACTTGCTGTGCAACATCTTCAAGCGTTAAGTCTGGATTAAGCAATAAGTGAATTGCAGCATCACGACGTAAAGCATCTTTTACACCTTGGTAGCTCTTACCTTCAGCGGCTAAACGACGACGTAGTGTTTGCGGCGATAGATACAGCATTGAAGCAACATCGTTCAAGGTTGGCATTTCTTCGCCAATTTGACTCTTCAGCACATCACGGATACGAGATGTTAATGAATTGGTATTTTTAAATTTAACCAATAACTGTGCAGGAGCCGCTTTTAAGAATTCTTCAAGCGTTTCTTCGTTTTGACGAATGGGTAAATCTAAATAATCCGCTGCAAATGTAATTTCAGTTCGTGGTGTATCAAACTGCATGACAGGTGCAAAAAACAAGGCATCATATTCGTCAGCATGTTCAGGACGTTCATAACCGAAGTGAACACGCTCTAAAGGCAGACGACGTTCAATCAACCAAGAAGCGAGACCATGCCAAATCATCAGCATACTTTCTGTAATGAAATGGTCTGGGTCCATAGATTTTGGAATTTGAGGAACTAAACGTGCTTCGTGCTTATCACGTTCTAGTGTCACCGACCATTCATCACCAAACAGTTTGTAGAACTGCGAAGACAATTCGAGTGCATCACCGAGGGTTTTTGCATGAATAATCAATTGGCACATAATGGCAAAAGTACCCAAGCGGCGCGGTTGAATATCAAAACCGACATGTTCGTCTTGAGTCACCATCCACAACATTTTAATAAAACGTGTGTATTGTTCAGGTGAAATACGGGCTTTGGGTTGGCGTAGAAGTTCAGCCTCAATGCCAACATGAGACAATAAAGTTTCGACATCCATGCCGAGACGTTTTACACCAGTTAAGGCTGCGTTGACGAAATGGATACTGATCGTATCACGACTCATGTTTAATCCTTCAGTCTCTTTAATGTTCACAAATGTTTGACCTAAATGACGCTAAAAAAAGAAATCATGGCAATTTACAACAGCGGTTTTGCCATTTTTACATGGTAAATTGCCGAAACTATCAAGGTAAATGGCTGAACATGACATTGTTTTAATCATTTTATATTTCTACCATGGATAAAAAATCTACACAATTAGAGAAAAATATCCATGGAAGCAGCTTTAAAAGGATTGAAAGTACTCGACTTTTCGACATTACTCCCTGGGCCATTTGCGACCTTGTATTTGGCTGATATGGGTGCGGAAGTTGTGCATATTGAGTCACCGACACGTCCCGATCTGGTTCGTTTGATGCCACCTTATGCCAATGGGCAAGCCACCGCGCATAGTTATTTAAATCGCAATAAACAATCCATCGCATTGGATTTAAAAGATCCGAAAAGCATAGAACTGATCAAAGCGAAAATTTCAGATTTTGATATTGTGGTAGAACAATTTCGTCCAGGTGTTATGCAACGCTTGGGTTTGGATTATGCAGATTTGGCCGAAATTAATCCGCGACTGATTTACTGCTCGATTACGGGTTATGGTCAAACCGGACATTACAAAGACCGCGCAGGGCATGACATCAATTACTTGGCTTTATCAGGCATTTCAGGTCATAGCGGACGCCAAGATAGTGGCCCGCCACCGATGGGAATTCAAATTGCCGATGTCGCAGGCGGATCAATGCATGCGCTTACTGGCATCTTAGCTGCGGTAATTGAGCGTTACCGTAGCGGTTTAGGACAATATATTGATATTTCCATGGCCGATTGCGCCGTCGCATTGAACAATATGGCTGCAGCTGGCGTATTGGCTGCCAATGCGGTAACCGCGGCAGAGACGGCGCATCTGAATGGCGGAAGTTTCTATGACTATTATCGAACCCAAGATGGTCGCTATCTGTCTATAGGTGGTTTGGAGCCGCAGTTTTTACATGGATTGGCGCAAATTCTAGATTTACCCGCTTTAGCGACGCAAGGCATGTCATTTGATCCACAGGATCAGACTGAAATTAAGCATGCTATTGCCAGCAAGATACTGACCAAAACATGGGTAGAGTGGAAAATGATCTTTGCCTCTCAAGATGTGTGTGTGGAACCAGTTTTAAGTTTGGATGAAGCCCTAAATTCACAATTGGCCCAAGAGCGGCATTGGTGTGTTGAAGTTCCGCTACAAGAAGGCGACACAATGACACAAACTCAACTGGCATGCCCGATTAAATTTTCTAGATCAGCATTGATTTATACCCATGTGGGTAAAACTTTAGGTGCGGATAATTGGTTATGAGTGGTATAAAAAAAGGTGATAAGTTAAACAATAAAACCTTTAAAATCTCTTAATTAGATAAACATCTATGTAAATATTGAGAGTTGTTAACAAAAAAATAAATAAATTATACAAATGTGAGAGTATTATATGAACTATTAACACAATTGGTATATAGGTCTCCAAATGAAAATAGCTGTGAGTAAACTTGGATCTTTATATCTTAGCCTCGGAATAATGCTTGCGGGTTCAGCAACCCAAGCGGCAACTACTGCAGATGCTTTCAGTTCTGAAAGCCCATGGATGTTCGGTGATTGGAACGGTCAACGAACAGCGCTTCAACAGAAAGGTTACGATTTTAGTTTTAGTTATGGTGGCGAATTAGCCACTTTGTTAGATGCAAAGCATGCTTCTGGTCATGGCACTGAATATGCGGACCAATTCGCGATCGGGGCACATCTCGATTTAGAAAAAATTGCGGGTTGGAAAGATACCGAAGCGCAAATCAATATCACTGAACGTAATGGTCGTTCATTGTCTCAAACTTCAGATGCATTAAATGGTCATTTAAGTGCAACACAAGAAGTGTGGGGTCGTGGTCAAACTTGGCGTTTGACTGATTTTTGGATCAAGAAAAAATTCTTAGACCAAAAATTAGATATTAAAGTCGGTCGTTTTGGTGAAGGTGAAGATTTCAACAGCTTTGACTGTAACTTTCAAAACTTAGCACTTTGTGGTTCACAAGTGGGTAACTGGGTCGGTGACCAATGGTACAACTGGCCAGTCAGCCAATGGGCTGCTCGCGTGAAATATAACATTCAGCCTGAACTCTATGCACAAGTCGGGGTTTATGAATACAACCCTGAAAATCTAAACCGTGGTAAAGGTTGGAACTTGAGTACCGATGGTTCAAAAGGTGCGATTATTCCTGCTGAAGTAGTGTGGACGCCAAAAGTAGGGACACAAAAGCTTCCGGGGGAATACCGTGCAGGTTACTACTACAGTACCGCTGATGCCGATGTCATTGATAGCCCAATAAATGAAAAAGATCACCATCAAGGTGGTTGGATTGTGGCGAAACAACAACTGACAGCACACAAAGACGATGCCTCACGTGGTTTGAGTGGTTTTGTAAATGTCACAGTGCATGACTCAGACACCAATAATGTGAGTGATATGCAAAACATTGGCTTGGTCTACAAAGGTGCATTCGATGCGCGTCCCAAAGATGAAATCGCAGTAGGTCTTGCCCGTATTAGCATCAATGATGACCTCAATGATGGTCGTAGTGAAGAATACGATGCCGAAATTTACTACGGCATTCATGCGGCAAACTGGCTGACTATTCGTCCAAATATTCAATATATCCGTCACGTCGGTGCTTACAAAAATGGTGAGAATGCGTGGGTCGGCGGTATCAAATTTCAAACAGCATTTTAATTGATGTCCGATTAGAGTTCTTATAAAAGCAATTCGGTAATTCTGAGAAAAATTACGATATTTCCCCTTGAATTGTTTTTGTAACAACTTCTCTTTGCGACATAAAAACGGTGGTGTGTTGAATGTGTTTCACGCACCAAATACAACATTCGACAATAGAGGTGGTCAACATGAGCAACCCATCTACCGGAACTGGGATGCGAACATTTACCGTCGTTGTGATGGCAATTTTCGCCTTGGTTCTATTGATTGGTGGTATCTGGCTGGCAGTCCTTGGCGGTTCTTGGTACTACATTATCGCCGGCCTGTTAATGCTGGCTTCAGCAATATACTTAAGAAAAATTCAAAACAGTTCTTTATACATTTATGCAGCGTTGATGCTGGGTACAGTGATTTGGGGACTTTGGGAGGCAGGTTCTGACTTTTGGGCACTTGCACCGCGTTTTGATATTTTAGGCTTATTGGGCCTTTGGTTACTGATTCCTGCCGTGACACGCGGTATGGAAAATGGCAAAACTGCGAAAATTACATTATCAGGCACACTGGTGATTGCGATTATCGTGATGATCTATTCAATTTTTAATGATCCGCAAGAAATTCACGGTGAAATTAAAAATGCACAACCTCAAACAGCCAAAGCGATTGAGGGTATTGCTCCTGAAGATTGGCCTGCCTATGGTCGTACACAAGGTGGTGTACGTTATTCTCCACTCACCCAAATCAATAGCGACAACGTTAAAGATTTAGAAGTAGCATGGACTTTCCGTACAGGTGAGTTACCAACAGAAAATGACTCAGGTGAAACCACAAACCAAGTCACTCCGATTAAAGTCGGCAATGACATGTTTATGTGTACAACTCACCAACGTTTAATTGCACTTGATCCTGCGACAGGTAAACAAAAATGGGCATTCGATCCTAAACTTAAAGCGGACAATACCTATCAACATTTAACATGTCGTGGTGTGTCTTATTTTGACGCAGCAAATACCACTCAGTTTGCAAAAAGCTTAGAGAACAAACGCTCGACTTCAACTGAATGTCCGCGCAAAGTGATCTTGCCTGTAAATGATGGTCGATTGGTTGCAGTCAATGCTGACACAGGTAAAGCATGTAGTGATTTTGGTCATAACGGCGAAGTCGATCTACAAAAAGATATGCCTTATCCGTATCCGGGCGGTTATATCCCAACTTCACCTCCAGTGGTTACTGGCACAACCATTGTGATTGGCGGTTCAACAACTGATAACTTCTCGACTAAAGAGCCATCTGGTGTCATCCGTGGTTATGATGTTAATACTGGTGAATTATTATGGATCTTTGATACGGGTGCACAAGACCCGAATGCCATGCCAGGCGAAGGTCAAAAATACTCTGTAGCCTCACCGAATGCATGGGCACCTTTAGCATATGACGAAAAATTAGATATCGTCTATGTTCCAACAGGTGTAGGCACACCAGACATTTTTGGTGGTCACCGTACGCCATTAGATGAACGCTATGCAAACTCAATGTTGGCATTAAATGCATCAACAGGTAAATTAATTTGGAATTTCCAAACCACACATCATGATTTGTGGGATATGGATGTACCATCACAACCTTCATTGGCAGATATCAAAGATAAATCAGGTAATACTGTTCCTGCGATCTATGTCTTAACCAAAACAGGTAATGCATTCGTCCTTGACCGTCGTACCGGTAAAGCGATTGTGCCAATCACCGAAAAAGCAGTTCCACAAACTGTAAAACGTGGTCCACAAACTAAAGGTGAGCATTATTCTGCAACTCAACCGTTCTCTGATTTTGATTTAGCACCAAAAGATAAATTGACTGATAAACAAATGTGGGGTGCCACTATGTTTGACCAGTTGATGTGTCGTGTGTATTTCAAATCACTTAACTACGACGGTATTTATACACCACCTTCTGAAAATGGCACATTGGTATTCCCAGGTAACCTTGGGGTATTCGAATGGGGCGGTATGTCGGTGAACCAAGACCGTCAAGTCGCTGTGATGAACCCAATTGGCTTGCCATTTGTGACTAAGTTGATTCCTACAGATCCGAACCGTGAGCAAACTGCGAAAGGTGCGGGTACTGAACAAGGCGTACAACCGATGTATGGCGTACCTTATGGTGTGGAAATCAAAGCCTTCTTGTCACCACTTGGCTTACCTTGTAAACAACCTTCTTGGGGCTTTACTGCAGGTGTAGATTTAAATACACATGAAGTGGTCTGGAAAAAACGTATTGGTACAATTCGTGACAGTTTACCGAAATTGTTCCAATTACCTGCTGTGAAAATTGGTGTACCGGGTCTTGGTGGATCAATCTCGACTGCTGGTAATGTCATGTTTGTCGGCGCAACACAAGATAACTATATCCGTGCAATCAATGTAACGAATGGTGATACTTTGTGGGAAGGTCGTCTACCAGCAGGTGGTCAAGCGACTCCAATGACTTATGAAGCAAATGGTAAACAATATGTTGTGATCATGGCAGGTGGTCATGGTTCATTTGGTACAAAACTTGGTGATTACCTCGTTGCGTATGCGTTACCCGATAAAAAATAAGTGATTTTACATCACTCAATAAAAAGCCCGATAAATCGGGCTTTTTATTGGCTGAAATTCTTTATGTAAATTTATGCTAAGTAATGGAAAAATAATTCAATATATTAATAAATAAAAGATAAATGATCGAATTCCGCTATATCAGTGAAATTGCGACAGTCTTATCAATAAAATCGCTATTAAATATGTAAAAAACGCATTTTCTTGATAGATGAAATCTCGTTATGCTGTGCATTGTTATAATAGAAATTACTAGCTGTACGCCATGTATTTATATACTGATTTTGACCAGCAACTGGTTAATGAACGTGTTGCACAGTTCCGTGATCAAACGGAACGTTATTTAGCAGGTAAATTGACGGAAGATGAATACCGTCCACTGCGTCTTCAAAACGGCCTTTATGTACAACGTTATGCACCGATGCTACGTATTGCAGTACCTTATGGCCTGATGAATTCTAAACAATTACGTAAAATTGCGTCATTGGCTCAGGACTATGACCGTGGTTATGCGCACGTATCTACTCGTCAAAACATTCAGTTTAACTGGCCTGCACTAGAAAATGTGCCTGACATGTTACAAGAGCTTGCATCTGTTCAAATGCACGCGATTCAAACTTCGGGTAACTGTATTCGTAACACCACAACTGACCAATATGCCGGTGTGGTTGCAGGTGAAATCGCTGACCCACGTCCAACGTGTGAATTGATTCGTCAATGGTCAACTTTCCACCCAGAATTCGCTTTCTTGCCACGTAAGTTCAAAATTGCAGTTTCAGCACTGGAAGAAACTGATCGTGCGGCAACGTCTTTCCATGATATCGGTGTGTATATCGTGAAAAATGAAGCAGGCGAGATTGGCTATAAAATCAAAGTTGGTGGTGGTTTAGGCCGTACACCAGTGATTGGTAGCTTTATTCGTGAGTTCTTGCCACGTGAAGATTTGATTGCTTATTTAGAAGCGGTACTTCGTGTATACAACTTACACGGTCGTCGTGATAACAAATATAAAGCACGTATCAAAATTTTGGTGAAAGCATTAACACCAGAAGTATTTGCAGAGAAAGTGGAAGCTGAATTTGCACATACCATCAAAACTTTAAAAATTGATGCTGATACCTTGGCGAAAATGGATGAGAACTTCACACCATTTGATTACCAAGATTATGCGGATGAAGATTTTGCAGAGCAATTTGCCGCAGAGCCGAAATTTAAACAATGGTTCAACATCAACACCAATGCACATAAAGTCAAAGGTTACCGCATCGTTACGATTTCTTTGAAACGTGCGGGTATTGCACCGGGCGATATGACTGTTGAAGAAATGAACCTGATTGCTGACTTGGCTGACAAATATACCTTTGGTGAGTTCCGTACCACACATGAGCAAAACATTGCGCTTGTTGATGTACCGCAAAAAGATTTGTTTGATCTATGGAAAATCCTTGATCAACACAATCTTGCACGTGCGCATATTGGGTTCTTAACCGATATCATTTGCTGCCCAGGTGGTGATTTCTGTTCATTAGCAAATGCGAAATCGATTCCAATTTCTGAAGCCATTACACGTCGTTTTGATGACTTAGATACCATTTACAATTTAGGTAAATTGGATCTGAACATCTCTGGTTGTATGAATGCGTGTGGTCACCACCATGTGGGTAACATCGGTATCTTAGGTGTAGACAAAAAGGGTGCTGAGTTCTATCAAATCACTTTGGGTGGTAATGCAGACCATGATGCATCGATTGGTGACATCTTAGGCCCATCATTTGCAGCCGAAGTTGTACCAGACATCATCGAAGAAATCTTAAATACTTATCTAGACCTTCGTGCAGAAGGCGAAGAGTTTATTGATACTTACCGCCGTGTTGGCATCCAACCATTTAAGGAGCGTGCATATGCTTAATACAGCACTACAAGTCCTCTCTAAAGATGGCTCGATTGCAGACAATACTTACCAAGTCATTGGTGAAGATGGTGTGTTGCCCCAAGGTGACGTGGTTTTAACAGTTGAGCAGTTAGATCAACTTGCGAATGTAAGTGGTAAAAAAGCACTTTTCGTAACGGTGGATGCTTCACCTGAAACCAATGAATTCCCGCTTGACCAGTTAGATGCTATTTTCATCGAATTTGCCGGTTTTAACGATGGTCGAGGTTACTCATTTGCTGCATTGTTACGTCGCCAAGGTTTCCAAGGAGAACTACGTGCGACAGGTGATGTATTCAAAGACGTGTTGAACTACATGAAGCGTTCAGGTTTCGATACTTTTGTAGTGAAAGAAGGTAAAGATATTGCTGAAGCTGCTGCTGGTTTAGGTGATTTTACCAATCCATATCAAGCTTCAACTGCAGTGCCGCAAGCGCATTATCAAACTGGTGCTTAAGTGCCTTGATCAATAAAAAAGCCTCCATTCGGAGGCTTTTTTATTGATCAAAATAATTTTAATGAGTGATTATTCGTTTTCAAGCTGGCAATTGACCATCCATTTAATACCGAACTGATCGGTAAATGCGCCATACAGCGCACCCCAAAAGGTCTTTTCGAGAGGCATTTCTATAGAGCCTCCTTTGGACAAGCCATCAAACAGTCGTTTGGCTTCAGCTTGTTCACTGCTGTCTAAATTAATCGAAATATAATGATTGCTGCCTAAGGTAAAGGGTTGATTGGATTGCGCACAGAATTGTTCGTTGACATCTGAGGCCATCAGCACGGTAAATTCATTGATCGGTAGGGAAATATGCATAATCTTTTGCAGTTCTGTATCGGATAGTGAAATGCCATCCTCAGCAGGCATATCACCATAACGCATCACATTGAGGAACTCTCCACCAAATACAGAACGATAAAAATTAAAGGCTGCCTCGGTATTGCCTTGAAAATTCAAGTAGTGATTGAGCTGCATGGTGGTCATCCATTTTTATTATGTCGACATTTATTTTAAGAGCCTTGGCTGAGTTGTATGTGAACAATTTATGTCTAAAATGTAAGCATAAAAAATCCCTCTTACAGAGGGATTTTCAGTCTCCCTCCTTTATTAAAGTAGGGGTTAGGGGAGGATTAAAGAATATTCCCTCTAAATCGCCCTTTGTGAAGGGAGTCAGCAGAGGATTAAAGCAATTCAATCGCCACAGCAGTCGCTTCACCACCGCCAATACACAGCGCTGCAATACCACGTTTACCGCCTGTACGTTTTAATGCATGGATCAGCGTTAAGATAATGCGTGAACCTGTAGAACCAACAGGATGTCCAAGCGCACAAGCACCCCCGTTGATATTTACTTTTTCAGCATCTAATTTAAATTCATCAATAGGGCACATCGTGACCATGGCAAAAGCTTCATTAATTTCCCATAAATCGACATCAGCAACATTCCAACCCGATTTATCTAGAACTTTTTGAATTGCGCCTACAGGTGCAATAGTAAATTCTGAAGGATGCTGTGAATTTGATGCATAAGCCACAATTTTTGCGAGCGGATTTAAGCCCTTTGCTGATGCTTGTTCTGCTGATGTTAATACTAAAGCAGACGCACCATCAGAAATAGAACTGGCATTGGCAGCGGTAATTGTTCCATCTTTAGCAAAAGCAGGGCGCAGTGTTGGAATTTTTTCGATATTGGCGTTAAACGGCTGTTCATCTTTATCGATAATCACATCGCCTTTACGACTCGAAACAGTGACAGGCACGATTTCGTCAGCAAAATAACCCTCAGTAATTGCAGTTTGAGCACGTTTAAGCGAGCGAATGGCGAAGTCATCCATTTGTTCACGTGTATAGCCTTTTGTGTTTGCCATATCCTGCGCAAAAGAACCCATGAGTCGGCCCGTTTCTGCATCTTCTAGGCCATCTAAGAACATATGATCTTTAACGTCACCGTGGCCCATACGGTAGCCAGCTCGTGCTTTGGTCAAGACATACGGCGCATTGGTCATTGATTCCATACCACCTGCAACTACGACTTGAGCTGATCCTGCCTTGATCATATCCGCCGCTTGCATCACGGCCTTCATACCTGAACCACACAGCTTGTTGATGGTTACGGCACCAGTTGAATCTGGAAGACCGGCTTTACGCATCGCTTGACGGGCAGGACCTTGTTTCAGGCCAGCCGGAAGCACACAGCCCATAATGACTTCTTCAACATCTGTGGGTTGTAAACCCGCGCGTTCGATGGCTGCTTTAATCGTAACTGCGCCTAATTCTGGTGCAGTAACTGCGGCTAAACTCCCTTGAAAACCACCCATTGCAGTACGGGCACCATTCACGATGACGATATCAGCCATTACATGTCTCCATTTTCTTATACATTAATATTTGAATACGTCAGCAGTATAAGTAAAATTGAACAGGAATAAAGCAAATTTAAAAGGCTGCTTTGCACTCACCGGTTCTCAAATTAGCAAGTGGCTGGGTTTTCAAATCGGATATGTCCCATTCGACTTAAGACTGCCCGGATCGGTTGAAGTGCTGATTTTGAACAGTAGTAGAAACTGCCATTTGAACCATTGGGTAAACCTGAGCTAGCTTGAAAGGTGAGACTTGGAATGTGTAGAGTCCCACGCCAAGAGAGATCGCCATATTTTAAGTTGAGTTTATCTTGCAGTAATATTTTTTCATTTGCATCGACTTGACGGTTTTTATTACTGTCAATAAATATGATCAGTCCACTGTTCCAGTTGTTAGGTTGGCAAAGTTTAAAGTCAAGACTAGGACAAATCACAATATTGGAGTGATAAATTGTGGCCTGAGCCCGTGCGAAAGCATTGTGATTCTGAATAGTCGATTTTATGTTATTCGCTTCTCGCTGCGCCATTAAATTGTTGAAATGTGGTAAAGCTATCGTCACGATAATGACCATAATCGCAATTGAGACCAAAAGTTCAAATAACGTAAAGCCGGTTTCTTTATTGTAAAGCATTGATTTAATCCAAAATTTAATATTATTTTTATATGTCTAATGTTATATGTGTTTTTAATGGCGATATTAATTTTGAGTATAGAATTTTATTACTCAATTTTAGATAAAGCTGTTAAAATGAAAATAGCAAGTGACAATAGGCGATTCACTGCTCAAAATTGAGTAAAAATTTACCGAATTACAACGGAAATTGTAAGTAATTTTGTCAATAATTTACTTGATTAGATTAATCAAGCACTTGGAAAAAGAATAAAGTGTTTGTATGATTCAGCGTGAATAGCTTAAAAAAAAAACTGGGGTATAAGAAAGCCTATCTCAGGATAGCCAATTTTTCGGCTTGAGCTTGAACAACAATTGTTATCTCTGGAGGATAAATCCATGAAAATGAGTCGTATTGCATTAGCAATGCTCGTAGCTGCTCCTTTAGCAGCTGCAAACGCAGGCGTAACTGTTACTCCATTAATGCTTGGTTACACTTTCCAAGATTCTCAACACAACAACAGCCGTGGTAACTTAACTGAAAGTCCTGAGCTACAAGACGACTTGTTTGTTGGTGCAGCACTTGGTGTTGAATTAACTCCATGGTTAGGTTTCGAAGCTGAATATAACCAAGTTAAAGGTGATGTTGATCCGCTTGACAGCGAATACAAACAAACTCAAATCAATGGTAACTTCTATGCTACTTCTGATTTGATCACTAAAAACTATGACAGTAAAGTTAAGCCATATGTATTGTTGGGTGCTGGTCACTACAAATACAAATTTGACGAAGCTGCTGCTCGTGGTTTAGCTCCATCTGCACAAGCTCGTGGTACTACTGAAGAAGGTACTTTGGGTAATGCTGGTTTAGGTGCTTTCTGGCGCTTAAACGATGCTTTATCTCTACGTACTGAAGCTCGTGCTACTTACAACATCGACGAAGATTTCTGGAACTACACAGCTTTAGCTGGTCTTAACGTAGTTCTTGGCGGTCACTTGAAACCTGCTGCTCCTGTAGTTGAAGTTGCTCCTGTAACTCCAGTTGCTCCAGTTGCTCCAGCTCCTCAAGAGTTGACTGAAGATCTTAACATGGAACTTCGTGTGTTCTTTGATACAAACAAATCTAACATCAAAGATCAATACAAACCTGAAATCGCTAAAGTTGCTGAAAAATTAGGTGAATACCCTAATGCTACAGCTAACATCGAAGGTCACACAGATAACACTGGTCCACGTGCTCTAAACGAACGTTTATCACTAGCTCGTGCTAACTCTGTTAAATCTTCACTTGTTAACGAATACAACGTTGACCCAGCTCGTTTATCTACTCAAGGTTTCGCGTGGGATCAACCGATCGCTGACAACAACACTAAAGAAGGCCGTGCTATGAACCGTCGCGTATTCGCTACGATTTCTGGTAGCCGTACTGTAGTGGCTCAACCTGGTCAAGCTCAATAATTTGAGTTTAACTTCGGTTAGAAAAAAGCGGCTCTTTTGAGTCGCTTTTTTTTAAATTTAAAAAAGGGACTTAAATTTGGCTAACAGGCACTAACGCAAAAGCGTTATTTACTTTTAAATAATCGTTGGATGTAAAAGGATTTATCTATTCATGTGGCAATTAAGCATGTAAAAATTCAAACTATTTGTATATTAATTAATCATTTATTTACCTTAGAGCTTTAATTGAACATACACAGTTTTTGATTTAATTTTTTATAATATTAATTAAAAAAAAATATTTACATTTATTTTATCTACAATTTATAAAAAATGAATATTTATAATTTTCATTAAAAAAATATATTCATCGGGATTCATGATGCAGTTAAGAATTATTCTAAATATAATAATGATTCTTATTCAAATAAAACTAATCTTGAAATGATGAATAATTTTGCAAAAACACACTTAGTACGTTCTATAACTATGGTGCTACTCGGTGTTGGAGGGGCAACATCTGCGCTTGCATCGGATACAACAGTACTAGAGACAATTGAAGTTGAGGTGCCAGCGGAAAAGCAGCTTGCAAATGGAAAATTGAAAGCGCAGACAGACCTTGGTGCACTGGGAAGTAAAAAAATTGTTGATACGCCGTTTAGCGTAACAGCATATAGTGAAAAACTGATTGAAGAACAGCAAGCGTCAACTGTAGCACAAGTTTTAAAAAATGATGCGAGTATCCGTATTACAACCAACCAAGGTCATTTAAACGAAAACTTTAATATTCGTGGCTTTGACATCAATCACGATGACATTGCACTCAATGGTATGTACGGTATGGCGCCTTATGGACGCGTACCGACTGAATTTCTAGATTCGGTAACGGTTTTAAAAGGCCCGAATGCCTTGGTTGCAGGTATGTCGCCTGCTGGCGGGGTCGGTGGTGTGGTCATCGCTAAAACTAAGCGTGCAGATAAAGAAAAAACTCAAGTTTCAGCTTCAATGGAAGAAGGTGGTTTTTACCAATCAGGTTTTGACGTTTCGCGACGTTTTGGTGCTGAAAAAGAATTTGGTCTACGTGTGAATGGTGCTTATGGTCAAGGTGAGCACATTATTGAAGGCATGGAAGATAAACATGCATCAGGCGCTATTGCTGCAGACTATACAACGGATAAGTTAAAACTTAATTTTGATGCTTTTGCGGTACGTGATGATCGTAATGGTGGGTCACCTGCAATGGTCGCGTTCGGCGTGAAAGACGCACATGGTCATATCTATAATGGCGTACTTGATGCGCCTAAAGGCGATACCAATTATTTTAGTAATTTAGAAGGTCATACAGATAGTGAGTTTGTAGGATTAAGTGGTGAATATGCATTTACACCTGATTTAAATGTGTATGCAGGTGTAGGGCATATTGAAAAGGCCTATAGCGGGCACATTTTTGGTACGCGTCTTATCGTAGGGCAAGCTGATGGTCATGCTACTTCACAGTACTATCGTACAGGGTCATCTGAGTCGATTACATCAGCCAATACAGGTTTCCAATATAAGTTTAATACAGGTGCTGTAAAACATGCCTTAAATATAAGAGCTGACTACTTGACCAAAGAAACAGATCAGCATGTGAAAGCGACGCAAGAGAATATTGAGTCAACCAATTTATATGATCCTAACACCACTATCGGTATGCCCTCAGCTTATCCTGTGGTTCAACCAAACTTAGACAATAAATATGTCAGCTATACGGTGTCTGATCAGATTTCGATGTTAAATGATAAATTGCAGCTGATTGTTGGTGCACGCTATCAGGATATCGATACCAAGAATTTACAAAGAAAGACTGGCTATCAAGATGATAAAATTTCGCCAAGCTTAGGTGTCGTGGTTAAACCTTTTGGTGAGAATCTTTCTATTTATGCAAACTATGTAGAGGGACTTTCTGAAGGGGTAACGGTGAATAACGTTGCAGATGCCAACAATAATGTCACCTTTGCGCCATTCCAAACCAAACAATATGAATTGGGTGCAAAATATCAAGCAGGTTCTTGGTTGAATACATTTGCCCTTTATCAAATTGAAAAACCATCGACCATGGTATCTTCATATTCTGATGGTCAACCCAATAGTACAATCAATCAAATTACCACAGATGATGCAGAAACACGTTCACGTGGCGTGGAATGGGCATTTTCAGGAGAGATTTATACAGGTCTAAATCTGATGGGTAGTTTGGCTTATATCGATGCTGAATATACCAAAGCAGCGGTGAAAAATGGTGTAACTAATCAAGGTAATTCGGTATATGGTATTCCTGACTTTACCGCAACGCTTGGCTTAGATTATGCAGTACCGTATGTGGATGGTTTGAATGTCAATGCGCGTGCAAACTATGTGAGTGAACAGTACTTAAATGAAACCAATGCACTTAAACTACCAGACTATACAATTTTAGATTTAGGTGCGCGTTATAAAACCAATTTGGGTGGTGTAAATACTACATTCTTAGCCAATGTTGATAACGTGACTGATGAGCAATATTGGGAAGGTACATTCAACTCAGGTTATGCCTTAGTGGGTGGTCCACGTACCTATAAAGTTGGCGTGACTTTTGATTTCTAAGTTAGTTTAGTTTTTTTATATAAAAAGCCACCGTCAGGTGGCTTTTTTGCAAATGAATGATTTACGGAATATATTGCTTAACCACACCGTCAACGAGTAATTGTTGGAAATGCTCAACCACACTTTGTTGAATATTTCGGTACTCAATGCCCAATTCTTTTTTACTTTTTTCAGCATTAAAGTAAATTGGGTAACCCATATTCAGTTCAACAAACTTTCGTGGGAAACCTGCAAGAGGGCCAAATGCTTTAAAGGCAAACTTCGGTAAGGTATTGCGTGGAAAAGGAAATTTATTACCAAAATGCGAGCGTAATATTTTCCCCATTTCTAATAAACTTAAAGTACCACCGCTAATGATATAACGACCTGATGCTTTAGGGTTTAATGCTGCTTGTACGTGCGCTTCGGCGACATCACGGACATCGACGATACCATTCCACATTGGTGGAACACCCGCCAAAGTCATACCGTTGGCAAACTGCTTTAACACCTCAATACTGCCAGACTGAGTCGATGCTGTTAATGAAGGGCCCATCACTAAGGCTGGATTTACACAAACCAAATCCCAGCGTTGTTGTGCTTTTTGCATATCCCATGCTTTTCGCTCTGCCATAACTTTTGAATACGGATAAGGCTGATGGGTTTCTGAGCTGGAGGTATTCCAGTGCGATTCATCAAATTCATTATGCTCGGTCTGTAGAATATCAATGGCATCACCATAGGTTGATGCGATGCTTGAAGTCACGACAACACGTTTTACTGACTCAGTTTTATTGACACTGTTGAGCACATTTTCAGTACCTAAAATGGCCGGCTCAATAATATCTTTTATTGCGTCTTTATAGTTGGTCACTACAAAAGGGGATGCCATGTGGATCACAATGTCACAACCTTGCATGGCTGAATCAAATGCACCCTCATCTAATAAATTGGCTTGGAACAGTTTTAAAGTGCCAGTTGTATCAGCTGCAATTTTTTCGAGATGTGCAAATCCTGATGTTTTATTCAGATCACGAACTGTGGCATGTACCGTGTGCCCTAATTCGAGTAAATTTTTGATGACCCAACTGGCAATATAGCCTGTCGCGCCTGTGACGAGTATCTGTCTTGTTGTCTTGCTATTCATATTCTTCAACTTTAATTGACGCATTTTTTTATCATATTGAGAATATTTAGTTTTGTCTTTGATTGATTTGAAAAAATATATGTTGATGATTGGGTTTAATGCGCACTAAATTCAGCAGAGAATGCATGTGAATGCTGAAAAAGTACTTTTTTATTGATCTTAAAATATGCGAATATGGGATGAATGTTGGATAGATGTATATTCTTATGAGTATGGACGCAAAATCTCACAGAAAAATGGACAAAGAGTCATATCTAACTTGTGAGCTTTAATTTAAAGCCTAGATCTTAGGTCTTGGTTTTTTATTTCGTATAACCTCTATGATGTTAAATAGGCTTCAAAAGCCACCCATGAATGACATTAATCTGATGCTTTATAGCATCTATTAAATGAGGTGAATTTTCGATTGTCCATGTTTCATCGCACCAGTCACAAGCGTCATAGAGGTCACCTATCCATTCGGGATAGTAAGCTATGTTATTTTCAAGTCCTCTTGGTGCATCAAGGAACCCTTTTTCTAAATTACTAAAAATTTTACATAGCTTAAGAGGGCTTAAATTACCATTTTTATAGTCAGCTAAAACACCTAAAAAGAATTTAGCTGCCAATATTTCGGCTTCTAAACAATTGGATGAAAATTCAGAATCTTTTATCTGTATTACACTGAGTAATAGTGGTTCATAATTAGGATATAGTTCAAGTAATTAAGCAGGAGTATTTTCATTGTTATCAATATATTCAATTAATTTTTTCTCCTTTCTGAGTAAGAATATTCTCCATAATAAAGTTCTATATATAACGCTTTTAATGTCATTGATTATTCCAACTGATTCTTGATTTTCTCTAAAATTAGCATAATACACGTGATGCGAAGTTGAAAAAAATGATACTATAGACTTAATTTTTATATATTTTTTAAATTTAAAGCCTAGATCTTCGGTCTAGGCTTCTTCATTTTGTATAACAGCCATTATGTTAAATAGTTTATTTCTATTAGCTTCTGTAAAGCTCAATAGTAAATTAAGCTAGTTTCTTAATGTGACAGAACCTTATTATTTGCAGGAATGTATTTGAGATTTTGGTAAGTAGATCAGAAATTATGGAACAAAGAACAAAACGTAAGAGAATTAAAGAAGGTGATGTGATTGCAATTAATTTGGGGAATCTAAGCTATGGCTATGGCATAGTTTTAAAATCTCCATTGGCAGGGTTCTACAATTTACAGACGAAAAATTTAGAATTGAATGTTAATTTCATAACATCACATTCGATTTTGTTTAAAGTACCTGTCATGAATTACGCATTTAAATCCGAGAAATGGCATATTATTGGGAATGTAGAATTAAATGACGATTTAAAACAGAAGGTTTACTTCTTTAAGCAAGATATGTTTGATCATTCAATTTCTATTTATTATGAAGATGGAACTGAAGGTATCGATATTCCAGCAACATATGAAGAAGTAAAAGATTTGGAACGTGCTGCTGTATGGGATCCTGATCATGTAGAAGATCGTTTAAGAGATCATTTTAATGGTGTTCCGAATGAGTGGGTTAAACAATTACGCCCTAAACCCTCTGCATCTTAAAATTAACATAATACACCTTATACGAAATTCTATTTTTTATTTCATATAAATCAATATCTTATACTTATATAAAAAGCCCAATCAACACTGATTGGTTTTTTTTGTTGATTCTTCATGTTTCGCGACTATTATTCAATCAATGTTCCGCGGTTTTGTTTAATGATATAGCAAACAAAAATGTCCAGATTAAATATGAATAGTTATCCAAGTCGTTATTCATTCTGAAGATAGACAAATAACAGGATTGGGGCGTCATTGACGCCTTAAATTCACGTACAATATTAGTTAATTTGCAGGTATAGATCCTGCCTTATCAGATAATTCTGTTCTCCCGTTGATTATTGGCATACACATGGCGCAAGCAAAGAAATCTTTTCCGCAGCAAAAATCGGAATTACATACAAGAAATCTGCATCGCAGTCGTTACGATTTTCCTCAGTTGATACAGAGCTGTCCGGAACTTACGCCTTTTGTCAGCCCAAATAAATATAATGATTTATCGGTAGATTTTTCTGATCCACACGCAGTGAAAATGCTGAATAAAGCATTGCTCAAGCATTTTTATGGCATTCAATATTGGGATATTCCCAAAGATTTTCTTTGCCCGCCTATTCCGGGCAGGGCTGACTATATTCACTATTTGGCTGACTTGTTGAGTGCCAACAACAAAGGGCAGATTCCAACAGGACACAACGTTCAAGTCTTAGATATTGGGGTGGGGGCGAACTGTATTTATCCGATTATTGGTCATCGCAGCTATGGCTGGAAATTTGTAGGCTCAGACATACATGCTGCATCGGTTAAAAGTGCCCAATTTATTGTGGAGGCCAATCCGAATCTGCGTAAAGGCATTCAGATTCGATTGCAGAAAAAAGCGAGCAATATTTTCAATGGTGTGATTAAACCTTCAGATCGTTTTGATTTGACCATGTGTAATCCACCATTTCATGCCTCACAAGATGAAGCCAACGCGACAGCAACGCAAAAATTAAGAAAACTGGGCAAGCCAGTTGATCGGAGCAAGGTGGTATTAAACTTTGGCGGTCAAAAGAACGAACTCTGGTGTGATGGCGGCGAAGAGCGATTTGTCTGCCAAATGGTACAAGAGAGCATCCAGTTTGCTGAACAATGTCTTTGGTTTAGTACGCTGGTTTCCAAGAAAACAACATTGCCAGTGCTTTTAAAGGCCTTAGCGAAGAGCGGTGCAGTGGATGTAAAAACCATTAAAATGACGCAGGGACAAAAAGAAAGCCGTTTTGTCGCTTGGACTTTTCTGGATTTAAGGCAACAGCAAGCGTGGAAGAATGCACGTTGGACTTCAGCTTAAGTCTGTCTTCGTTGGAGATTTTCGCCTTGTCTTTGACAGCAGTGCATATGGCATCAATATAAAGTTTCCCATAGCGATAAGCACCGTGTGTTGAATCAATCAGGAGATATTTTTGCTAAATAAGACGCATTGTTAATTGTTACAAAAAACAGCATCTAGCGATTTTTGATTATTACGTGTTCTAAATGCATTAAATATTCTGCAAGGGCTTCTTTTATATGTGAAAAATGCGCGGAATTGAACTGCAAATGCGTATGTTTATCATTTAAATTTTATATAAATCATAAACTTACAAAAATTATATTTTGCATTCATTTTGAAACTTGTCCATAATATTTGAAAAGGGTATGGAGTGAAGAAAATGCGTGGCAATCCAGAAGTCGTAGACTACTTAAATATGCTGATCGGTGGCGAACTGGCTGCTCGTGATCAATACTTAATTCATTCCCGTATGTATGAAGATTGGGGCTTAAGTAAAATCTTTGAACGTATCGATCATGAAAGCCAAGAAGAAGGCTCACATGCAGATGCATTGATTCGTCGTGTATTGTTCCTTGAAGGAACGCCGAATATGAATCGTGATGATATTGAAGTCGGTACAGACGTCGTGACCTGTTTAAAAGCAGATTTGGCGCTTGAATATCATGTTCGTGAGAAACTAGCACAAGGCGTAAAATTGTGTGAAGAAAAAGGTGACTATGTGACCCGTGACATGCTACGTCAGCAAATGTCGGATACTGAAGAAGATCATACCTACTGGCTTGAAAAGCAAATGCGTTTGATCGAACTGATTGGCTTACCAAACTATATTCAGTCTCAAATGTAAATTGCGAAAGAATCTAAAGACCCAGCACAAGCTGGGTTTTTTATTAAGTCATGAAAACTATTGTTGTAGTTTTTTGATATCTGCCAAAACTTGCGCCGCATGTGTCTGTGTATTCACACTACTGTAGTGATACACAATAATGCCTTTCGGATCAATCAGAAAGGTTTCACGTTTGGCAACTTTCAAAAACCCTAAGTTTCGTACAATACCTAACTGTGTCGCCAGCTTATGCTGTTGGTCGGCAAGAATTGGAAAGGGAAGTCCGAGTGCTTTAGAGAACTTTTGATGTGATGCAACATCATCTAAGCTTGCGCCCAAAACAACCGCATTAGTTTTTAAAAATTGTGGATACAGGGTTTTAAATTGATTGGCTTCTTCTGTACAACCGGGTGAGTTGTCTTTGGGATAAAAGTACAGAACGAGCCATTTCCCTTGATATTGCTTCAGTTCGTGCCATTTTCCGTTTTGATCTTGTAATTTAAAGTTGGGTGCGGGTGTGCCTACCCATTGTTTTTGTTTGTTTTGACTGGTGCTGAGTATTGATGTTTCGGCAACTGTGATTTGGGTGGTTGCTATTAAAGCACATGTCATTAAACAGATTTTTAGCAATGAAGAAACTTTCATAGAGCATCAGTTTATATTGTTCTTTATCTGATCTTAGCAAATTTTAAAGCGCTGTAGGCTAGCTGATTTTTTATTTATTGAAGTAGATTTCGAATGTCTTTTGGCAAATCGGTTGATGTGCTGAAATGCCACTATCAAACGTGCTCTGAACTTTTATACTATGTGGAATCGTTTAATTTTAGAGTTTGTATTGAATCAACATATTTTACTTATTACTGGCTGGGGCGGCGGTCGTAAATTACTTGCTCCTTTACAGCAGGCATTGATCGCTCAAGGTTATCAGGTCGAATTATGGAATATTTTTGATGCCTTAAATCTAGAAGTGCTCGAACAGAAAGTTGAATTGGCGCAGCGATTTGATGTGATTATTGGCTGGTCTCTTGGTGGTCAATTGGCGACGATTTTGGTAGATGAAATTCAAAAAAAATATCAACAACAGAAAGTGCTGATCACATTAGGTTCAAATCCAAGTTTTGTGGCTGATGAACAGTGGCCTGCTGCGATGGATCAAGTCAGTTTTCAAAGCTTCAAACAATCTTTCGAGCAGGATGCAATTTCGACCCTAAAAAAGTTTGGTTATATGGTTTGTCAGGGTACTGATAGCAGCAAGCAAGATTTCATCACCTTGCAAAGTTTGATTCAAGCGCAAAATTTAGATGTGCTTCGAGCAGGATTGAACTGTTTGGAGAAGCTTAATAATGTCAGTATCTTGAAAAACTACATAGGTCATCAATATCACTTGTTTGCTAAGCAAGATTATTTGGTTAGTTACAAAGTTGAACGCTTACTGCGTAATTTAGCTGTAAAGTTTTTGGAGACTGAATTGGTTTCTGGCTCACATGGCTTTCCATTGTTTCAATCTGAAGTCATAAGTTGCAAAATCTGCCAATATTTAAAGAAAATAGAACAAATCTCTGAATAGCTGGGCTTTATGGCAATTTATTTTTCCTTGCCGTGGGTTTAACATCTTGCCACATTGATGTTTAAGCCTGATACATGGAGTGAGGGATGGCCAATTTAACCGATCTACAATTTGATCAGCAGCATATTTGGCATCCCTATACATCGATGACTCAGCCCCTTCCAACGTTTAAAGTGAAACGTGCGCAAGGGGTGATGATTGAGCTTGAAGATGGTCGTCAATTGATTGATGGTATGTCTTCATGGTGGTGTGCGATTCATGGTTATAACCATCCTGAGCTAAATCAAGCTGTGACCGATCAACTGCAACAGATGTCTCATATCATGTTTGGTGGATTGACACATGATCCCGCGATTCAACTGGCTAAATTACTGTTAAAAATCACCCCGCCCAGTTTAGATAAAATCTTCTTTGCTGATTCAGGTTCGGTTGCTGTCGAAGTAGCCTTGAAAATGGCAGTGCAGTATTGGGCGTCTTTGCATCAACCGAATAAAACCAATTTTATCACACCACGTTCTGGCTATCATGGCGACACTTGGAATGCGATGTCTGTGTGTGATCCCGTGACTGGGATGCATCAAATTTTTGGCCCAAGTTTGCCCAATCGAATTTTTGTTTCTGCGCCGCAAATTGGCTTTGAGCAAGCGTGGAATCCTGCGGATATTGCTGAACTAGAAAAGACTCTCTCAGAACAGCATGAAAATATTGCGGGATTGATTCTAGAGCCGATTGTGCAAGGTGCAGGAGGCATGCGTTTCTACCATCCTGAATATTTGTGTCAAGCTAAATTACTCTGCGAAAAATACAATATCTTGTTGATCTTCGATGAGATCGCGACAGGTTTCGGGCGAACAGGAAAACTCTTTGCTTGGGAATGGGCCGCAGTTGAGCCAGATATTATGTGTATTGGCAAAGGACTGACAGGCGGTTATATGACCTTGTCTGCAACCCTGACTACGCAGAAAGTCGCGAATACGATCAGCCAAGGCGAAGCGGGTGTGTTTATGCATGGCCCAACCTTTATGGCAAATCCGTTGGCATGTGCTGTGGCTGTAAAAAGTACCGAACTGCTACTTTCTCAAGATTGGCAAGCCAATATTCGACGTATCGAAGCTCAATTGAAGTTTCATTTACTAGCACTTTCATCGCTTGAACATGTCAAAGATGTGCGAATACTTGGTGCTATTGGTGTGGTGGAATTGACCTTTAATGTCGATATGAAAACCTTGCAACAGGAATTTGTGCGACGCGGAATTTGGGTGCGCCCTTTTGGTAAACTGGTGTATGTGATGCCGCCGTACATTATTTCTGAGCATGAATTAAAAAATTTGCTAGAACAAATGGTTGAGGTGGTGAAAAACATGGTGCAGCCAGCATGAATCTGCTCAACCATTTTTCAGATCAACTTGATCAATTAAAACAGCAAGGCAACTTACGTCAGTTCACTTCAAATCATCAGCATGATCGTTACATTAGTATTCACGATCATACCATGTTGAATTTAGCGTCAAATGACTATTTAGGTTTGGCTTCAAACCTACATCTACGTGAACAATTCTTTGATGAAACCCCGAACGCACAGCGTTGGATGAGTTCATCCTCATCGCGTTTATTGACAGGAAACTTTCCTGAATATGAACAACTTGAATCAACATTAAGTGATGCCTTTCATGGCCGATCTGCACTGTTATTTAACAGCGGCTATCACATGAATATCGGGATTTTACCTGCACTGGCAGACAGTAAAACCTTGATATTGGCGGATAAGCTGATTCATGCCAGTATGATTGATGGCATGCGATTATCGACTGCGAAATATGTACGTTATCGCCATAATGATTTGGCGCATCTTTCTCAGCTTTTATGCAAATATCATGAAGATGAGGCTTTTGAGCGGATCATTGTGGTGACTGAATCGATTTTCAGTATGGATGGTGATGAAACTGATTTGGCTGAACTGGTACGGATCAAAAAACAATTTCCCAAAGTGATGTTGTATGTCGATGAGGCGCATGCAATCGGTGTGCGCGGTGAGCGCGGTTTAGGTTGTGCTGAACAATATCGGGTGATGGATGATATTGATCTTTTAGTCGGTACATTTGGTAAAGCACTGGCTTCAATAGGGGGGTATCTCATCTGTCATTCGATTATTTGTGACTATTTGATTAACTCGATGCGACCGTTGATTTTTAGTACCGCACAGCCCCCGATCTGTATGGCGTGGACAGATTTTATTTTCAAGAACGTTTTAAATTTAAAAGCAGAGCGTCAACATTTACAGCAAATCAGTCAAAATTTGCAGCAAGCTGTGCAAGCCAAAGGTTTTGATTGTCCATCTACATCACATATTGTGCCGGTCATTATTGGCGAGTCGAATAAAACTGTGGCAAAGGCTCAAGCTTTGCAAGCGGCAGGTTTTTATATCATGCCTGTACGTCCACCCACTGTGCCGCAGCATAGTTCGCGCTTACGCATTTCACTCACTGCTCAGATTACACAAACTGATCTGGATCATTTGACTCAATTGTTGTGAGTGACTTGTGAATAATATTGAGATTGATAAATCCCAAGTGGCGTTGCGATTTGCTCAGGCAGGGCACAGCTATGCTGAACATGCCGTTGTACAAAAAGAGATTGCTCAACATTTATTTGAGTTGATGCAGCAGTATTGTTCAAAGTTGCAAAATCATCCTATAGAAATGGTTTTTGAAATTGGATGTGGCTCGGGGAATTTAAGCCATTTGATGCTGGAAAATATGCAAATCAATCATTTGGTTTTAAATGATCTATACGCAGAAATTCAACAGCATTTTCAGTCAAGTCCGCAGATTCATTACTGGCTTGGAGATATCGAACAACTTGAATTTCCACAGCATATCGACTTGATCGCATCGAGTTCGGCTTTGCAATGGGTAGGGAACTTTGCGGGCATTGTCGAAAAAGCCTTTCAAAGTTTAAATCCAGAGGCATATTTTTGTTTTTCGACCTTTGGACAGCAGAATTTACAGGAAATAAAAGCTTTGACTGGGCAGGGTTTGGACTACCTCGATATCGACATGCTTCAAGCTATATTAAGTCAAAATGGTTTTGAAATTCTGCATCTTTCAGAGCAGACAGCGGCATTATATTTTGATCATCCAAAGCAGGTTTTGCAGCATTTAAAAGCGACAGGTGTGACTGCGACAGCATCACATTTTCGTTGGACGAAACAATCGCTCTTTGATTTTTATTCAGCATATCAACAGTTTTCTTTGCGTGATGAGTCTGGGCAGATGCGTTATGCACTGACCTATCATCCGATTTTTTGTATTGCACGGAGAATGCCATGACAGGGCAAGTTTATTTCATTAGTGGGATCGATACAGGCATCGGTAAAACATATACCACGGGCTATTTGGCTAAAATATGGAATGAACAAGGGGCGCGAACGATCACGCAAAAGTTGATCCAAACAGGCAATGTCGATATTTCTGAGGATATAGAACAACATCGTCAAATTATGGGTACGGGGTTGTTGGTCGAAGATGAAACCAAACTCACGATGCCTGAAATATTTAGTTATCCTGCGTCGCCACATCTCGCCACCAAAATCGATGGACGTGACATTGATTTTGCTAAAATTGAATACGCGACTAAACGTTTAACTGAAAAATATGACAACGTTTTACTTGAAGGTGCGGGTGGGTTGATGGTGCCATTAACCACGGATCTTTTAACCATCGACTATGTTGTAGAGAAGCAATATCCCGTTATTTTGGTGACATCTGGGCGTTTGGGCAGCATTAACCATACGATTTTAAGTTTGGAAGCACTAAAAAGTCGTGGCTTAGTGCTTTATGCACTGGCTTATAATTTAAATGATGAATCGCAAGATGCATTGATTTCTAAAGATACTGCTGAATATTTAAAAGCATATTTAGCCAAACACTTTTCAGGGGCGTTATGGATTGATGTTCCTGTAATTCCGTCTGTATAAAGAAACAAAAAACCGCTCAAATGAGCGGTTTTTTTATACTTAAGAAATTAAAATTTCTTAAAGCCTTTGTTGTTTCCGCTAAATGCACGACTTGGCACAGAGTCATTACGACGCTCACGATTGCCAAAATTGTCGTTACGACGTTCACGGTTACCGAAGTTTTCACTGTTGCGATCATTACGGTTATTGTTGAAACCTTCGTTGCGACGCTCTGAACGATTAAATCCATTGCCTTGGAAACCACCTTCAGTACGACTAGTACGACGTTCGCCACGATTGTCTTGATAACCATTGCTTTGTTGTGGCTGGTTTTCGTCACTGTCACGACGTTGTTGGCGTAAGTAACCACCGCGACGTGCTGCCATTGGTTTGTCTTGCATACGTTCAGTACGACGTTTAGCCATACCAAACAGGCCAGTACCTTGACGTGGTTTAAGCTCAACAGACTTGGTTAAGTTGTCGATATCTTGTTTATCTAGCTCGATCCAGCGACCAGTACGCAGTTCGCGTGGCAGAATCACTGAACCATAACGTGTACGTAAAAGACGGCTCACTTTTAAGCCTTGAGATTCGAAAATACGACGAACTTCGCGGTTACGACCTTCTTTTACGACCACTTGATACCAACGGTTAATACCGTCACCACCAATTTCAGAGAATGACTCAAATTTTGCAGGGCCATCATCTAAAACAACGCCTTGTAACATGTTGTTTTTTAACTGAGGAGTGACTTCACCCATGACACGAACAGCATATTCACGCTCGATTTCGCTAGAAGGGTGCATTAAACGGTTCGCCAGTTCACCGTCATTCGTGAACAGCAATAGACCTGTAGAGTTGATATCTAGACGACCTACCATTACCCAACGATCACCGGTAATTTGAGGTAATTGTTCAAATACCGTTGGACGGTTTTCAGGGTCATTGCGTGAACAAATTTCGCCTTCTGGTTTATAGTAAATCAACACACGGCGACGAATTTCGTCTTCAATTTGGAACTGAACTTTACGACCATCGATGCGAAGCTCATCACCCGGTTCAATACGTTCACCCACTTGGGCAACTTGTCCATTTACGCTCACACGACCAGCGGCAATGACTTCTTCCATATAACGGCGAGAACCCAAACCAACGCGTGCGAGCACCTTTTGCAATTTTTCACTCATGACAGCATAACCTTAGAAATTATCATCAACAGTTCACCTATTTATGACTTCGGTGCATTCGCATCGAGGGCCATAAAAGCTTCCTTGGCATCCTGCAGGGGAGGCAATTGGCCCAAAGAGGTTAGACCAAAAGCATTTAAAAATTGAGGCGTTGTAACTAACAACGCGGGTCGTCCTGGGAGTTCACGAAAACCAGATTCTTTAATCCAGTTCCAGTCAAATAACGTACGTAAAATTTGACTATTGTTGGTCACCCCGCGGATTTGCTCAATATCTGCGCGGGTTACCGGTTGATGGTAAGCAATGACAGAAAGAGTTTCGAGCAAGGATGGCGATAAACGAGTTGGTCGTTCAGGCCAGGTCTGTGCAATAATATTACGATATTTTGCACGTACTTGAAAACGGAAACCTTGAGCGGTTTCAACAAGTTCAATTGATCTGCCGTGTTGCAGCATTGAAAGTTGCTGCAAATATTGGCGTAATTCGGTTTTACTGAAACGATCTTGGAAAGCCTCTTTTAAACGGGCAATACTCACTGCCGCTTCACTGGCAAAAATAATGGCTTCAAGCTGCATCAAAATTTCATGCAGATTATCTTCTGAAGACACTGCAGTCATTTGTTTAAGTTCAGTGTTCATGCACGTGCTCCCTGAATTGCAAGCGGTGCTTCTACACCTGATGCGACAATTTGGACTTTTTGTTGGCGTGTCAGTTCCAACACGGCCATAAATGTCACGACAACACCCATGCGGCCTTGGCTTGGTTTGAGTAAGTCCGCAAAGTCTAATACTTCACCTGACTCTAGCTTAGTTTCAATATAAGCAATACGTTCTTCGAGTAAGACAGGCTCTTGTAAAATTTGGTGGGTAACCGGTTCTGGTCGATTAAAAACACAGAGTATGGCATCACGAAGTAATTGAATGTCATAGCCATCATTGGTTTCGATAATCGTTCCTAAACTGACATTGGTATCGAATGTATCTCGATCCAACACTGACATTTGACCTAATCTTTCCGCAGCTTGTTTGATGCGCAAATACGTTTCTAAACGGTCAATCAATTCTTGTTTAGGATCTTGTTCATGTGCCGCGGTCGATTTAGGTTTTGGCAATAATAGGCGCGATTTTAAATCGGCCAATAGGGCTGCCATCACCATATAGTCTGCGGTTAATTCAATATCTAGGGATTTCATTGCATCCATATAAGACAAATATTGGGATGCAATCGGGGCAATATCGACTTGTAATAAGTCGAAGCCATTTTTTTGAATCAGGTAAATCAGAAAGTCGAGTGGTCCTTCGAAATGCTCTAATAGAATTTCAAATGCAGCGGGTGGAATGTACAAATCTTCTGGAATAGCTTCTTGCCACTCATCCAAAACGCGAATGTGTGGAGCATCTTCCATAGAATTATGGACAGTTTGGTTCATTGCAATTATAGGCCACGCGAATTTTCAAAGGCATGCAGACAGCTTTCGCTTCGATCTCACATCGAAAGTAAAAGCACAAAAGTTATAAGGAATAGTGTAATGGAAAAATGCGTTTAAAGAAATTACTGAACGGTTGAATTGGGTAAAAAACTTAAAATTTATAGGGAATAGGCTTTATTTATACACATGTAAAATTTTAAAGCTGTGATATCGATCACATCTTGTGTTAATTGTAAAAAATACACTCATCACTCAATGAACTCATTTAAGCTGTGATATCTGGATGATGGGCGTCCAGCATGAAATGATTTGAATGAATTGACTAAAAGAATATTTGCTATGCCACAACAATATAATCAATGGGGTCAGGCCGTAGGGATGACGTTGGCGCAGTTTGAACCTTGCCAGTTCAGGTGTAAAACCGAAGAGGGGCAATCTGTTCGACTTATTCCAATGTTGCCCGATCAGCTTGATGACAGTCTTTTGCAGCGGCTATGGCAGACAGTACAACAAGAACCCGATGAACGCTGTTGGACGTATTTGCCTTATTCTCAAATTCAAAGCATGCAGCAATTGCGTGATTATTTTCAGCAATCCTTTCATTTTGCGGGTTCGATGCATTATGTCATTGAGGTTGGTGATGCCATTGTAGGATGGGTTGCTTTGCTCAATGTACGCCCAGCACATGCTGTCATCGAAATTGGTAATGTCTATTTTTCAAGTTTAATGAAGCGATCAACCGCCGCAACAGAAGCCATTTATCTATTGTTAAAAGCATGCTTTGCAGCGGGATATCGACGGGTGGAGTGGAAGTGTGATGACTTGAACACACCTTCGAAAAATGCAGCTTTACGTTTTGGCTTTCAATTTGAAGGGTTGTTTCGTCAACATGTGATTGTAAAAGGTCGTAATCGTGATACTGCTTGGTTTGCGATGTTGGATCAGGATTGGCCAATATTGTCTCAAGCTTATACAGCATGGCTCGATACAAACAACTTTGATGAGCAGGGGCAACAAAAAATTCATTTAAAGGAATTTATGCAGCTTTATTGCGCTTGAGCAAAAGTACACGATCAAGGCTTTGAACCTGTTAGTAAGACCCTTTGTTCAAGTGCAAATTCGATGATGACTTGGCACTGCGCTTGCGAACAGAGGTTTTGATTAGCTCTACGTTTAAACAGCGATTTGACTGTTGATGTATGTAGAAAATAATGAAAAGCCTGAGGTGGTGATGTTGATGAAATTAAATTTTTATCAGATGCTGCCCTTAGTTGAGCCGTGGATTCTAACGTCCATGGCTCACTGGCATATATAGCAAGATGATTGAGACTGTTTTTCTTAGAGATACTGAGGTCTGTCGCATTTTGGAGTTTGAGTAAAATTTGAAATAAAGTCATCAGGTCGATTCCTTTATCGAAAGGTGCTTTAACTGCGTTTTGAGCAGATGACCTTTACATGCTGTGCCTCTGATCGGTAACAGCATGTATTTAACAGTACATGCTATTCAAAGGCACTGACATCACCGACACCGCGGCGGATCACTTCTGGGTATTCACCTGCAAGGTTTACAACGCTAGTGGTATTCAAAGTACCTAAACCTCCATCAATCAATACATCTATGCGTTTACCGATTTGCAGTTCAATTTCGTAAGGATCATCAATCGGTTCTTTTTGACCCGGTAAAATTAAGGTCGATGTTAATAAAGGCTCACCCAATTCTTGGAGTAATAATTGGCAAATCGGGTTGCTCGGAATACGGAGTCCAATGGTTTTCTTTTTAGGATGCATTAAACGGCGAGGAACTTCACTGGTCGCAGGTAAAATAAAGGTAGTGACAGCAGGGGTGTTATTTTTCAATAAACGATACATGGCATTGTCGACTTTGGCATAAGTGGCAATGTCAGATAAATCTGCACAAATAATCGCATATTGATGTTTAGCATCGAGCTGACGAATTTGGGCAATGCGTTCCATGGCATTTTTGTTCCCAATCTGGCAACCGATGGCATAGGCGGCATCTGTAGGATAAACCACCACATCGCCGGCACGAATCCGTTCAACGGCCTGCGTAATTAAACGGGGCTGAGGATTTTCCGGATGTATTCTTAAATGCAACATGTCGTTTTCCTCTTATTATTAAAAGCTCTAGACATTATGTCGCGGTCTATTCGCTTTGTGCAATGTGAAATGCAGTCAAATTGTATAATTTAATCAAGCATTTCACGTTGAAATTCATTCGCCTGTAACATTTTGCCAGCACGTGTACAGTGGCAAATGCATTGGATAAAGCGCCAAGCATCGCGTGGAAGTTTGGCTTCGCCTTTAAAATAAGCCTGTAATTGAGCATAGACATTATCTTTAAAGCTGCTGCCATCTCCTCCTTCACCGGTGAGGTTGTCGAGTGAGACACGAAACTTACGCCCAAAGGCTTTGGCAAATAACCATTCGATCGCTTGCGGCTTAATCTCAACTTGTTCAAAGAGGGCTTGTTGCTCTTTGCTACGACCATCTGGTGCATACCAATAGCCTAAATCGGGAAGTAAACGGCGTTGATCACCAGCAATAGTCCAATGACTAATTTCATGCAAGGCGCTATTGAAATAACCATGAGCAAATTGAATGCGGGCAGGGCCGTTTAAATCGGCAGGAAAGTACTCGGGCTCACAGTCACCTTTCACTAAGCACACATTCAGGTGGGAAAACCAATGATTAAAGTGTAAGATGAGCCAATCGACGTGTTCTGTTTCTGTGGAAAGTTTCTCCCAAGCCGAGAGTTGCACTTGGTCAGTTGAAATGTCAGAATCAAGCGTTGAAATTGTGCTCATAAGTGATGAAACATTCACTTCTGTTTGCGGCTGCAACAGATGCATAACTTAAGTTACCCAAATGGTCTGTCTAAATAAGTACAAAATTGTATCTTAATCTTTGACAGAGTACTGATGAATTTGTAGAATTGCCGCCTTAATTATGTCAGCAAATACCTTTCCGGCACAGATTGAGCCGTTTAAATGGGCTGAACAAGGCTTTAAATGGTCAGGAACACTGCCATTATCTCGCTTTGTTCGTATTGCTCGTGAAGCTGTTGGATCAATTGATGATCAATTGATTAACATAGACTGTAAGCTATCAATGGATGCTTATCATCGCATTGTATGGCTAGATGGTCATGTTGAAACAAATGTTCCAATGGAATGCCAGCGTTGTCTGGATACTGTTGAGATCCCACTTGTTTCAAGTTTTCATCTAGCTCTTGTAGATGACGAGTCACTGATAGAGCGCTTGGATGAGGATGCTGATTTCATCGTTTTAGGTGAAAGTGAAGCAACAACCAAAGGTTCATATGATGCGCCTGCGACTGCTGATTTACTCTCACTGATAGAGGATGAATTGTTATTGTTGATGCCTTTGTCACCTAAGCATGACGCTTGTGAACATAAGCATCAACCTGCCGCTGAAGAGCTTGTTGAAGAAAAACGGGACAACCCGTTTGATGTTTTGGCAGGTTTGAAGGGTAAACTTAACTAATTTTTGTGTTATACTCTTGAGTATAAGACAATCGAATTTGTTCTGATCCATTTTTTCGATCTTTGTAAGGAGCCATCATGGCCGTTCAGCAAAACCGTAAAAGTCGCTCTCGCCGTGACATGCGCCGTTCACATGACGCTTTAACCGAGAATGCATTAACTGTAGACCAAGCTACTGGCGAGACTCACCGTCGTCACCACGTATCTAAAGATGGTATCTACCGTGGTCGTCAATTATTCGCTAAAGCATCTGCTGAATAATTGGTGATGTATTAAGCGTCAAGCTTAGTAGAAAAAATGGGAGCTTTAAGCTCCCTTTTTTTGTACCGATTTTTTGTTGCATTTGGCAATTACCAAGACAAAAATTAAGTGTTAAATTTCCGTCCCTGAAACAAGCTTACATGGGATTGTGTTGAATAAATGTCCAAATAGCATAAATTCACCAGTCTTGATAAAGGATTTTTTTATGTCTGCTAAACAACTCGAGCAAGCAGCTCAAGCTACTAAAACTGCATTCGTGTTCCCGGGTCAAGGGTCACAGAAAGTCGGCATGCTCGCTGAACTTGCAGAACAGTTTAGTAGTGTGCAAGCAACATTTGCAGAAGCATCAGAAGCGGCTGGCTTTGATCTTTGGCAAATTGCTCAAAGTGGTGAAGGGTTAAACCAAACAGAATTTACTCAACCTGTACTACTGACTGCCAGTATTGCTTTATGGCGTGTGTGGTTAGAGTTAGGTGGTGTTGCACCGAAATACCTTGCAGGTCACTCATTAGGTGAATACAGCGCCTTGGTTGCTGCAGGTGCGATGAGCCTAGGTGATGCCGTTAAACTGGTGAACCTACGTGGTCAGTTAATGCAAAGTGCTGTACCTGAAGGTCAAGGTGCAATGGCGGCAATTTTGGGTCTAGATGATGCCAAAGTCATTGAACTTTGTGCTCAAGCAGAAGGCCCAGGTTCAGTAGATGCTGCAAACTACAATGCACAAGGTCAAGTTGTCATTGCGGGCGATAAAGCCATGGTTGAAGCGGTTATGGCTGCTGCTAAAGAAAATGGCGGTAAGGCAATTGCACTTCCGGTTTCTGTGCCATCGCATTGTGCATTGATGAAACCTGCTGCTGAACAGTTTGCGACAGCATTGGAACAAACTGCCATTGAGCTGCCTACTATACCTGTAATACAAAATGTAGGCGCTGAAATCGCGACTGATGTAGCGCAATTACGTCAGGCGTTAACTGCACAGTTATACCAATCTGTACAGTGGACAAAGACCATGCAGTATTTGCAAGACCAAGGTATTCAGTACATTGCTGAATGTGGTCCGGGTAATGTCCTTGCGAATCTCGCAAAACGTTTGCCAAATATTGAAAAAGCATTCCCACTCGACACGAAAGGTCGTATGGAAGATGCACTGAATGCCATTTTAGTGGCAGAAGGGAAAATTGCATGACACAAGAACGCAAAGTTGCTTTAGTAACAGGTGCGAGCCGAGGGATTGGAGCAGCAATTGCTCAGCAATTGATTCAAGACGGTTATTTTGTTGTAGGTACTGCAACTTCAGAAGCGGGTGCGGAAAAATTATCTGCTGCTTTTGCTGAAAATGGTGCGGGTAAAGTTCTAGATGTACGTGATGCAACTGCAATTGATGCATTGGTATCAGACATTGAGCAAAACTTTGGTTCTGTATTGGTTTTGGTGAACAATGCTGGTATTACCAAAGATAATTTGTTACTTCGTATGTCAGAAGATGATTGGGATGACATTCTTAACATTCATTTGAAAGCCGTTTATCGACTTTCTAAACGTGTTTTAAAGGGTATGACCAAAGCACGTTTTGGCCGAATTATTAATATTAGTTCTGTGGTTGCACATTTTGCTAACCCAGGACAAGCAAACTATTCTGCTGCAAAAGCAGGGATTGAGGCCTTTGGTCGCAGCCTTGCAAAAGAGATGGGAAGCCGCCAAATCACTGTGAATGCAGTGGCTCCGGGCTTTATTGCAACAGAAATGACAGAACAGTTAAGCGAAGAAATTCGTAAAAAGATGAGTGATCAAGTGGCCTTAAACCGTTTAGGTGAGCCGCAAGATATCGCAAATGCCGTAAGTTTTCTTGCTTCTGAAAAGGCAAGTTACATTACCGGAACTGTATTACATGTAAATGGTGGTTTATACATGAGCTAAGCGCTCAAGTATAAACTTTCAAAACGATTTAGATTCAATTAAACTAACGGCATTAAAAACGCCACAAGCAATGAGGAGAATTCCTGTGAGCGATATCGAACAACGCGTAAAACAAGCAGTAGCTGAACAACTTGGTCTTAAAGCAGACGAGATCAAAAACGAAGCTTCTTTCATGGATGACTTAGGTGCAGATTCTCTAGACCTAGTTGAATTAGTTATGTCTTTCGAAAACGATTTCGACATCACTATTCCTGATGAAGATTCAAACGAAATCACTACTGTACAATCTGCAATTGACTATGTTTCTAAGAAACTAGGTTAATTTTAGATTTCAGCGATGCTGATTTAAAAAGCCACCATTCGGTGGCTTTTTTTATGCCGAATATTTTGTTTTTACATTAGCTTACGTTTCTGTCACCAACAACAACTCAAAAGCGGTTATTTTTTAGCTATAAAAATAGAGTTTGAACAATAGTTAAATGATTTAAAACAGTAAAAACAACGGAGAAAAACATGGGTCTTTTTGATTTTGTAAAAGGTATTGGTAAAAAAAATACAGCGCCTGCAGAACTTCAAGCAGCGCCAGCAACACCTTCTGAACCATCTGCACAAGAAATTGCCAATAAGTTATTGGGTCATATTAAAGCACTGGGCTTACCTGTAACAGGCTTGTCTGTGAGTTATAACGGTACTTCAGATCTAGCAACAGTGAAAGGTCAGGTACAAAGCCAAGCAGATCGTGAAAAGATTATCTTAGCAGTAGGAAATATTGATCATGTGGCGCAAGTGGATGATCAGTTAACAGTGACGAGTCCTGAGCCTGAAAGTAAGTTCTATACTGTTAAATCAGGGGATAATTTGTCTAAAATCTCTAAAGAATTTTATGGTGATGCAAATCAATACAATAAAATTTTTGAAGCGAACCGTCCTTTGTTAAAAAATGCCGATGACATTTTCCCAGGGCAAGTGTTGCGTATTCCAGATTAATATTTTTCGAATTTTAAGATCTTTTAGACAAACGGTTCATAACAAGGCTCCTTTAGGGAGCTTTGTTGTTATTGCTGACAAGAAAACTTTAAATACTGACATTGATGTAAAAAATGGATATTGGGGAATATAAGAAGAGGTTAGAATGTTGAGGTTGAAAATACATTGAGCTAAAAATTTTTTAGAAAAACAATAAAAGGAAATATATGAACTTCTTTCTTCCATCGTGCTTTCTATTTTTAATCGGTGGATTCATCATAGGGTTTCAAGGCTTAAGAAATATGAAAATTTGGTATTGGATCAGCCTGATGATTTCGTTTTTATTTTTCTCTGCAATATTTAAGCGCTACGCATTTGAGTGGTTATATATTCTCTATATTTTAGGCCTAGGGGCCGGATATGTAATGTATAAGCTAAAATCTAAACCTAAGTATGAGGTTGATTAATTTCAAAGATTAGGCGAATGCCATTTGTGAGGATAATTTTTGCGTAATAGATAAGAATAATAGGCCATCAATAAAACCATACATACGCCGATCATAAGCAGCCCTGATATTTTCGAGGCAGAAAAAAATACAGATAGACTGATGAGCAGGCAGGGGCTCACCAGCATAGCGGCATGTATTCTAGTTTTTTGAATATGCTTTCTTATATCGTGTTCTGAAATTGGATAATTTTCATTTTTCCATAATTCGACATGTATTGGCTCATTGGTGAATTTTAATTTTCGATATTCATTATAAGCGGGCTGCAGTCCAGCATTTTTCATAAAAAAATCTGAATAGGATGCAAAAATATAATTTTCAATCTGTTCAAAACTTGGTGAAGTTGAACTGACTTGAAAGTTTTGCTCTAAGCCCTGAAAGAGAATTTGAAAATCTTCCGCATAATCTTCACGAATAAAATGAATCGACTGCATAGATTCTGGATAAAAATAACTAGGGTGCAACAGGAGATGTTCATGGCGTTGCCAGAGTGGGTGTTTGTGGAAGTGACGGGTGAGAATAGGTAGTTTATCTGCGTGGGGATGATAAGCACGTATTTGTAAAACGATAGCTAAGTTAGGTGTTAGACATAACTCAATGGCTTGTCCCTCAAGATTTTTAGGGATGAGAGCCTCATTTACGACAATACGATCATTCGGGTAAAGCACAACGATATTTTTTTGATGGATATGATGATGAATATCTTCAAATTGAACTGCGATAGATAATTTTTTTGAACTTTTATCGTATTCAATGACTTGAAGAATATGCCCATAAGTTTTGATGTATTGATACTGATTTTTCTGACAGACATTGCGTACATATAAAAACTGACGTAGCTGATCTATAAAATAAAATATTGAAACTAAGCCTAAAAAGATTGCGATAGATTTGCGGTATAGATCATTTTGAATGAGGTAAATATAAACGTAGAGCCATAAGGCATAAAAAGCAAAAAGAAAGATTTTGATAAAAAGATCGATATAAAATTCACGACGATTATTCAATTGTTTAAATTGAAGTATGGCTTCGCTATATAGTTTTTTGGCTTCAGGTGTTGTCGCTGTTTTCAGTTCTGCGCTTGGAAAGTTCATCGTCATTGACCTGCTCTTATTCATGTATTTGTTTTTGTTATTTGATTGAGAATAAAATACTGACCATTATAAAAGCCGATTTTATTTTGCTGATAGAAATACCAACGCAGTAAAAATGCCAAACTGAATATAAAGCAAAATACACCCCAACCAATCGAATATTGGCAAATAATAAAGAAAATAATCAGTAGAATGAAAAACAGTAAGGCTGTGGACAGTTGAAGTTGACCATCCTGTTCTTTCTTTTGAATGTTTGTACTGATGGGCTGGGGTGTTTGCCAAAGTTGTACTGAATGAGCGTCAGAATGTTGTTTAAAACGCTCATGAGCAGATTGATCAAAGCCTTTAAAGAAGGATTGGATTTGAAGTTCAATATCTTTGAAATTGCCGAGATTGCTCGGAATGTTGAAATCATCTTGCTCCACACACTGAAATAACAGTTCAAAGCCCGTTGCTGTTTTCACTGCTTGGATAGATTGGACATTCGCAAGTGCATAGGGCGCTTGATGATGTGGAATGCCAGAGGTGTGTGGATGCCAAAATACTGCTCTTTTATGTAATTTATGTTGCCAGATTTCAGTACATGTCGCTTCAGGATCAATTAGGCGAATTTGTACCAAGAAATGAGAAGTCGGTAATAAACACAATTCAACCTGTTGTCCAATCAATAATTCGATCTGATGAAATTTGGGTAAGTATACAAAGTTAGATAAAAGCACATTAGCTTCATTCTTATAGTACAACAGTTGAACCGGTTGAATGACAAAGGTTTTGGAAACGAGTTCTTGATCTAAATTTAAATATTCAATATGTAGTTCAATGGCATCATTTTTTGAGCTTTTCTCAACATTACGAATAAAGCTATGAATGACCAAATATTCCGCTTTTTCGAGTTCTTGGTTGTATGGGGATGTTCTGTACTTGTGTAATAACCAAATACTTAGATCTATCACCAAGAGACAAATTGCCAAAATCAGCGACAACATCACTAGCCAACGATAATCAAGATATGTTTGGTCTGTGATAAAGTCAGATTGGTTGCTTATGATTAAGCCTAATATCGCAAATATTGAATAATAATGAATGACGATAGAGATAGGTTTTTCAATATAACGCTCATAACGTAAGACAACTGATGGGCTACATAATTGAGTGATCTGTTTTTTAAATAATTTTTGCAAATCTTCAGTCAGTAATTTTTTAATATGTGGGCGTAATGGAGCATTCATTGATGTGCTCCTTTTTTACGCGGTTGAATTTGAAATAGCGCCACTTGTTCATCTGTCGCTAAATAATGCCTACGTCGACAAATCGCATAAAACCAATAGATAAAGGCAAGTGCAATGACTGCGGTAATGAGTATTCCAACCAAAATATTAAGTAAAATATCATCGAACACTTTAAATGGCGTGGTAGACAAAATGATCGTAGCGGTGAATATGCTCAGTACAGTTGCATAGAGACTTAATTTACTTGCGAGTTTTTTGCGTAATTGTTTTTTTTCTGCATAGCTCAGGGGATTGGTATGTTCCCAAATCAGTTGAGGTTGTTCAGGGTGACTCGCTTTAATGGCTTGATACTGCGCATGATCGAAAGATGGCAAAGTCTGTGAGAGTGCCAGTTCAAAATCATCAATATTAATGATGTGATTATGCAGGGTGACATTTTCAAAGACTTCACCCTGAAAGGTATAGTACCAATTTTGATCTTGCGTTGAATAGTGGAGATAAATTTTTCGCAGATCATCAGGATGTAAAAAGACAGGGCTTAGCAGTGGCTCACAATGAAAATACCACCAACGGTTTTTATTATGAAAAAATCTCCCTTTTTTGAAACGAACTGATGATTCTGCTGAATTTGTTAAATATAGCTTAATGAGAGTTTCGGACTCAGCAGATAAATAAAGCGTCACGGTCTGATTGATTAAGGCATTAATGCTACTTTCACGATCCTTAAAATCATCAGGGTTATAAATATCACTTGTATAAAAATGTTTAAAAATACGAGTTTGAATTTGAGATTTTTGATTGAGATATTCAATTTCAAACTCAATAATATTGTCTTTGGGGCGATGGGAGATAATTTTTTTGATTGTGCCTGTTGTTAAAAAATAAGCATATCCCTCAATTTCAGCTTGTAGTTTTCGTTTGATCTTACGATCAATCAATGATGCATAAAGAGGATGTAATAAAATTAATGCAAGAAAGAAGTAATAGTAAGGCTTAATCAAGACTCCAGATACGATTTGATCTTTGCCATATGCACCCAGAAAAACAGTGACTAAAACCAATATTGGATGCATATTTTTATGAAGGAAAAGTGCATTGATTTTTGAATGTTTATAATCCCGTTTTGCTTGACATAATAACAGAAATTCAAAATACCCTTTATCTTCTTTAGTTGTGCAAACAGCATGCTGAATTTTATGTTCAGGTGTCATCATGGTTGAGACTTCTGTATGGGTTCTAGCTGTTGAAATGCATCTTCTTGAATCCAATAATCTTGAAAATATCCTTTATGAATTGTGACAGGATAGGATTGCCCAAGTTTTAAATTGCGATTGAAGCCTGCCCATTTTTCATTGATATAAATTTCATTTAATCCCGTTTTTTCTTGAAGTTCGGGTGTGAGTTGCCATGTCTGGTAACGGCGATCTATTTCTGTGAGTTTGAGGATGTATGTCTGGGCTTGGTTCGGGTTTGATTCGCTATACCACCGATTTATCTGTAACCCAATGCCGTAAAAACTTGCACCGAGCAAAAGGCTACTGACCAGTGCCGTTGCTAATGGATATTTTTTATTTTCTCTACAGATTACGGCATAGCATATTAAAAATGCCAATAACCCTGCAGGGATTAAGCCAAGGTAGGACTCAATGCCAAAATGCACACCTCTAAAAGGTACAAAGAAACTACCTATGCCAAGAGTAATCGCTAAGATCAGAATGTAAAGCGGTCTTTGACCAATATCATTGCGCTGGCGTTCCTGTTCTGCACTGGTTCCAAACACAGACTCATAAGCAATGAATTGTGAATCAAATTTCCAATATTGCTGTAAAGCTTGACTGATTTGCTCCTGATCTTGGCGATTAAATATAAGGGGGAAAAGTATATTTAATCGAGTCAATAGCGTGGAATTTGTATAAGGATGTTCTACAAATTTTATTGAGGCATCATGAGGAAACAGATCTTTATTTTGCAGTTTTACCCATTTCCTGAGTAGGCTGCCATTTGGGGATGGTCGAATTAGATAAGGTGCTTTGGCTAAATTTTGCTGTTTAACATATTGGGTCAATACACCAAAAGGATAATGCAGGATGATTCGGTGTGTGGTGATGGTCAGTCGATATGTAAAGAAGCGGCAATATAACAGCAAAAAGAAAAAGGCATAGATGATTTGCCAAGCCAAGCCACCTGAAGGTAGAGCACAGACGACAATAATAGCGATAAATATTATTAGATTGCTCACCCTGATCTGTTTGGGATAGCCCTGAAAAAGTATCCGTTCTGAAACTTCCAGATTAATATCTTTTTGTTGTGTAAATGAGTCTAATTTAATTTTTATAGAGTTTTGATTTTTAAAATATTATATTTAAAATTGTTTGAAAATAAAGCAAACAAATCTTCAAAATATAGCTGATTTTTTTTCAGTAAAAGGATAAGTTGTGGAGGAAGTTAGGGTGTCCCAACAGCAATTACTCGAACACCCCTTCAGACCATAAAAAATCCCCGATCAATCGGGGATTTTTTTATTTTAGGGAATTTTAGAAAGTAGGTTTTACCACCACCAATATCACCACTGCAAATAAAATCAATGTTGGCATTTCATTAAAAAAGCGCCAGAACTTATGCGATTTATAATGCGCATTTTCCATGAGTTTTTTACGGTAATAACCACAAACCAAGTGATAAACAACTAAAAGGCCAACTAAACCTACTTTGAGGTAAAACCACAGTGCTTCATGGTAATGGCGTGTTGCATCGCCCCAATCTACTAAAAAGTGTGCAGTAATAAGTGTTGCGATCATCGCAGGCCACATAATGCCACGGTATAGCTTGCGTTCCATGATTTGAAAGCGCTGATGACTCGTAGCATCATCACTCATAGCGTGGTAGACATAAAGGCGAGGGAGATAGAATAGCGCTGCGAACCAGCAAACAACTGCGATGATATGTAATGCTTTGACCCAGAGGAAAGCATCTGATGGAGCATCCATATATTGACCCTTAAAAGGGCGGTGGGTGTGTGCTTTGGCACCGAAGCACCAAAGCAGCAAACTTTATATTAAGCTTCCCATTTTTTGAAAACGAGGCAAGCGTTTACACCGCCAAAACCAAAACTGTTACTCATCACAGTATTCAATTTTGCGTCACGTTTTTCAAGTACGATATCAAAAGGTTTTGCACCTTCGTCAAGTTCAGTCACGTTGATGTTTGGTGCAATAAAGTCATTTTGCATCATCAGAATAGAGTAAATCGCTTCTTGTACACCTGCAGCACCCAGGCTGTGACCAGTCATCGACTTGGTCGAGCTGAGTGGAGGAACTTGTCCTTCACCGAAAGCACGCTCCATTGCTTTAAGTTCAGTAACATCACCTGCCGGAGTAGATGTGCCGTGTGTATTAACATAGTCGATGGTATCTACACCATGTTGTTTAGCTTCTTCTAAAGCCATAAGGATACAACGCGTCGCACCTTCGCCAGATGGTGCAACCATGTCAGCACCATCAGAGTTTGCTGCATAGCCGATAACTTCAGCCAAAATGTTTGCGCCACGTGCTTGAGCATGCTCAAGAGATTCTAGTACAACAAAGCCACCGCCGCCAGCGATCACGAAACCGTCACGGTCAGCAGAGTAAGGTCGGGAAGCAGTTTCAGGGGTGTCATTGTATTTTGAACAAAGTGCGCCCATTGCATCAAATAAAAGACTTTGTGACCAATGGTCTTCTTCACCACCACCGGCAAGCATTAAGTCTTGTTTGCCTAATTGAATCAGGTTGTATGCATAACCAATGGCATCTGCAGATGTTGCACATGCGCTAGTAATGGTGTGTGCAATACCTTGCATTTTAAATGCAACACCCACGTTTGCAGTAATGGTGTTGGTCATGTTACGTGGTACAAAGAATGGACCAACTTTACGTGCACCTTTGGTGTCTAGAAGTTCTTTCATTTCAACAACAGATGCAGTTGAACCACCACCTGACCCACCCGCAATACCGTAACGTGGATTACCGCCAATTTGTTCTGCTGTTAAGCCTGCATTTTCTACCGCAGCCAAAGCTGAGTTGTATGCATACATTGCGCATACGCCCATAAAGCGTTTTAAACGGCGGTCAATACCGTCAAAGTTTTGTTCTGCAGCCGCACTGACATGACTTTTAAAATTAAGTTCAGCATAACTTGGGTTGAAACGTGTTCCAGAAATCCCGTTTTGCAAAGAATGAGTGACATCTTCTAATGTATTACCAATGCATGAGTTGATGCCCATACCAGTGATTACAACACGTTTCATCTACAGATCCTTTATAGGTAGTGTGTGAGCAAGCTATTGAAAGTATACGAAGGAAACTTTCTAAATAGGCGAACTCATATAATTTGATTGGAATAATGATAGCAGAAAGCTTTTTGAATTCTTATGGCAAATCCTATGCCTATTGTTGACTGAGCTAATTTGCAACTTTACAGCAAAAAACTTAACTTAAAGATACATATTCAAGTTGTGATAAAGTTTGACTACACCTAGTATTTATCAATAATTTCAAGAATAGTTTTAATGAGGTAGGGAATGGTGAAAACGAATAATAAACCAACGGCAGGTCTACTCTCAAACGCCTTTGGAGTGGCTAAAAAGCTCAGTTCTACTGGGGTGTCCATCATTAATCATGTCGCACCAGAATCCGTAACTAAGGTCATTCAACCTCAAAAAAATGGTCAAACCTTGGAGGGTCAGTCAAAGCAAGCGAGCGTATTTGATGTGAAAAAATATGATAATCCACAGCAAATCCTGCGTGAACACGTTCCGAATGTTTCTAGACAGTTATTCGGTCGACACTTTAATACCGTAAATAATGTAGCCAATTTTGTTGCCCCCCAATTTAGCGACAAGATTTCTGACTATCTTTTTGATCGATTGAATCGTTTTAGTTCGGATATTTCATCTGTGGATGCGGTGCTTGATGAAGCTGGTGTGCGTGATTTAGAAGAGTTGACACAAGATGTCGATCGTTCGCGTCGTATTAGTCAGGCCTTGGGCGAACAAAATAAATGGATTGCTTCGATTCAAGGGGCTTTAACAGGTGCGACAGGTGTTATTGGTTCAAGTATTGATATCCCTGCTTCACTGATTATGACTCTGCGAGTGATTTATCAAGTTGGACGTTCTTATGGTTTCGACTTAAGCAAAGAAAGTGACCAAGATATTGTTCAGTTTATTTTTAAACAGGTCGACTTGAGTTTAATTGCAGAAAAACAAACTTTGCTTATGGCAATAAAAGCTCTGAGTAGTACGCTACAAAATAGTGATTTACATCAATTGCAGCAATTGGTGGGTTCAGATACTGATGCAGCAGCATTGAAAAAATATGTACTAGATGAAAATGGTCAGTTTAAGTGGGCATGGCTCAATCAAATGCCAAAAGTTTCATTGTTAAATCAGCTATCACGATTATCTCCTGTGGCGAGTGTTGGTGTAAGTGTGGTGTATAGTCGCCGTTTAGTGGATGAAGTGAATCAGAAGGCACAGCAAGTCTTTTCTAATGCGCGCCAATATATTTTGCAGCATCAGGATATTAGCTTGTCACCTTTACATGCCTATGAGCGATCTCTTGAGTTGCTTGCTCAAGCAACACCTAAATTACTAGAAGGTATTAAGGCGAAAGATATTGATTTGGCTGAGCCGGTACTAGATCAGACCATAGATGTTACAGGTCATGAGAGTATCCGCGCAGTAAAAGTCATCAAAAAAGCACAAGTTAAAAACTCTGATGCAGCCGAAGTGGAAGTAGAGCAGGAACAAAAAGTCTCAGAAGGTTTGGAGGCACTTGCGGAGAAAGTTGTTGAGCCTCATGTACTCGGGGCTGCGCAAAAACCTGCTTTAGCTGAAAAAGATGAGTTTGAGGTGTTGGAATCTGTACAGCAGGAGGATGTCCCAGTGGAAAAAGCTGCACCCAAAACTAAGCCGCGTAAAGCCAAAACAGCAGCCGTAGATAAAGTTACAAAAAAATCAGCAGATTCTTCTGAAAAATAAACTATTTATTTGTGGGTGAAAAATTGCGCAACTCATGATGAATAAATGTTTTCGATGATCGTATATTGTTGACCAATTTTAAGTCTTCGCTTACAATTGCATGCCCTCAAAAAGTAGTATTTTTTGGGGCTTTTTATTAACGGGAGAATTGCCAAATGGCAACAACAAATCAGTTGATCCGTAAGGGTCGTACAACTTTAGTTGAAAAATCTAAAGTTCCTGCGTTGAAGGCTTGTCCACAACGTCGTGGTGTTTGTACACGTGTTTACACAACTACACCTAAAAAACCTAACTCAGCAATGCGTAAAGTTTGCCGTGTTCGCTTAACTTCAGGTTTTGAAGTTTCTAGCTACATCGGTGGTGAAGGCCATAACCTACAAGAGCACAGTGTTGTTCTTATCCGTGGTGGTCGTGTTAAAGATTTACCGGGTGTACGTTACCATACCGTTCGTGGTTCTTTAGACTGTGCTGGTGTTAAAGATCGTAACCAGTCTCGTTCTAAATACGGTGCTAAACGTCCTAAGAAATAATCTGAAAAGATTGGCTTCTTAGTTCCTTAGAACTGCAATCCTTTATCGTCTCGCTTGTCTGATTTCTGCATTTTTTGTGAAAATTCCAAGCGACGTATAGTAAGGCCAGCGAAAGCACATGACACTTTGTGCACCTGCTGGAGTAACCTGAAGTGTCATATTTATTAGGTGTATTAAAATGCCAAGACGTCGCGTAGTTGCTGCCCGTGAAATCCTTCCGGATCCTAAGTTCAGCAGCCAAACAATCGCTAAATTCATGAACCACGTAATGCAAGATGGTAAAAAATCTATTGCTGAAAGTATCGTTTACGGTGCTTTAGACCGCGTTCAAGAAAAATCTAAAGTAGACCCAGTTGAATTTTTCGAGACTACTCTTGAAAAAGTTCGTCCTATGGTCGAAGTAAAAGCACGCCGTGTTGGTGGTGCTACATACCAAGTGCCTATGGAAGTACGCCCATCCCGTCGTACTGCCTTGGCTATGCGTTGGTTAGTAGATGCTGCTGCTAAGCGTTCTGAAAAAACTATGGCTTTACGTCTTGCTGGTGAGTTGCTTGATGCAGCTGAAGGTAAAGGCGCAGCGATCAAAAAACGTGAAGATGTGCATCGTATGGCTGAAGCCAACAAAGCCTTCTCTCATTACCGTTTCTAAGCGGATAAAACAGCCCCTATTCAGGAGGGTGACAAATCAGTTGTCACTGTTTTGTCATCGAATCGCTTTAAGTTGCTATGCAGCTTAAAGCGTCCTGTTTTAAACAACAAAATTTAGGAATGCTAGAAATCATGGCTCGTCAAACCCCAATTTCTCGTTATCGTAACATTGGTATCTCTGCGCACATTGATGCTGGTAAAACTACCACTTCAGAACGTATTTTGTTCTACACAGGTGAGAGTCACAAACTTGGTGAAACTCACGAAGGTTCTGCAACTACAGACTGGATGGAACAAGAGCAAGAACGTGGTATTACTATTACCTCAGCGGCAGTAACATGCTTCTGGAAAGGGATGGGTAACCAATTTGAACAGCACCGTATTAACGTAATTGATACCCCAGGACACGTAGACTTCACTATTGAAGTTGAACGTTCTATGCGTGTTCTTGACGGTGCATGCATGGTTTACTGTGCTGTAGGTGGTGTACAACCTCAGTCTGAAACTGTATGGCGTCAAGCAAATAAATATAAAGTTCCACGTATTGCATTCGTGAACAAAATGGACCGTACTGGTGCGAACTTCTTCCGTGCTGTTGAACAAGTTAAAACACGTCTTGGTGGTAATCCAGTGCCAATCGTTGTTCCAATCGGTGCAGAAGAAAACTTCCAGGGTGTTGTTGACCTAATCGAAATGAAAGCGATTATCTGGGACGAAGCGTCTCAAGGTATGAAGTTTGAATATGGCGAAATCCCTGCTGAATTAGTTGATACTGCTAACGAATGGCGTACTAACATGGTTGAAGCTGCTGCGGAAGCATCAGAAGAACTCATGGACAAGTACCTTGAAGAAGGTGAGTTAACTAAAGAAGAAATCGTTTCAGGTTTACGTGCACGTACATTGTTGAATGAAATTCAACCAATGCTTTGTGGTTCAGCGTTCAAAAACAAAGGGGTTCAACGTATGTTGGATGCTGTAATTGAATTCTTACCTGCGCCGACTGACGTTGAAGCGATCAAGGGTATCCTTGACGACAAAGACGAAACTGAAGGTTCTCGTGAAGCGTCTGACGATGCTCCGTTCTCTGCGCTTGCGTTCAAAATCATGAACGACAAATTCGTAGGTAACTTAACATTCGTACGTGTTTACTCTGGTGTGCTTAAAGCAGGTAGCCCTTGCTATAACCCAGTTAAAATGAAGCGCGAACGTGTTGGCCGTATCGTACAGATGCACGCAAATGACCGTCACGATATTGAAGAAATTCGTGCGGGTGATATCGCAGCATGTGTAGGTCTTAAAGATACTACGACTGGTGATACATTATGTGATGAAAACAATGTAATTACACTAGAGCGTATGGAATTCCCAGAGCCAGTAATTGCGCTTGCGGTTGAGCCTAAAACTAAAGCTGACCAAGAAAAAATGTCTGTTGCTTTAGGTCGTTTGGCGAAAGAAGATCCATCATTCCGCGTACGTACTGACGAAGAATCTGGTCAAACAATTATTGCTGGTATGGGTGAGCTTCACCTTGACATTATTGTTGACCGTATGAAGCGTGAATTCAACGTTGAAGCGAACATTGGTAAACCAATGGTAGCTTACCGTGAAACGATCAAAAAATCAGTTGAACAAGAAGGTAAGTTCGTACGTCAAACTGGTGGTAAAGGTAAGTTTGGTCACGTATACGTACGTTTAGAACCACTTGCTGAAGATGCTGGCAAAGATTACGAGTTCGCTGAAGAAGTTGTTGGTGGTGTAGTACCTAAAGAATTCTTCGGTGCGGTTGACAAAGGTATCCAAGAACGTATGAAGAATGGTGTCCTAGCTGGTTATCCAGTTGTTGGCATCAAAGCGACATTGTTCGATGGTTCTTACCATGACGTCGACTCTGACGAATTATCGTTCAAAATGGCTGGTTCTTACGCATTCCGTGACGGTTTCATGAAAGCAGATCCTGTTCTTCTTGAGCCTATCATGAAAGTTGAAGTAGAAACTCCAGAAGACTACATGGGCGATATCATGGGTGACTTAAACCGTCGTCGTGGTCTTGTTCAAGGTATGGACGATTTACCTGGTGGTACTAAAGCTATCCGTGCAGAAGTTCCACTTTCTGAGATGTTTGGTTACGCAACTCATATGCGTTCTATGTCTCAAGGTCGTGCGACTTATTCTATGGAATTCGCTAAATACGCTGAAACACCACGTAACGTGGCTGAAGGCATCATCGCTAAGTTCCAATCTGGCGGTAAAAAAGGTGACGACGAGTAATCTTTCGATTACTATAAGCCCAAACTAATTCATAGTTAAAAACCAAATGCTCATGCAGTATCCCTGCATGAGTAGTTTAAAAAGGAAGATCTCATGGCTAAGGCTAAGTTCGAACGTAATAAGCCACACGTTAACGTGGGTACAATTGGTCACGTCGACCACGGTAAAACTACTTTAACAGCTGCAATTGCAACTGTATGTGCAAAAAAATTCGGTGGTGAAGCGAAAGATTACGCTGCAATCGACTCTGCACCAGAAGAAAAAGCACGTGGTATTACAATTAATACTTCACACGTAGAATACGATTCTCCAATCCGTCACTACG
>NZ_VPBZ01000014.1:0-50090 GCF_013418475.1 Acinetobacter sp. YH12140
TGCTCATTATAGGGCAATTTCTTACACGCGCAAGTGCTTTTCACTCACAAAGAACACGAGTGTTTTATTTTTATGCACCATTATGGTTCAAAAAACACACTTTACACACATAAATACATGATATTTATTACAAATATCATGTAAAATATTTTTCCTATTTTGTGCGCTTAGTTTTTTACAGGTGCTGCTTTAATCACCACACTCTGTATAACTACTGGGTTTACAGGGACATTCTGATGCATTCCATAGTTCGCAGTTGGAACTTTTACGATTTTATCGACGATGTCCATACCTTTAGTGACCTTACCAAAAACAGCATATCCCGCATTCATTGCACTTTTATTGAGAAAGTCATTGTCTGCAACATTAATAAAGAACTGACTACTTGCTGAATCAGGATGATTCATCCGTGCCATTGCCAATGTGCCGCGTTTATTGCTCAAGCCATTACTTGATTCATTCTTAATCGCCGCTTTTGTTGGCTTCTCCTGCATTTTGACATCCATGCCCCCACCCTGAACCATAAATCCAGGAATCACGCGATGAAAGATTGTACCGTTATAAAATTTTTCTTTTGCATAGCTTTCAAAGTTTTTTGCTGAGATAGGTGCCTTGTCATTGAATAGTTCAATTTCAATATTGCCTTGAGAGGTTTTCATTTCGACAATAGTATTGGCAGCAAAACTGCTTAAGCTCACACAGCCAAGTGCTACAGTAAATAAAATCTGTTTTAACATTTGCTAACTCTTCTGATTGATCTCGTACTTGTTATTGACTGTATATTAGTCTTTGATGATTAAAAAGTAATTATTCTGCCATTATTAAAACGAGAACAATGATGACGCAAATAATACCGTCGGACACTCCATTAACACATTTACCACCTTGGCAACTGCGTGGCGATGCTTTTATTTTAAATTATTGGCTCTCTCCGAGTTTTATCCAACAAGCGCAAATGTTCCGTTTAGCGACATCAGCTTTGGGTCGTGTGGTTCAGGTGTTATTGGTCCGATACCATGATTCGCCTGTGGGTCCTTATGACGAATTGCTGATTTTAGATCACCCTTTATGGAGTAAGAAAAGGTTAAGTTCGATACCTAAGATTTATGTTTCGACAGATATCTCTGTCATTCATGGCCAAAAACTCTGGGGTATTCCTAAAGAGTTGGCAAAGTTTGAATGGCAACAACATGACAATGAAGTAGTCTGTACTATAGAAGTTGAACAACAAAAGATGCAGATCCGTTTAAAAAAATCACGTTTACAGCGTTCTTTCTATATTAATAGTCATCATATCCCAGCAGCGATGTTGCAAATCAGACAAGCGTGGGAAGGTAAGCGCTATCAATTTTCACCGAAGTTTCGTGGACGGCTCTCTAAACTGAAACAGGTAGAATGGCACAACACGCAGGAGATTTTTCCTAATTTTGCCGAAGCACGATTATTGCAAAGCTTTTATGTCCCCGAATTTAGCCTCGTTTTTCCTGCTGCAAAAATCCAAGATAAATAACCCAATAAATAAAAACCCAGTGTTTCACGTGAAACACTGGGTTTACTTTATATAAAGGAATGATTAACTACGTTTATCCCAAAATTTACGGAACTTCGTACTGATCTCAATCACGTATTTTTTAGCTCGGTGCGAAACCGGGGTTAAGTTAATAAAGCCATGGGTTTGATCGGTATATTCTTGATAAAACACTTTTACCCCTTGCTGACGGAGTTTATGCGAATAAATTTCACCTTCGTCATGTAAAACGTCATGCCTTGCCGTCACGATATACGCAGGTGCGATACCTGCCAATTTTCCATAGGTTGGTGAAATTAATGGATCATCTAAGGCCACTGCATGTTGTTTCGCATATAAAGCCGTTACGACATCAATATCTTTTTCAGTCAGAACTAGACCATCTTTATAAGCATAGAAAGATGGGTGGCGACTCTTGAAATCCACTACTGGGTAAATTAATAGTTGAGCTTGCGGGGCAAAAACTTTTTGAGCACTGCGCTGTGCAACCGCAGTAGCAATATTGCCGCCTGCACTATCCCCTGCCACCGCAATTCGATTTTTTAGAATTTTAAACTGACGACTATTTTGATAAGTCCAAGCCAAGGCATCTTCACAACTTTGCATTAATTGAGCTGGGCTGGCCTCTGGCGTGAGTGGATAATCAATACTTAAAACTTGTGCTTTGGCATGCACGGCCAATAAACGACAAACTTCATCATGCGTGTCTAGACCACCCACCACAAAACCACCACCGTGATAGAACACGATCATCGGTAATTTTTTATTTGGAGCAGGATGATAATGACGCGCAAACAGCGTAGCACTTTGTAAAGGTAGACGTATATCTTGCACTTGTTTCACAAAGGTCGGATTGGTCTTGATCGACTCCATCTGTAAATCAAATAATTTACGAGACTTCACATAGTCTTCAGTCACAAAGCCTGACTTACCTTGCTTGAGTTGAGCCGCCATCATGCATTTCACCAGCGGATCTAATTCTGGAAAAATAAACGGATAATCGAGACGTTTTGCGAGGCTTTCTTTGGCAAAGTTAGGAAGACGATCAAGTAACCGAGCAGCCGTACCTTGGCCTTTATCTTTCATATTTTTAAGTGATTCATTCAATGCAAACATGCTCTATCCTTCGAATTATGCTCTTCATACTTTCTACATGATCTAGGTCAAATGTGACCATATTCACATATAAGTCTCAACATCGACATACATAGTACAAACCTAGTTAAGCTAATCTTCTTTTATAGAGTTGTCATTGACAATTTACCCAAGTTTTATGGGTTGATTATGCTAACCCATTCTCGATAAAGGATACTCACCATGGCTAAAAAGATCATCCTTCTGTCTTTTGCGACTGCTTTTTTGGCTGTAGGCTGCGTAGCATTCCCTGAAGATGGTTACTACGATGGACGTTATGATCAACGTTATGACCGCCGTTATGATCATAATGATCGACGCTATGACAATCGTTATGATCGCCGTTACGACAGTCGTTATGAACAAGACCGCCGTACATGGGAACGTCAGCAACAACAACGTAATCGTTTAGAGCTCGAACGTAGAAAGCAGCAACTTGACCAGCGTAACTGGGAACAAAATCGTAAAAATCAACAAGAGTGGGATCGTCGTAAAAACGAACTCGAACGTCAACGTCTAGAACAACAGCGTAAATACTCTGAAGCTGAACGTCGTAAACGTGCTGAACAAGATCGTCAAAAAGTCAGCAAAGAGCGTCAGCGCTTAGAAGAACAGCGCCGTAAAGCCAGTCAAGATCGTAGAAAACAAATTGAGCAAGAGCGCAAAAAAAATATTCAAGATTTAAGAAAGGCATCAGATCAACAACGTAAAGCGGCTGAAGAACGTCGTCGCGCGTGGGAAAATCGCCGTTAATTGTTGTTTTTGCAGATCGGTTAAAAGTAGAAAGCTCATCTACATGATGGGCTTTTTTTTCGTTCACTAAAAATAGAAAAGGTAAAAAAAAGCAATAGAAAAGAAAATAGACAGAAGAGGCATCCTATCTTCTGTCTATTCTTGACTGCCTGTTGTTACAGGTCAGAGAGCATTAAACAATCTTATTGCTGAACTGTAGGTTGCGGTGCAGGCGCAGATTGAACTTCAGCACCTTGAGCTGATGGATCTGCTTGAACCACAGCACCCGATTGCTCTGTCGTTACAGATGCTTCAGTTGCAGACGTTACTTGTGCGGTTTCTGGAGATTCTACAGTTTCTTGAGAAGTACAACCTACCGCAGCTAAACCAAAACCTAAAACTGCAACAGCGAATAAACCAATTTTTTTCATCTTCATTATTTCCTTCATTGAATCATTAAAAGCAAAGCTCAACTTTGCCCGAGTCATAATGGAAAATAATTCTGTGAAGTTCCCACCTTCTGAGTTGTACTTTGTACGAGGCACGGTACAGCTTATGAAATGTTTTATTAATTAGGCGGTTTTCTTTCATTTTAAGGCTTTACATCATTTTTTTAACTCAAGTGCTTTGTTTTTTATTAAAAAAATAACTATACATGGTTTTAAATAAAGCGTGATCTCAGCTTTTGAATACAACAAAGTCCAACAAAACTTGCAGCTCAGTTACTTAAGTGGCTGTTTTTATAAATTTCATGCAAAAAAAAGCCTGCTTATGAGAGAAGCAGGCCATGAAAAACACATTTGAAATAAATTAAGAAACTACAGCGATAGAATCTGAAATAAAGAATACTGTGCTGATCATTTTTTGTGAAATATTTAATAAAACTGATACTAAGAGTTTTTATGTATAAATATTAACCACTATTTTTTTGAGGCAAAAAAAATGCTGATTCTTGGGAAATCAGCATGGAAAAGTGTTTCTAAAATCTAGAGGTAGTCACCATATCCCTCTCTCCAGTGGATATGGTCACTTCCGATAGATAAATTATGCAAATTTTCAGGCACAAAGAGAAACCGTTAAAATTTATGATGAAAATCTATAAATCCGATCAAAATATGATTATACATTCAAATCAATAATTTATATTTTCATAGAATTTAATTTTGCAGTCGATATTTGGCTGAAAAACCATTTATTTGAATAAAAAATTGCATTTAATCGCTGACTTCGCTTGAATTTTTATACCCTGCCCCGATTTCTTTTATTAATCATGAATTCAAAACGCATGGCAGTTACGCATCGATGTCGTTTGAACGCACAGCTATAAGGACTGAACATGTTTAAGAACCCATTTAAACGGAGTAAATCAATGGCGACTGAGCAAAACCAAGACGCTCAAGATCTTCAACAAGAGCAAGCAGAACAGCAAACTCAAGCTGAAAACGAGCAAGCTGAAGTTTCAGTTGAAGATTTACAAGCACAAATCACCAATTTAGAAGAAAGCTTAAAACTTGAAAAAGCACGTACTGCAAATGCCGTATATGAAGCGCAAAAAAGTGTAGAGCGCATTCAACGCGAATCTGAAAAGCATAAAGATACTGTGCTGGAAAAATTTGCAAAACAATTACTTGAGTCAGTTGATAACCTTGAACGCGCGATTGCTGCGGCAGGTGATGAAAAATCAGGTTTATCTGAAGGTGTAGAACTTACACTGAAATCATTGCTCAGCACTTTAGAAAAATTTGGTGTGGTTGCTGTGGATACTGCAAATGGTTTCAATGCAGATCTTCATCAGGCTGTGGGCATCGATCCAAATGCCAAATCGAATGAAATTGGGACAGTATTGCAAAAAGGCTATAGTTTAAACGGTCGCCTATTACGCCCTGCTATGGTTATGGTTGGTGCATAAAGACAAATTTTATGAGACGAATTAAAAATTTTAACCAATATTACTTGAAAATTTTTGATTGGCTCTCATATCGGATAACAAGCGAAAACATCGTAAAAGAATTTTAGAGGAAACATCCAAATGGCGAAAATCATTGGTATTGACTTAGGTACTACAAACTCTTGCGTAGCAGTACTTGAAGGCGACAAAGTAAAAGTAATCGACAACGCTGAAGGCGCTCGTACAACCCCATCTATTATTGCGTATAAAGACGGCGAGATCCTTGTCGGTCAATCTGCTAAGCGTCAAGCAGTGACTAACCCTAAAAACACATTATTTGCAATCAAACGTTTGATCGGTCGTAAGTACCAAGACCAAGCTGTGCAAAAAGATATCGGCCTTGTACCTTACAAAATCATCAAAGCTGACAATGGCGATGCTTGGGTTGATGTAAACGACAAGAAACTTGCACCACAACAAATCTCTGCTGAAATCTTGAAAAAGATGAAAAAAACAGCTGAAGACTACCTTGGTGAAACAGTAACTGAAGCGGTAATTACTGTTCCTGCGTACTTTAACGATGCTCAACGTCAAGCGACTAAAGATGCAGGTAAAATTGCTGGTTTAGATGTTAAACGTATCATCAACGAACCAACAGCTGCTGCACTTGCGTTCGGTATGGACAAAAAAGAAGGCGACCGTAAAGTTGCGGTTTACGACTTAGGTGGTGGTACTTTCGACGTATCAATCATTGAAATCGCTGACCTTGATGGCGACCAACAAATCGAAGTGTTGTCTACAAACGGTGATACATTCCTTGGTGGTGAAGACTTCGATAATGCATTAATTGAATACTTGGTTGAAGAGTTCAAGAAAGAACAAAGCGTAAACTTGAAACAAGATCCGCTTGCACTTCAACGTTTAAAAGAAGCTGCTGAAAAAGCAAAAATCGAGCTTTCTTCTTCGAATGCAACAGAAATCAACCTTCCATACATCACAGCAGATGCGACTGGTCCTAAACACTTAGTGATCAACGTGACTCGCTCTAAACTTGAAGGTTTAGTTGCTGAATTGGTTGCTCGTACAATTGAACCATGTAAGATTGCACTTAAAGATGCAGGTCTTTCAACCTCTGACATCTCTGACGTAATCTTGGTGGGTGGTCAGTCTCGTATGCCACTTGTACAACAAAAAGTACAAGAGTTCTTCGGCCGTGAGCCACGTAAAGACGTGAACCCAGATGAAGCTGTAGCGATGGGTGCTGCGATTCAAGGTGCAGTACTTTCAGGTGATAAAACTGACGTACTTCTTCTTGACGTAACTCCGCTTACACTTGGTATTGAAACAATGGGTGGCGTGTTAACAGCGATCATTGAGAAAAACACGACGATTCCTGCGAAGAAATCTCAAGTGTTCTCAACTGCTGCAGACAACCAACCAGCTGTAGACATTTCAGTTTACCAAGGTGAACGTAAAATGGCTCAACAAAACAAATTGTTGGGTAACTTCCAATTGGGCGATATTCCACCTGCTCCACGTGGTGTACCACAAATTGAAGTATCATTTGACATCAACGCTGATGGTATCTTGAAAGTATCTGCAAAAGATAAGAGCACAGGTAAAGAGCAATCAATTCAAATTAAAGCTAACTCTGGTTTGAGCGATGCTGAAATTGAAGCGATGATCAAAGATGCTGAAGCGAATGCTGAAGAAGATCGTAAATTTGAAGAATTAGCGAAAGCACGTAACGAAGCTGATGCACTTGTTTCTTCTGCTCAAAAAGCAGTAAAAGATCTTGGTGAACAGGTAACTGCTGATGAGAAATCTGCAATCGATGCTGCTGTAGCTGAGCTCGAAGCAGCGACTAAAGAAAACGATGTAGATGCAATCAAAGCGAAAACTGAAGCACTTCAAAACATCATTATGCCGATCACTCAACGTGCTTATGAAGCTGCACAAGGTCAAGGCGGTGCTGAAGGTTTTGATCCTAACGCTTTCCAAGGCGCTGAAGGTCAAGCTCAAAAAGCAGATGACGGCGTTGTAGATGCTGAGTTCACTGAAGTAAAAGATGACAAAAAATAATTTGTCGCTTTAACTGAGTTTTTCAAAGCTCAAAAAGACCGCGCGAAAGCGCGGTTTTTTTTGTGGATGATTTTGTCTGCATCAGGCAATATTCAAATAACACGCTTAAGCTCAAACAGCCACATTCTTCTCGACTGCCAATCTGTCTAAACTTAGATTTGCATAGCACTAAATTTCAGTTAAATTAATGCAAAATAATCAAGTTTTGCGACGCTATGCGTTTGATTTTAATTATTGTTGTCATCGTTTTGAGTACTTGGTGGATCTTTCAAACCAAGCAGCATCCTCAACTGAAATTTAATTCAATTTCAGATCGAATTTTACACCCTCTCGATACCCGTTTGCGTTATCGGGTTGCTGATGTCGATCCGCGTTTTGGATTAAGCCAGCAACAAGTCATTCAACTTAGCGAAGAAGCCGCAGAGATATGGCATAAAGGGACACTCAAACCGTTATTTATCTATGACCCAAATGCACAACTGGCGATCCATCTAATTTATGATGATCGCCAAGAACAATACAATGCCTATAAGCAAGTCCAAAAGACCTTAGCCGCAGATAAAGCCCGTAATGATTTATATGCCGAGAACTTAGCAAATTCGAGAAAAGGTCTGGAGATGAATGAGCAACAGCTCCGATCAAAACAAGCCATGATCCGTGCGGAAATCGCACAGCTGTCGCAAGAACGTATGAATTGGAGCCGAATAGAGCATGCACAAGGCCCCAATATGCAACGCGTTGAAAGAGAACTTGAGCAAGTTAAAGCACAAGCGATGCAATTAGACCAAGAAATAGATCGATTTAATCAGCAAAATGATCAATTTAACCAACAAGTCTTAAGCTATAACCAGCAAATCGATCAATATAATGCAGGCGTGATACAAGCCAGTCAGCGCTTTCCTGCTCGAGAGTTTCATAAAGGTGTCTTTATGGGCGATCAGATTCAGATTTATCAATTTGATGCCGAAGATGATTTACGCCTTACCCTTGCCCACGAACTCGGACATGCTCTCGGCTTATCTCACCATAATGACCCTGCTGCATTAATGTACCCAATTTTAGGCGCGCAACAATTAGAAAACTTTAAACTGATGCCAGCAGACCAAGGCTTACTATATTATCGTTAGAACACCCTGAGCAAAAAAACCATACAATCTATAAGGATATTATAGGATTCACCAACAATAATTAGCATTTCATGTTATTGTTGATTTGCAATAATTCCCTTATATCAATGACATCTTACGTGGAGAGCAATGTGAGTTACTACCATATCTTAATTGAAGTGAATGACCACATCAGCACGATTGAACAAACCCGTGATATTGAGATTTTTGATATTACAGACATTCAACCTTATCTCCATGCGGTACTTTTACCCTTTTTTAATGAGCAATTAATTGAGCTCGAAGACGAAAATCTTGAGTTTAAAGATGTCTTGCATTTACAGGTCAAACAAACCCTATTGCCGATCCGTGACCTCATCGAAGAAGAACAACGCCTGCTTCCGAGTGATACCGATGTCACCATTACGGCATATGAAATTTTTAATAATTATCAATTGACTCAAGACGTGACTACCGTAATTTTAGATCTATTAGAAGCACTAAAATTTGAAGCCTAATATCGATTTTAAACATTAAAAAAGCCCTCTAAATGAGGGCTTTTTTATGGCTCAATTCATCATCGCGATTAGATCGAGAATGAAGATCCACATCCACACGTGGTTGTCGCATTCGGGTTTTGAACCACAAATCGAGAACCTTCAAGACCTTCAATATAGTCGACTGTTGAACCAACTAAATATTGATAGCTCAGTGAATCAACCAACATCTTCACATCACCATTGATAAATTCAGCATCATCTTCGTTTTGGCTTTCAGCAAAATTAAACCCATATGAGAAACCTGAACAACCACCACCAGTCACATATACACGTAACATAAGGTCTTGATTACCTTCACTCTCACGCAATTGGCGTACTTTATTGGCAGCATTGTCAGTCAGCACAAGTGCTTGAGCATTCATGATGGATTCCTCTGAGTCATTGGGGTGTCTTTAAAAAGAAAAGACCATATTTCAAGTATAACATACTCAATATATGGTCAGTCTTCACAGTTTAAAGTTAAATCAGAGTATTTTTCTCAAGATTCATTTAAAACTTATTTATAGTTTTCTTCCTGTAATGCGCATTCGAAGTTTTTAGGGTCTTGTTTACAGCGGAATTGCCATAATAATTTCATCATTCGCTTATCGTAGATACCACGTTTAGTCAAATCGATACGCGCTTCACGCATCATTTTTTGATAACCAGCTTTGTCTGCTGTTGGAACATCCATCCAATATTTGGCTGGAATTTCTGACTTCATTTTTCCTAAAATGGTGAATGCACGAGGTAATTGTGTTTTGACCCAATCACGTGATTTTTGTCCATAACCTGCAGGGAATTTATCTGGGCGAATAATGATATTTCCCGTGACTTGTAAAATTGGATAATTGACGATTGCGCCTTTGCTGCCTAAACCTTTATGTAATTCTAATGGTTTGAACACCGCAGCAGGTGCCCCAATTATATCTACCTGACCATTGTTAAATTTGGCGCCAAAATTGGTTACATCAGCACTGACTGCTTGAGCTCCGACCTGCTGCACCATAATTTTCTGTGCTTCATCGTAGTCAAGCACCGCAATTTTTTTACCTGCGGCTTTAGCGACAGTATTAATACTTCGGTCATTCACTAACAGATAGGCATCACCAACAGGTATCACACCTGCCACTTCATATTTACTATTGACCATGCTCTTAGCAAATGTTGGACTTGCAAGGCCTTGCATAACTTTTACGGCCAATTTCAAATCTGGAATCGCACCAATGGCATCTAAAGAACCGGTAAAATTATTGAATTGGCGACCACGCATACCAGTAACACTAATCCCATCACATTTACCGGCTTTAAAATCTTCTGCAATCACCGCTTCATTTTGACCGACGCGGAGCTCAATGTCTGCGCCCCAGTTTTTTGCCGCCAATTGATAATCTTTCATCAGGGTAAAAACATCACCATTTTTACCGACCAAATCAAATACGCATACCACTTGCTTCGCTTGAGCTACGCCATTTACCGCTATTAATGCAGCAGCAACACTCAATGCCTTTGTCCATTGTTTCATACTGACTTTCCTTGTTTTTTACTGTTTTTGTTTTTAACCATTTTTTGAATTTTGGGTCATGCTGAGTTCGATTCAATTGACTCACAGCCCACGATTTGAATTTAGATTACCTGAATATTTTGCTGACTCAATGGCGAGAATGACCTATAAATTTGCAAAAAAAAGCCTGGATAAATCCAGACTTTTTTCTTTAAATATCAACTTATTCGCCGCCAAGTGAACATTCAAAATTGGCTTTATCGACAGAACAACGTGCCTTTTTCAAAACAGACATCATGCCTGCATCATAAATGCCACGCTTCGTCATATCCATACGACCTTCACGCAGTAATTTTTGATATTTGGTTTTATCTTCTGCACTTAGGTTAAGTTTATATTTCGCAGGAATACCCGCTTCTAGACGGTTAATCATCGCGATACTCTTCGGTAAGTGTTTCACAAACCAATCACGAGATTTTTGACCAAAGCCAGCTGGGAACTGATCAGGACGAATAATAAAGTCCGCAGTCACTTGTAAAACTGGGAAGTTAAACATCGCACCATTGGTACCTAAACCTTTATAGATCTCTAATGGTTTGTAGGCATATGCAGGCGCACCCACCATATCCACCTGACCATTATTAAACTTCGCCACAAAGTTAGATACATCTGAAATCACAGCTTGAGCGCCGACACGTTGCACCATAATTTTTTGTGCTTCGTCATAGCCTAATACTGCAAACTTTTTACCTGCTGCTTTTTCAATTGAGTCAATTTTCTTGTCTTTGACAAAGATGAATGCTGAACCCAGTGGGGCAATACCCGCCACTTCGTATTTTTTACCACCTAGATTGCTGACCATTTTTGCAGCATTACGTTGGTCTAATGCAAAGGTAATCGCACGTTGCGCAATCGCATTGCTCGGTGCGCCACCCAGCGCATCAATAGAGCCTGCAAATTTATTGTACTGACGCGCACGCATCGCCGTCATAAATACGCCGTCACATTTACCTGCTTTAAAGTCATTGTCGGCTACTGCTTCATCTTGACGCGGAATTAAGTTAATTTCAGCACCCCAGCCTTTTGCTGCAAGCGCCCATTCCTGAGCCATTTGATATGACTCGCCTGACTTACCCAGTAAGTCAAATACACAGATATCTACTTTTGCTGCCTGAGCTGAACCAGCAAAGCCAATTGCAGCAAATGTAGCCAATGATAGGAGCGTTTTTTTCATTCTATTTTCCTTTCAAATCTTTTTATGGTTCAGAGGTGTCCTTACACAAGCCCGATATTAAGCAAGTTAAATTAAAAAAAATAGAGCATTTACTCCATTTATTTATGTCATTTTGGCATATTCTGTTTTTCTGTGATGCATATCACTTTTTATTCAAAGTTAAATTATAAATATAATCATCATCTTATATTTGCAAAAATGGCTTTTTACATTTACAGCGATTGCATCAAAATTTACAAAGAAATACAGAAAAAAGCTTATTCACCCGCCACTGAACACTCAAAATTGGTGCGCTCAATCGTACAACGGGCTTTTTTCAGTACCGTCATCATAGTGGAGTCATAGATCCCTTGTTTGGTTAAATCCATCCGTCCTTCACGCAATATTTTCTGATACTTCAACTGATCATCTTTGCTGAGATTCATCTTATATTTGGCAGGAATTTCAGCTTCCATACGTTTCACCATGGCAAAACTTTTTGGTAATTGCTTAACAAACCATTGCCGAGAAGGCTCTGCAAAACCTTCTGGGAATTTATTATTACGAATAATCAAGTCTGCCGTGACATTCACCACAGGAAAATTCACCATCGCCCCAGTAGTACCTAAGCCTTTTGAAATTTCGAGTGGTTTAAAGGCATAAGCCGGTGCAGCCACAATTTCAACTTCAGCCTGATTAAACTTGCGAATAAAATTAGAAATTTCTGACATCACTGGCACAGCGCCAACACGGTCTACCATCACTTTTTGCGCATAGTCATAATGTAAAATGGCAAATTTTTTACCTTCAGCTTTTTCTAAATTATTGATATTGCGATCACGGACAAAAATGTAGGCTGAACCAATTTGCCCGATCCCTGCCACTTCATAACTATCTTTGCCTAGATTGCTAATCAGTCGTTTACTGTTCCGTTTATCTAAGACATAGGTAATGGCTTTTTGTGCGATAGTATTATTCGGTACACCGCCAATGGCATCAATCGAACCAGCAAATTTGTTATACGCACGTGCCCGCATCGAGGTCATATAAAATGCGTCACATTTCCATTCTTTAAAATCTTTATCGACTTTGGATTCATCTTGATATGAAATCAGTTGAACTTGTGCTCCCCATGCCTTACTGGCCAGAGACCACTCTTCCATCAGCTTATAAGATTCCCCCGCTTTTCCAAGTAAATCGAACACACAAACCTTCTGATTGGCATAGCTTTGTGCAGACATCACACCTGAAAGAAGCGATAAAATTAAAATTCCTTTTCTCATTTTTTATATTCCCAATATGTTTTATTAATCCATTTAAAACAACAACTTGAAATATTTTTTTAATACTATAGCCCTTTCAATATACCTAAATACGTGGAATCTGTCACATTTTTTCAGATGGTTGCGATGCTTTGTTTTTTCTTTTGCAAAGCCATCCATTAGAATAGCCCCACATTCTTCTTGTTTAGTTAGTTCCATGATTCAGTTAGACCAACTTTCCATTCGTCGCGGTGGGCGTGTTTTATTTCAAAAAGCATCTATGCAATTGCATCCAGGCTGGAAAATCGGCTTAACCGGTGTAAATGGTGCGGGTAAATCCACTCTTTTTTCTGCGCTTTTAGGTGGAATGGAATCTGATGGTGGTTCATTAACTCGTCCTGCGGTATGGACCGTCGCGCATATGGCACAAGAAATCAAAGCACTCGATATGAAAGCGATTGATTTCGTTCTTTCAGGCGATGAAGAATATTGGGAAATACAACATAAACTTGAACATCCAGAACAATTAGACAATGAAGCGTTGGCACACTTATATGGCCGATTTGATGAAATCCATGGCTATACAGCTCCATCCAAAGCCTCACAACTGATGGCCGGCCTGGGTTTCTTTGAACATCAGTCCCAGCTCAATGTTTCAAGCTTTTCAGGTGGTTGGCGTATGCGTTTAAACCTTGCGCGTACCCTGATGAGCCGTTCCGACCTCTTATTACTCGATGAACCAACCAACCACTTAGACTTAGATGCGATTTTGTGGTTAGAAGATTGGTTAAAAGCTTACGAAGGTACACTAATCTTGATTTCACATGACCGTGATTTCTTAGATGCGGTGACTGATCATATTTTACATATCGAAAATCAAGAGCTGACACTTTACACCGGCAACTATTCGACCTTTGAACGCACCCGCTCTGAGCGCTTGGCACAACAACAACAAGCCTATGAAAAGCAGCTTGAAACCCGTGCGCATCTCCAAAAATTTATTGACCGTTTTAAAGCCAAAGCGACTAAAGCTAAGCAGGCTCAAAGCCGTATTAAACAATTAGAACGCATGCAGGAACTTTCTGCGGCGCATGTCGATACACCATTTACCTTTAGTTTCCGTGAACCGACCAAAATGAGTTCACCACTGCTGCAAATGGAACACGCAGATATTGGCTATGGCGACAAACTGATCGTGACCAATGTAAACCTGCAAATTACCCCAACCAGCCGAATTGGTTTACTCGGGATGAATGGTGCGGGTAAATCAACCTTAATTAAATCGTTAGTTGGTGACCTTCCTTTATTACAAGGGACGCGCAAAGCCTCTGAACTGTTGAATATTGGCTATTTTGCTCAGCATCAAATGGATGCTCTAGATGGCAATGCCAGCCCGATGTTGCAACTATCTCGAATTGCTGACAAAAAAATCAGTGAAGCTGCATTACGTTCATTTTTAGGCAGCTTTGGTTTTAGTGGCGAACGCATGGATACACCAAGTGAAGGCTTTTCAGGCGGTGAACGAGCACGATTAGCTTTGGCTTTGATTGTTTGGCAACGTCCCAATGTTTTAATTCTAGATGAACCTACCAACCATTTAGACCTTGATATGCGTCATGCCCTAACTATGGCATTACAAGATTTTGAAGGCGCTGTGGTTTTGGTTTCGCATGAACGTCAATTGATTGCCAGCGTTTGTGACGAATTATTGTTGGTACATCATGGGAAATGTCGCGAATTTGATGGTGACCTCGTGGCTTATGCCGATTGGCTGCGTCAAGCGCGGATCGACATGATGAAAAATAGCCAACAAGCCCCTACTCCCATCAAATCTCAAGTTGAAACTAAACCGACGATTTCCAAAGTCGATAAAGAAGCTCAGCGCAAAGAAGCTGCACGTCAGCGTGAATTGACCCGCCCGATTCGTAAAAACATTGAAAAAAATGAAGCGCAAATCAGCAAAATTCAGCCACGCTTAAACGAAATCGAGGAATTATTAGCAGACAGTGCTTTATATGAAGCCAGTCGTAAAGATGACTTACTCAAACTAATGAATGAGCAAACAGAATTAAAAGCCAAACTTGAATCTGTCGAAGAGCAAATGCTTGAATTAATGATGGAATTAGAAGAAATGGAAAGTAGTTTTGAGGCTTAATTTAAAAAGCAAAACCCTAGATTTCCATTATTAAGAAAACCTAACTTAAGCTCAAAAAATCAATCGCCGCGTAATTTAAATGTTCCACGGCGATTTTTTATTTATACTTCACAATAATAATCACACTATAAATCTAAAAAATATTTAAAAAATCGAATGTTCATATCCAACTGGTTATTACATTGTTAAAGCATTTCTATTCGGAAAGAAACTAAAAATTGAGCGATAGCTTTTACCCCACTCTCACAAATGAATTCAAAAGTCTGCTTCACATCAAATACATTGCCATAGTTATCCACAAAAACTACTTTTAAATTCAAATCTTAGTTTTAAATTCATTTTTTATTTTTTAAATTCAAAACATCGAACCACCTTTTTATGGATAAATATTTTTAAATGATGTTATCCACAATTATAAATGACTTTGATGTTGAACACTATTAAATGTGAAAATTCACAAAACTTATCCACATTTGCAAGATGGATGCATTTTATCTCCACTCACGACATCAATTTAAACTTTTTATTGTTTAAGATAAGGCAGAAGGATGGGCTTTTTTTGCCTTTAAAAAACGTAATTCTTGTATTTTCCAGGTCTGATCAAAATGCCAGATTTCCTGTATTTGCTGCTGTGTTTCGGCTAAACCAATTAAAATTTTGCACTCAGTTTGGTCACGATTAAACTCATAATCTTCAAATTCTACGTCTGGTTTTTGTGGTTTCCAAACCCCATTTTTCACTGCATGTGCAATACGTTCATAGCGGACATAATTACTTTCGACACGCCCGTCTTGCTCATAAACCACCTTAAAGTGCTCATCTTCATATTCGGCTAAAACGGTATAATTTCCGGTAAAAAATGCATTTACCCAGATGTCACGAATGTGTTCAAGTTGATTGTCCATCATATATAGACCTCTTATTTTTAGCTGCTAAGTTCAATTTGATTTGAGCTTAGCATCAGAATAAGTCAATTTTATAAAACACAAATTGGCGATTTAATATTCAATTTTATTTAAGATAGCATAAAAAAAAGCACTCCCAAGAGTGCTTTTTTGAATGATTCTGTAATCAGAATTTAAGCATCAATATCCGCATTTAACGCATTTTCTTCAATGAAAGCACGACGTGGTTCCACATCATCACCCATCAAGCAAGAGAACATACGATCAGCTTCAATCGCATCCTGTACCGTTACTTGCAGCATGTTACGGTTCTCAGGATCCATTGTAGTTTCCCAAAGCTGTTCAGCATTCATCTCACCCAAACCTTTATAGCGCTGAATCATCATGCCACGGCGTGAGTCTTGTAAGATGTTTTGCCAAACCTGATGGAAGCTGCTCACTGGAAGTTTGCGCTCGCCTTTTTGTAGGTAAGCACCTTCTTCCAATAAGGTGAACCAACTCTTCGAATTTTTGAGTAAACGCGCATATTCACCTGAACCCAATAGACCTGAATCTAACAAGTATTGGTGCGGTAAATTATGAACATAGATGGTAATACGCGGGAAATAGGTCGCTGACTTATTGCCTTCAGTATCTTCATGCTCAAAAGTTTCTAAGCTTAATTCAGGACGTAGGCTTGGTTGAGTTTTCTCTATATTGGCACGTAGCTGCTCACCCCAAGTCTGTACATAGTCTTGGTTATTTGCTTGATCTAACTTAAATCCTTCTACTGCCAATAAACCATCCAACACACTTGCAGGATAACGTACAGTCAGACGATGCAAGCTCTTTTGAGAGGTTTGATAATCCGCAATCACACCCGCTAAAGCCTCACCACGTATGGCAGGTGCTTCTGCACTGATGTGTAATTCAAGCTCATCAATTGCATTTGAAATCAGGTAAGTCTCAAGCGCATCATTATCTTTGATGTACTGTTCTTGCTTGCCTTTTTTCAGCTTATACAACGGTGGCTGTGCAATATAAATATAACCACGCTCCACAAGTTCTGGCATTTGACGGAAGAAGAAGGTCAACAGTAGCGTACGAATGTGCGAACCATCGACGTCGGCATCGGTCATGATGATGATTTTGTGATAACGCAGTTTGTCTGGGTTATATTCCTCACGGCCAATACCACAGCCTAAAGCGGTAATCAACGTTCCCACTTCTTGTGAAGAAATCATCTTGTCAAAACGTGCACGTTCCACGTTGAGGATTTTACCTTTCAGCGGCAAAATCGCTTGCATCTTACGGTTACGGCCCTGTTTTGCAGAACCGCCCGCAGAGTCACCTTCGACTAAGTAAAGTTCAGACAATGCAGGATCTTTTTCCTGACAATCGGCCAATTTACCTGGCAGGCCTGCAATATCAAGCGCACTCTTACGACGAGTCATTTCACGTGCTTTACGCGCTGCATCACGCGCACGTGCTGCATCAATAATTTTGCCTGCAATCGATTTAGCAGCTTGTGGATTCTCTAAAAGATATTCAGAGAACGATTTATTCATGGCTTGTTCAACCGCAGTTTTCACTTCGCTCGACACCAATTTTTCTTTGGTTTGCGAAGAGAATTTTGGATCAGGCACTTTCACCGAAACAATTGCAGTTAAGCCTTCACGCGCATCATCACCAGAAACCGCCACTTTCTCTTTTTTGAGTAAGTTTTCGCTTTCCATGTAGCTGTTTAAGCCACGGGTTAATGCAGCACGGAAACCCGCTAAATGCGTACCGCCATCTTTTTGTGGAATGTTATTGGTAAAGCAACGAACATTTTCCTGATAAGAATCGTTCCACTGCAATGCAACTTCTACACCAATGCCATTATCGGCTTGAGTAGTGAAGTGGAAGATATCATTCAGATGGGTTTTGCCTTGGTTAATATATTTTACAAACTCAGACAAACCACCTTCATAGTCATAAACGTGTTCTAAATTGATACGTTCGTCACGTAGTACAATTCGCACACCTGCATTCAGGAAAGATAATTCACGTAAACGACGCGCCAAAATATCGACATTAAAAATCGTTTGACTGAAGGTTTCAGCACTTGGCCAGAAACGTATACGTGTACCTGTACGATCTGTCTCACCCACCACTTTTAATGGATACACGGAATCACCGTGTTTATATTCTTGCTGGTGGATTTGACCCGCACGATGAATGGTTAATTCGAGCTTACTTGAAAGCGCATTCACCACGGATACACCTACACCGTGTAGACCGCCTGAAACTTTATAGCTGTTATCGTCAAATTTACCGCCCGCATGCAGAATCGTCAAAATCACTTCTGCTGCAGAAACACCTTCTTCTGGGTGAATGTCGGTAGGAATACCACGACCGTTATCCGATACGCTTACAGATTCATCTTCATGAATGGTGACTTGAATTTCGTCACAATGACCTGCCAACGCTTCATCAATTGAGTTATCGACAACTTCAAACACCATGTGGTGTAGGCCAGTACCATCGTCAGTATCACCAATATACATGCCCGGACGCTTACGTACAGCGTCTAGACCACGTAATACTTTGATGCTAGAGGAATCATAAGCTTTTTCTATGGTTTGTTCTGTTTGAGAAGCAGCTTGATCTTCTGAACTCATGGTTTCTCCCTAGTGAAAAATAGGTCTATCCAAAGGTGGTATTTCATTGCACAACAGCCTGCACCGTACCATTTTCAACTTTGAATAATTGATAAGAAATAGATAAATCATGTAAGTGTTTTTGCACTGAATCATGGTCTAAAGTGGTAATAAAAACTTGACTACCAAGATGGCTTAAACGCTCAATTAAACGCTGTTGTGCGGTTAAATCTAATTCTGCTGTCAGATCATCTAATAATACCACAGTTTCCTTATTACAAGCATGTAGCATTGCAATCTGTGACAGTTTTAACGCCATGATCAATAACTTTTTTTGCCCACGAGAGAGCACAACATCTGCATCACCCATAGTGGTTTTTAACCTTAAATCTGCACGGTGCGGACCATACTCAGTATAGCCACGTTCGCAGTCTTTAAAGTGCTGATTGGTCAGATCATTCAGCAGTCCTGTTTCAGCATGAAAGCCTGCACTATATTCCAATGTCACTGTTAAATCAGGCAATAATGCTTCAAGATCTTGTTGGAAATATCGAGTCCACTGTTCCACCACATTGCTGCGTAGACTATGTAATATCTCACCATAGTCACTGAGCATTTTGTTCCACGGTTCTAAGTCAGACAGACTCAAATGACGTCGTGATTTCAGTAAACTATTCCGCTGTTTTAATGCCCGTGCATAATATTGCCATGCATGGTAAAACTCCGGTTCCACGTGGAACATCAACCAATCTAAAAGTTGACGTCGTGGCTTCGCACCATGATCAATGATATCGGTACTTTGTGGATCGATGAGTTGTAGCGGTAAAATCTTAGCCAACTGCCCTTGTGTCCCCACTAGGTCGCCATTGACTTTAATCACTTGCTCGCCCGACTGCATTTTTTGCATACCAATGCGGTCTGTTGCAGACTGCGCAAAGACAACAGCGTCAGGGCTATTATTTTGAATATAGTTTTTCGGAATATGGGTTCGAAAAGAACGTCCCGTTGCCAGCAAATGTACTGCTTCTAATACAGACGTTTTACCTGAACCATTTTGCCCATAAAAGACATTAAACGGCTGCAACCCAGAGAGTGCAACCGTCTTTAAATTTCGAACACGTTCTACATGTAAACGCGTGATATGCATAATAATTGAGACGTCAGTCCGAATTAAACACGCATTGGCATCACAACATAGGTTTGATCTTGTTGCTGTGGATCTTGTACCAATACCGACTGGTTCGCTTCTGTCATGGTCATTGCAACATCATCACCATCCAATACATTCAGAACTTCCAATAAGTACTGTGCATTAAACGACATTTCCATCGGTGCATCTGCATATTGAATCGCAAGATCTTCGATTGCTTCATCTTGCTCAGGGTTATTGGCACGAAGTTGTAAAGTGTCCGCATCAAACTTCAAGAATACGCCGCGCAATTTTTCATTACTCAAAATTGCAACACGTTGTAGCGATTGCTTGAAAACATCATGTGCAATGCGCACGTTTTTATCGCCACCACGTGGAATCACACGGCGGTAGTCTGGGAATTTACCATCGATCAATTTTGTGGTGAAACGTACGGTAATATCACCCTGCTCTTTATCACGGCTGGCAATGGTAATTGTTACATTTAATAATTCACGACCAATCAACAACGATAATTGCTCATCTTCAACACTCAATAAACGCTGCAATTCCCCTACGGCTTTACGTGGAACAATCGCTTGCATTGCTTGTGTCGCATTCGAGCTTGCCGCTGTTTCACACATCGCCAAACGGTGACCATCGGTCGTTACTGCACGCAATTGATTTTCATCAATTTCAAGCAAAGTACCCGTCAAATAAAAACGTACATCTTGAACCGCCATGGCAAAAGATGTTTTTTCAAATAAACGCTTTAACTCACGCTGAGTCACACCAACTTGAGTGCCGTGAGTATTTTCAGTGGTTAATAATGGATAGTCTTCAGCAGGCAAAGTACCCAATACAAAACGACTGTTTCCAGATTTTAAAATACAACGTTGGTCTTCAGTAATTTGCAAATCAATCAATGCCGCTGACGGTAATGATTTACAGATATCCATCAGTTTACGCGCAGGAACTGTCGTTACCCCTGCTTGTAAACAAGCACCGTCTGCCAGCGGTGTACTCGCAACCAATTCTACTTCAAGGTCAGAACCTGTAATGGTCAATGCTTGCTCAGTAACCTGTACTTTGACATTGGATAAGATATTTAAGGTATGGCGACGCTCAACCGCTCCTACGACATGTGACAGAACATTCAGTAAGCTTTCTTTCGCGATTTTTAAACGCACAATACATTCCTCTAAAAACTGAAGACAGACAAAATAAATTAATTTTTTAGCAGTGTACTATGCGGCAGAATATACCGCATTGCAAGAACAGAATTTGAACAAAAAGACTTAACTTTGCAGCAGACGTTGCAAGTTTTTATAGTCCTCATTGAAGATTGGATCTTCTTCACGTAGGCTTTGTACTTTTTCACAGGCATGCATCACAGTACTGTGGTCACGATTACCAAAAGCCATACCAATTTCAGGGAAACTATCCCCTGTCAGCTCACGTGCTAACCCCATAGCCAACTGACGTGGACGTGCATAAATACGTGTACGTTTTGGGCCAACCAATTCTTTGAGTGGAATACGGAAATATTCACTCACTACACGCTGAATATTTTCAGTACTAATGGTACGTGCACGAATCGCCAACACATCTTTTAATGATTCACGCACCACATCAAGATCGATAGGGGTACCTTTAAAACGAGAAATGGCTACAACTTTATTCAGCGCACCTTCTAGTTCACGAACATTGGCAACCACTTGTTGAGCAATAAACAGCGCACAATTACGTGGAAGTTCCACGCCATTGCTTTCCGCTTTTTTCAGTAAAATTTCAATACGGGTTTCAATATCAGGCGGTTCAACACCCACCGATAAGCCCCACGAAAAACGTGAAACCAAACGTGGATCCAACTCAGTCAGTTCTTTTGGATAACGATCCGAAGTTAAAATGATTTGCTTAGATTCATCTAATAACGCGTTGAAGGTATAGAAAAACTCAACCAAGCTGGCCTCTTTACCCGCTAACAAATGAATATCATCCACCAATAACAAATCTAACGAACGACAATTTTTCTTGAATTCTTCGACCTTACCTTGCTGTAGAGAGCTCACAAAGTCTTGTACAAAACTTTCAGCCGTCATGTACATCACACGTGCATTCGGCTTCGCTTGTAATAATGCATTACCTACGGCTTGCATTAAATGGGTTTTACCTAAACCAGTCGGTCCATATAAAAATAAGGGGTTATGCTGTGAAGCACCGGGCTGCGTCAAGACTTTACGACAGGTTTCTGCCGCCATCTGATTGGAACGGCCTTCAACAAACAAGGAAAAGGTAAATAATGGGTTAAGCTGACGCTTACGGTTATTTTTTGAAGACGTCTCTTCTTTTTCTTTTTTAGGACGAGTCGGTGCCGACACTTGTGGCGTTGACTCTAATGCTGCGGTGGTTGTTGCTGGTTGCTCAGCTGCAGATAAAATTGCACCAGGCCGTGAATCAACCAAAATCTCGACTTTACGTACCCGACCTTCAGACAACTGTTCCGCTAAAATTGAAATCAGTTCTAAATGATGCTCTTGAATATAGCGTGTCCAATACGGATTCGGTGCATAGAGTTTTAGACTATCACCTGCATCTTCTGCCACTAGTGGGCGTATCCACATTGTATAGACATTTCCTGAAAGCTCTTGTCGCAAGCGAGTTAAGCAGTCTGTCCAAAGCATGTGAAACCCCTATTTCAGTCCATTGTACGTAAAAAAATAATTCAACCCCGCCTAAGCGGGCAGCCATTCTAACCATCTTATCCACATCTGTCATGAACAAATCAGTCGAAATCGATCAAAAAAACGCAAATTGAGTTTAAATTTAAATTTAAATCACATGTGGATAAGTTTATCCGCAAGCTGTGGATAAATTATAACACAAAGTTATCCACAAACTATCAAAATTATAAAAACATCATTATCCACAATATAATTATTTGTTTTTTAAAAGTAAAAATGCGTTTTCCACAGAAAATATCAACACTAATAGTAATAAATTTAAATTTTAAAATTTGAATTTATTTATAAGATCGACCCATTCTGGGGATAACTTGATGGTTGGTTTAAATTCAAATTTAAATTCATAAAAACCAATTCACAAATTTGAGATTGTGGATAAATCTGTGAGTAAACTTGAAGATAACTTAAATAATTAACATATACAATGATTTAGTTTGTGAATATTTTAATTTAAAACTTTCTGACTGATTTCTAATCCTTATATTATCTTGATATATCACAGCCTAGATTTTGAAAGAAAGCGTGTTTTTCATTGACAGCTCAAGCAATGAGCACTAAAATCGCGAACCTTTACTGAAAGATCATTTTTGGAGTTTCGATATGAAACGTACTTTCCAACCTTCTGAGTTGAAACGTAAACGCGTTCATGGTTTCCGTGCTCGCATGGCTACTAAAGCTGGCCGTCAAGTATTAGCGCGTCGTCGTGCAAAAGGTCGTCACAGCTTAACTGTTTAATTTCAGTTAAGACTGTCAAGACTTGGGTGTTATGACAACACTTTACGGCTTTAGCACAGATGTGCGAATACACTGTGCTGCCGATTATAAAAGTGTGTTCGATGGTGCGCTTTTTAAAGTGCATCAACCCCATTTCTTATTTCTAGCAAAAATCTCCGAACAGCCGAATAGCCGTTTGGGTATTGTTGTTGCTAAGAAAAAAGTGCGCCGCGCACATGAAAGAAATCGAGTAAAACGACTTGCACGCGAAAGTTTTCGCCTGCATCAACAGCAGTCTAATGTATTAGATATTGTCGTTATGCCAAAAATGGGCATAGAGGCGGTACCGAATGCAGAGTTGCATCAGCAATTACAATTTGCTTGGCAAAAATTGCAGCGCCTTGCAAATAAGCATAAAAAAATAGCTACCTCCCCACAAGCGTAGAGATGACCAATGGTTCGTTTACTGCATTGGCTCATTCGTTTCTATCAGATTGCGATTAGTCCTTTATTGGGACCACGCTGTCGTTATATTCCAACATGTTCTCAATATTCTTTGGAAGCAGTCCATCAACATGGTGCTGTACGTGGAGTGTGTCTAGCTGTTCAGCGTATTTGCCGTTGTCATCCTTGGGGCGGTTCAGGCTATGATCCTGTTCCATCAAAAGCAATTCGTTTTATTTCATTTCAGCAAATAGATTCTCAAACGCTTCACGTTGCTGTACCCTTTCGTGAACGTTTATTGAACCAAAATCACTCTAACCACTTGGGGTAATACCTATGCAACAATGGGCCAGGATTGCAATTCTAGGGGCCATGTTTGTTGTCGCATATTTGCTCATTTTGGCTTGGCAGAAAGATTATGGACATGCGGAACAAAAATCTCAGCAAAATGCTGCGGTGGTAACGCATGAAGTATCTGCCGATTTGCCAAATGGCCAGACAGCTACGGCTGCTACTGATGTGCCGCAAGCAAATAATGCTGCTACACAACAAACAACAGATGCCACTGCACCTGTTAGTCAACAGTTAATTTCAGTACAAACTGACCTTTACCATCTTTGGATTAATCCAAAGGGTGGCGATATTGTTCGTATTGAATTACTCAATCATGACAAAAATAAAGACAGCGACGAACCGTTTGTAATGCTTGAAAGCGATGCAAAACGTACTTATGTTGCTCAGTCTGGCTTAATTGGTCTTAATGGCCCTGACAGCAATCCGAAAGGACGTCCAACCTATGAAATTGAAAAATCTTCATATACGTTAAATGACGCAAAAGCTGTGAAGGGTAAAGATGGCCAAACAGCAAAAGTTTTGTCAGTACCAATGGTTTATAAAACAGCAGATGGTGTAGAGGTTATTAAAACCTTTAACTTCACTGAAGGTGAATACCCTGTTGTTGTGAATCATAAAATCGTGAACCGCAGTGCTCAGAACTGGCAAGGTCAGATGTTTGGTCAGCTTAAACGCGACAACTCTGAAGATCCAGGTAAATCTGATCAAGGTATTTTCACTTTAGGTACATTCCTTGGTGGTGCATGGGGTACGCCTGAAGAACATTACAACAAACTTAAATTTGCCAACTTCAATGAAGAAAAATTGAATGTTGAAGCAACTGGCGGTTGGGTTGCAATGGTTCAGCATTACTTCGTGAGTGCGTGGATTCCTGGACAGATCAAATTAACGCAAGCCAATGGTCAGCCTTATGCTGCGAAACTTGAGTCACGTAAATCTACTGATGATATGAACATTATTCAGTTCACTTCACCTGCAATCAATGTTCCTGCAGGAACTGTGGCAGAAGTAGATGCAACGTTCTATTCAGGTCCAAAAATCCAATCTGAATTAAAAGAATTGGCAGTTGGTTTAAACCAAACAGTAGACTATGGTTGGTTATGGCCAATTGCGAAATTATTGTTCGTCGGTCTTGAGTTTTTCCACGGTTTAGTGGGTAACTGGGGTTGGTCAATTATTCTATTGACGATTCTGGTGAAACTGATCTTGTGGCCTTTGTCATCGAAGAGTTACCGCTCTATGGCGAAAATGCGTGTGATTGCACCTGAAATGCAACGCATGAAAGAAGAGTTCGGTGAAGACCGTATGCGCTTCTCGCAAGAAATGATGGCATTGTATAAACGTGAACAAGTAAACCCACTGTCAGGTTGCTTGCCGTTATTGCTCCAAATGCCGATCTTCCTTGCTTTGTACTGGGTGTTGATGGAGTCCGTTGAACTACGTCATGCGCCGTGGTTAGGTTGGATTCAAGATTTATCTGCGATGGATCCATGGTTTATTTTGCCGCTATTAATGGGCTTAACCATGTTTATTCAGCAAAGTTTGAACCCACAACCGGCTGATCCAATGCAGGCAAAAGTCTTCAAAATCATGCCAGTGATTTTTACGGTATTTATGTTGTTCTTCCCTGCGGGCCTTGTGCTTTACTGGATCTGTAACAACAGTATTACTATTCTTCAACAAGGTTTGATTAACAAATCTGTTGAAAAAGAACGTTTAAAACGTGAAGCGGCTGACTCAGCAAACTAAGCATTGCTGATGGGCTGAATAAATCCGCTTAAGATGGTAATCTTAGGCGGATTTTTCTTTATCTGTAGTTTGAAAATTTTTAGGTGAATTTTATGTTAAACCGAACCACCATCGCAGCAATTGCCACACCGCCGGGTCGTGGTGGTGTCGGCGTGATTCGCCTGTCTGGTCCCAAATCTTATGCCATTGCAGAAGCATTAACGCAGCAATCCCTGCCTGAAGCACGTTTTGCTGGTTTCCGTAAGTTTTATGATGCATCGAATGAAATCATGGATGAAGGTTTGGTGATTTGCTTTCCAAATCCGCACTCTTTTACGGGTGAAGATGTGGTGGAGCTTCAAGGTCATGGCGGCCCCGTTATTCAAAATGCATTATTGGCGCGGTTACTTGAATTGGGCGCTATTGCTGCAAAAGCGGGCGAATTTTCAATGCGCGCCTTTGAAAATGGCAAAATGGACTTGGTGCAAGCCGAGGCGATTGCTGATCTGATTGATGCCACCTCACAAGCAGCGGCACGTTCAGCGGTACGTTCATTACAAGGTGCCTTTTCGAGCAAGGTCAATACGGTGTTAGAAAAACTTATCCATTTGCGTTTGCATGTGGAAGCAGCGATTGATTTTCCTGAAGAAGAAATCGACTTTTTGGCGGATGGTAAGATTTTGGGCTTATTGGATGAAGTGGCAAGCTCGGTCCATGCTGTGCAGCAATCTGCTCGTCAAGGTCAGCTACTGCGTGAAGGTCTACAAGTGGTGATTGCCGGTAAACCCAATGCAGGTAAGTCTTCTCTACTTAATGCTTTGGCAGGTGTTGAACGTGCGATTGTGACGGATATTGCCGGTACGACACGAGATGTTTTACATGAAAAAATCAGCCTCAATGGTTTGCCGATTACCTTGACCGATACCGCAGGTTTACGTGAAACCGGTGATATCGTCGAAAAAGAAGGGATTCGCCGCGCAATTAAAGAAATTGAGCAAGCTGACTTGTTACTTTTGGTCTATGACTTGAGTCAGGGCGAAGATCCACTACAATTGGCTCAAGCGTACTTTGCCGATCATATTGAACCGAAGCGGTTGATGTTAATTGGTAATAAATGCGATTTGACGGGATCTACCGCGGAAATTACCGATTTAAACGGTTTTCGACATATTCGGGTTTCGGCTAAACAAGAAACTGGCGTTCAAGCGCTTATTGATGCGATTACAGCGCATGCAGGCTTTCAACCAGAGGAAGATACCTTTATTGCTCGAACACGCCATTTAGACGCAATGAAGCGCACTCAGCGCTATCTTGCAGAAGCACGTGAGCAGTTGGTGGTTTATCATGCGGGTGAGTTGGTAGCCGAGTCTCTACGGTTGGCGCAAAATGCTTTAGGTGAAATTACGGGTGACTTTAGTGCGGATGATTTGCTAGGGAAGATCTTCGGATCGTTTTGTATTGGTAAATAAATGCGCTAAAAATATGAAAAAAATCATGATTTGTTTTGCATGGATGCTTGCCGCTTGTTCTCAGGAGGAAGCGGCTTTAACTTCTGTTGATGATGTTGCAACATCAACACAGATACAAACTCAGCATCAAATGGATATAGATCCTAATCTTGCTAACGCTACTAAAGATACAAATTCTGAATTTAAAGCATATTTTATTCATGTCAAAATTTTATCTTTAGATGGCAACCATGATCCACAAACATCTGATGGTGGTGTGGTTTATTTTCATGAAACAACCGAACAGAATCCCAAAGAATCCTTTTTAAAACAATGGGAAGAAGATCCTGAAATGCAGGTTGACTATAAAAAAATGACAGCAATATCAAAAACTAAAAATTTGATTTTTTACATTCAGGATCAAATAGATGAAATTCCTCCTGAACAGGCATGGATGTATAGAGAAGAAAATTAATCGTATCTAAGGGTTTCATACTGTAAATTTCTTCATCGATAAATTTTGATACAGTAAATATAAACACAGCAAGCCGACACCAATACAAAAGCCCAGTATCCCTGTGATTAAACCAAAATGATCAGATAAATAGCCGGCTGCAATAATTGGAATAATGGTGCCTAGATATCCAATAAATAAATAGGTCGAGATCACTGCAGCACGGTTTTGATTGTTGGTCATTTGATGAACTAAGCCAAATGCGCCTAAAAGCCCCAGACCATGCCCGACACCGACTAAAACATCGCTAATAAAAAACAATGCACTCCAGTGTTGGGTCATACATAGCGCAAGGAGCGCATAGCTCAGTATTAACACCATTAAGCCGGCATTGACACATTTTGCAGAAGGAATCGATTTCGCCATAAATTGCACGACAGCGGAAACCAGCAAGATATTTGCAATGGCACTACCACTGACCAAAGGGCCATGCCATGGGATTGCATCTTTAACGAAAGAGGGTGCGAGTGATGCAAATAAGCTGAAGGAGCCAAAGGCACAAAAGGCAGTCAGTCCGGCGATATAAAATCGTGAATGATCACGCTTTTCAGGCAATTCCAAATGTGGTGCCACTGAAAAAGGCTGTGGCTCAAAGTTCGGTGTGCGAATAAAAAACAACCCCATTAAACACGCCGAACCACCAAAGATCACAGGAATATAAGGGGTGACTAAAGGTTGTTCCGAAAATTGGGCAATCACCCCACCAATAAATGGGCCAAGACCAAAACCAATCACGGTTATGATTGAACTTAGCTGCGGAGCATTATTTTTATGCTGTTCAGGGATGGTATAGACCAAGCCAAGCATGGCTGAGGTGCTAATTAAACCCGAGGCAATACCGATAATAAAACGCCCGATAGATAACCACACTGCATTACTGGCAAACACCGACAAGCTTAAACCTAAGATGATGCACGCCATACCGATTTGCAGGGTTCTTAAAAAACCAAAACTGTTACTGGTACGACCTAAAAACAGCAATGTCGCTAGGCAACCAAACATGTAGGCAACAAAGATATAGGTGATATGACTCGGCAGCAGTCCCCAAAGTTGCTGATAAATGGGATACAGAGGACTAGCTAGCGCTGTACCAATAGTGCCCATACAGAGTGCAAGGCTCACCATGATGAACGGTCGCCAAGAGGGAGATGTGGTCATTTTAAAGTCGCAGAGGTACAGCCAATAGGGTCAATATTGTGCTGCATGAGAAAGAAGGAAATATGGGCTCAGTTTAATGCCGATTGTTTTCCATGGTCAAATCACAGATGTAACTTTATCCATAGCGTTTAAGCAGTTTTACAAATTCTTCCAGTTCTACTTCATTGATTTCAACATCTTGAGGCAATACATGATGGCGTAAATGTGCTTCGATGAGTTCATTCATTAATCCATTTACAGCACCTTTGATGGCCGCAACCTGTTGTAAAACCTCGATACACCCTGCTTCGGGTTGCTGTAAAGCCAGTTCGACCGCATTGACCTGACCTTGTAGACGTTTAACCCGATTTAAAATCTTTTTGTCCTGATGTAAATGACTCAACACTTTCTCCCGAAAATAAATATACTATGGGGGAGTATATTTAAGCATAGAACCTAATGAAAACTTCCCCATCCATCCGAATTCATCATCATCAATTTGATGAAGGTAATCCACTCGCACAAAAACGGATCTTAATTGCCACCATTTTAACGGCAGTCATGATGTTGTTAGAAGTCATTGGCGGTTGGATTTTTAATTCGATGGCATTATTGGCAGATGGTTGGCATATGAGTTCACATATGTTGGCATTAGGCTTGGCCTATTTTGCCTATCGTGCGGCACGCCACTATGCCCAAGATGCTCGTTTTAGTTTTGGGACTTGGAAAATTGAAATTTTAGCGGGCTATAGCAGCGCGATATTATTGATGGTCGTTGCTGCATTTATGGCCTTTCATTCGGTGGAACGCTTATTCAACCCGGTCCAAATTCATTATAACGAAGCAATCCCTATTGCGATTTTAGGTCTAATGGTGAACTTGATCTGTGCTTGGTTATTGCATGATGACCATCACCATCACCATCACCATCACCATCACCATCACCATCACCATCATAGCCATGAGGAGCAGCATGATCATCATCACGACCTCAATCAGAAAGCAGCCTTCATGCATGTAGTTGCTGATGCGGTGACTTCAGTGTTGGCCATTGTGGCTTTATTTGCTGGAAAATGGATGGGCTGGGGATTTTTAGATGCGCTATTGGGGATTGTTGGTGCAGTGCTGGTCGGTAAGTGGGCTATTGGCTTGATGAAAGAAACAGGACAAACATTACTGGATGCGGAAATGGATCACCCTGTCGTTGATGAGATTCGAGAGGTTTTAATGCAATTGCCTGTCGACGTCGATGTGACCGATTTACATGTGTGGAAAGTGGGTAAAGGTCAGTTTTCATGTATTGTTGCTTTAGAAACCAGTCAGGCATTGAGCGCCGATGAAGTCCGCCAAGCGTTGTCGATTCATGAAGAAATTGTGCATGTGTCTGTTGAAATTAATTCACCTGATGCAGCGTAATATGTTCCACGTGAAACGGCATGTAGCTATTGCGTAATGAACTGAAAAAAGCCCAAGACTTTCACCTGTTAAGGCTTAGAATGCTGAATCAATTAAATGTTGAAGTTGTTCGGTCTATGTTGAAAAAAATATGTGCGTTGGCGTTGAGTACCACCCTTTCGACTTTTGTTTTGGCGGATGTAGCACAGGTTCAAAAGCTCTTGGCAGAAAAGCACCCTAGTTTAAAAATTGAAAATATTCAAAGTACCGAAATGCCGGGCATATATAGTGGCTTTGTTGAAGATCAAGTTTTGTATTTGAGTGAAAATGCGGATTATGTGATCGCAGGTTCTATGATTCGTTTAAAAGATCAAAAAAATCTGACCAAACAATTGATCCTCAGTCAGCAAAAAACTGAGTGGTATAAACTTCCATTACAAGATGCGATTAAAACAGTCAGGGGGAATGGGAAGCGCCAAATCGCGATCTTTTCTGACCCAAATTGCCCATATTGTAAGAAGCTTGAAGTAGAACTGGCAAAACTCAATGATGTGACCATTTATACTTTTGTCACAGCGATAAAACCGCAGTCGTTGGCGCCATCGAAGCAGATTTTTTGTGAGTCAAACCCTGCTATGGCCTGGGATAATTTAATCAATAAGGGAATTCAACCGAAGTCAGCGAAAAGTTGTGCAAACCCGATTGATCGAAATTTAATATTAGCTAAAAGCTTAAAACTAGGTGGTACACCGGGAATCGTTTTTGCCAACGGTTCGATCTTAACTGGTGCTTACCCTGCTGCTGAATTAGAATCGATGTTAAAAGAGATCAAATAATTTCAGCTGTACGGCATGAATAAAATATAAAAAAAATACCCGTCTATAGGCGGGTATTTTAATGGTGCTATAAAAATTAGACGCGGGTTTTTTTCGTTACAAGGTTATAGATAAACAACACGATGATCGCACCAATGACGGAAGCGATAAATCCTGCAGCAGAATTTTCTCCATACAGACCTAATAAACGTCCGCCATAGGTCGCAAGTAAAGAACCTGCAATCCCGAGAATGGTGGTCATGATGAAACCGGCTTTGTCATCTCCAGGATGGATCGCACGTGCAATTAAACCAGCAATAAAACCAACAACAATCGCAACAATGAGTGACCACATAGTAACTCTCCTTTTGTTATCATGTATTTGTTTTTTACGACATGTTCAATCTTTATCTTTAATCAAAACTGCGCTGAGCTATAGCCTAAACATGCAAAAAACTGTTGTTTTTTTGTTCAAAACAAACCAAAAAATAAAAAAAAAGTGGCCTTCGGCCACTCTTAAGTATCTGATTTTACTTAGAGACCAATTTCGCCAATAAATGGAATATGACGATATTTTTGATCATAGTCCAGACCATAACCCACGATAAATTTATCTTCGACTTCAAAACCTAAAAATTTCACTTCGAGTTCAATCTCACGACGTGAAGGCTTGCTAACCAAAGTACAAAGCTCGATTGAGTTTGGATTACGCGTCTGTAAAATTTCTAAGACTTTGCTTAAGGTATTGCCTGAGTCAATAATATCTTCAACCACCAAGACATCTTTATCTTTAATGTCGCCGTCTAAATCTTTTAAGATTTTAACATCACGAGTAGATACGGTCCCACCGCCATAACTTGAAACGGTCATGAAGTCGAGTTCATGCGGTTTTGAAATTGCGCGGCAAAGGTCAGCCATAAAAATAACAGAACCGCGTAAAAGACCGATTAACACCAACTCTTTGTCGCTGTTAGCATAGTGTGCATCAATTTTTGCGCCAAGCTCTTTCACTTTAGCTTGAATTTCTTCAGTGGAAATCAGTACGCTCATTTGAACAGACATGGGTAGATACCTAAAAAAGCAAATCAAAAAAATAAAAAAGGTGTTGACTTGCAACACCTCTAAAGATGAACCAATTTTAATACATCTGGCTCGCAGATGCATCTTTTTTGCCGTTGAAAATGTAATCAGTTTTTCTTGGAAGTGCTGTCACGCTTGAGTAAGCACAAACAAGCGACGGCAATCAGTCCAATTTTCAACGCTGTTTTTCGTCTCGGTCGAGCCGTTTTATGCTTTGACATACGCACATTGTCCAAACACATAGGTGGCATGGATATTACGATCATCACCCATCAGCATCAGAGCAAATAAAGCATCTTCCAGATTTTTGGCACGTTGTTGACGTAGGGCTTGTAAAGCCGTGGCATTTAAATCGAGCACCACAAAATCTGCTTCTTTGCCCAAATCAAAGTTTCCAAGTTTGTCCTCTAGATCTAAGGCTTTTGCCCCCCCTAAAGTGGCATGGTACATCGCTTCAAATGCGGACAGTTTATCGCCTTGAAGTTGTTGAACTTTGTAGGCTTCATTGATGGTTTGTAGTTGGTTAAATGAGGTGCCTGCGCCAATGTCTGTGCCTAAGCCGACTTTCACCTGTTTTTCCCATGTTTTCTTTAATGGAAATAAACCACTGCCTAGGAATAAGTTCGAGGTTGGACAAAACGCGATTGCAGAGTTGGTCTGATGCATACACTCCCACTCGGCATCTTCCAAATGCACGCAGTGCGCAAACACGGAACGTGATCCGGTCAGACCATAATGATGATAAACGTCTAAATAGCCGTTTTGCTCAGGGAATAATGATTTGACCCACGCTATTTCATTTTTATTTTCACTCAAATGCGTATGTACATAGACATCAGGATACTCGGCTTTTAGCTCCCCTGCCCGTGTCAATTGCTCAGGCGTTGAGGTTGGGGCAAAGCGAGGCGTGATGGCATACAGGTTACGGCCCTTGCCATGCCACTTTTCGATGAGTGCTTTGGAGTCGTTGTAGCCACTCTCAGCTGTGTCACATAATGCTTCAGGGGCATGTCGATCCATCATGACCTTACCGGCAATTAAGCGCATCTGATGCTGTTCTGCAGCTTTAAATAAAGCATCGACCGATTGTGGATGAACGGTACAAAAAACAAGAGCTGTTGTGGTTCCGTTTTTGAGTAACTCGTTTACAAAGAACTGTGCAATTTGCTCTGCATAAGCCGGATCTTCAAATTGGATTTCAGTTGGAAAGGTATAGGTATCGAGCCATTCCAGTAGCTGTTCACCATAAGCCCCCATCATTTCCGTTTGTGGATAATGAATATGGGTATCGATGAAACCCGGAACAATCAATTGATCGGAATAATGCTGTACTTCAACCTGATCTGGGAGATGGTGTTGGCCCTCAGACCATGGACCGAACCATTGAATTTTTCCGGCTTGCGTAATCAGCAAACCATCTTCAAAATAGCGCACTTGGTCGTGAATTTCACGTGCTTGGGCAACTGTATTCTGAATATCTAGAAAGCGACCACGGATCGCGGTAGATGCGATAACAGAAGACATGACATACCTGCAGTTTAGAATTTTTTCGGTTGATTGTAGCTTAATTTGGCTAGAAAAGGCGTTGTTGTAATTAGAGGATCATGTTCTAAAACATCGAACAGCCATTAATGTATGTCGAGAGCATGGCATATTTTCAAAGCGATTGATTAAATCAATGCGCTTGTGTCAGGCTAAATCGAATCAAAGAATAGAATTCAACCGTGTATCTATGTCCCATCCAATGCATCCTGTGAATCAATCACAGCTTGAAGCCACTTATGTTGAGCGCTTGCAGCAACTGATTCAGCAACATGACGGCATCATGTCTATTTTAAAGCAGCTTTATTTGGTGGATGCCAGTGCGTATATTGCCGCAGGTGTCATTCGAAATATGCTGTGGTCAGTGCTACACCAACACAGCTATACACTGTCCCATACTGAGGTGGATATTATATTTTATGATGCTGAGGATAACGGTGCTCATAGTGATCAGATCCAAAAAGAAATGCAGTCTTTCTTTCCATTGATACAGTGGGATGTGACCAACCAAGCTTTGGTGCATCATTGGTATCGTTTAGACAATGGTGATTCTATTTTGCCCATAACATCGATTTCCCATGCCCTTTCTTTGTGGGTTGAAACTGCAACGGCTGTTGCAGTCCGTTTAAATGAGCTTGATCAAGTAGAAATCGTGGCACCATTTGGACTGGCTGATTTATTTGAATTAAAACTGCGTTGGAATTCAACCTTAGTTAGTCGAGCGACTTTTTTGCAACGTATAGAAGAGAAACAATTTTTACAACGCTGGCCCAAACTCAAACTCTTGATGACGCCTGAAGCTTAGTTCATGGCTTTGTTACAAAATAAAAAAAAGCCTTCTCGAAAGAAGGCTTTTATTTATATAAGCGTTTTATAACGTGGTTTGATGGTACTTCTTACTGTGTCGGATTGATAACCATGCAGTAATGGTTAAGGTCACCACAATAAAACCGAGTGAAATCCAAATTGGCATGTGGAACACATCGAGCAATAGCATCTTAGCGCCAATAAACACCAGAATAATGCCCAGACCATATGGTAAGTAATGCATTTTCGATGCAGCACCGGATAAGAGGAAGAACATTGCACGTAGACCTAAAATCGCCATTAAGTTTGCCGTCAGTACAATGAAGGGGTCAGAGGTAACCGCAAAGATCGCTGGGATTGAGTCCACCGCAAAAATGACGTCCGATGCTTCAACCAAGATCAACACTAAAAAGAGCGGCGTTGCCCATAAGACACCATTTTGACGAACAAAGAATTTATCTTCATGCATCTGAGGGGTAATACGCATGTGTTTACGTAGCCACTTCAAAATCGCCATATCTTCGATATCTTTATCTTCTTCGTCTTGGCCTTTAAGGAATTTAAAGCCGGTATACACTAGGAATGCACCGAAGATGTACAGTACCCAAGAGAATTCTTGAACGAACCATGCCCCAATAAAAATAAAGATGGTACGCAGCACAATTGCGCCGAGTACACCGTAGAGTAACAGTTTGCGCTGCAAAGCAGGTGGAATGGCAAAGGCAGCAAAGATCATGAGCCAGACAAAAACGTTATCAATTGCGAGTGATTTCTCGAGCAGATAACCAGCGAAATATTCCATGACTTTGGTGTTTGCAACAGCGACACCAGCGGTTTGCTGTAAGTAGAGCCACAATGCACCACCGAATAAGGTAGCCACAGAGACCCATGCAATACTCCAATAGGCAGCGGTTTTGACTTTGATTTCTTGGCCTTTGTTATTTTTAAAGCCTAAAAAGTCGATGAGTAGCATGATGGTGACTAAACCGAAAAATGCCAGATATAGCCATAAAGAGCCAATCGTTTCCATGTGTATTCTCCACATCTAACAACCAGCCATAAAAAAACCTCGACCAGTTGCCAGACGAAATAAAACGCCTGAGACAACATGATCAAGGTCTTGCCTACATCGTACTGTAATGATTTGCAGCTGCGATGCTCAGATACCGACTTTTTGCAAAGTGTAATGACGATATTCTGACACGTAAAACAAGGTTTACGTTTGGAGGAGGCTACTCCCCTTGTTCAAATTTTGTTTTGGACATTGTCCAAATATGCGGCAAAGCATGACAGTTTTTAGTACAAAGTGCAATCGGCAATTTACGAATTCATTTAATGTGCCACAGGAGGATTAAAATCACCACGTTGTACCAACGCTAAGGCTAAAAGTGTGCCGATCACTGCGATGATTCCTCCGATCACACCAATATAACTCAAACCGAAATGAACGCTGACGATACCGCCCAAGAGTGCACCACCGCCAATCCCGACATTATAAAGTCCTGAATAAATGGCCATGGCGACATCGGTGGCATCGGATGCGAGATGCAGCGTCTTTGACTGTAATGCAAGGCTAAATCCAATGATACTCATGCCCCATAGTAGGCACACCGCACTCACACCTGCAAAACTCAGAGAAACAGGCAGCAACAGCAGCATGGATAAAGCAAGTGTGGCTGTACTCAAAGGAATCGCAACTTTAGGATATTTCCCACCAAATTTCCCGAACAGATAAGAACCTAGAAAGCCTGCAGCACCAAAGATTAATAACAACGTGGTAGTTTGCATGGAACTGAATGCAGCAATGTTGAGTGAGAACGGTTCGATATAGCTATATGCGGTAAATTGCGCGCTAATGATGATAATGGTTAATGCAAAGACCATCATTAAGCTTGGACGGCGAATAAACTGTTTTAAGCTGCTTAGCGAGCCAGAGTTCAAACTCGGCAGTATTGGCAGCGTTTTGGCTAAAATCAGGCAAACGATACTGGCGCCAATGCCAATCAGAGCAAAGGTATTTCGCCAACCATAGGCTTCTCCGACCATACGCCCAAACGGAATACCGAGAACCATCGCCAAAGCTGTGCCTGTGGCCAAAAGCCCCAAGGCTTGAAATTCTTTGCCTTTCGGTGCAACACGAACTGCCAGCGACGCAGTAATGGACCAAAAAAGTGCATGCGAGAAAGCAATGCCAATTCGACTGAGCAATAAAGTATTAAAGCTCCATGCGAAATACGACAGAACATGGCTGACAATAAACACTATAAATAAGCAAATCAGGAGTGATCGACGTTCAATATTTTTGGTCAATAACATGATCGGCAATGAAATCGGCGCAACCACCCATGCATAGAGCGTAATCATGATGCCGACATCGGTCGCGGCTAAGCTAAAGGTTTTGCCAATATCGCTGAGTAAAGCGACAGGTACAAATTCAGTGGTATTAAAAATAAATGCTGCGAAAGCCAAAGCAATCACAGCCGTCCAAGAGCCAGAAGAAGCCGTTTCGGAGGGAGAGGCAGACATGAGTGTCTTCAAATAAATAAAGTGGCTTATTTTACTATGCTCTATACACAAGCAGGAACCGATTAAAGCCCTGTGCATGCGCTTTAAATTAATACAAAAACAACAGAGTTGACCTGCATTACATGCCAATTTATAAAAAAATGGAGGAAATTTAAGATGTTTGTACAACAAGATGATGATCAAAAAAAAGGAGCTTTCTTTGTTGAGCAAGATGGGGAGCGTTTGGCAGAGATGACTTACTCATGGGCAGGCGATGATAAATTTATTATTGATCATACCGACGTCAGTGACAGCTTGCGAGGACAAGGTGTTGGACGACATCTCCTCGATGCAGCAGTGAATTTTGCTCGGGAAAAGAACGTGAAAATTATTCCACTCTGCCCTTTTGCAAAATCTGTATTTGATAAAGATGAATCGATTCGTGATGTTCTACGCTAAATTGTATAGCGTGATGTAGATTAATCATTTGGATAAATAAAAATAGCCTGATCGTATTGCAATCAGGCTGTTTTTTATTTGAAATCTAGTTGTGAAATTGAATTAAGATCGTGATTTATACAGCGATACAACCAAGCATGCTGCAGCAATCAGTAATACAAAGATAGCGACAAGATAAAGGTCCATAATAAAAATATCCAGCAAGTGTGATTTAATTGTTTTTTAATTAATGTGAAAGGTGTACGGATTTATTATCACCTACAGTTGAGTATAGGTCGTTTAAGTTCTGTACCAATCACTTTCTCGTTTGTTACACGGTGTATTTTTTCATAAAAAGGAAGAAAAAACAGTGACTATACAACATCAAGATAATGGTCAAAAAGGTGAATTTTTTCAGTTAAATGCTGAGGGTGAACGGCTCGCAGAAATTAGTTATCTATGGCGTGATGAACATACCATTGTGGCAAATCACACGTGGGTAGATGATTCCTTACGTGGGCAAGGGGTTGCTCGTGTACTATTGGATCATTTGGTGGAATTCGCTCGTGAGAAACACTTAATAATTATTCCAACCTGTTCTTATGTAGAGGTGATGTTTCGCCGAGACAAGACATTAGCCGATGTTCAAGCCTAAAAAAGCCCGCGATGCGGGCTTTTCTATCATTATGAAATTTTTAAAAAAAACTTACTTAAAAGCTAATTTGTATTTAATTGAGCTTTAATTTTAACAGCGTAGAAGGTGCTTTGAAAAGATTTGGCCAAAACTGCAATAAGATCGAGCAGCTTGATATCCCTAAAAATAAGCTTAAACACATGATATTTAATAATGCAAAGTCATTCAGTACAAAATAAATACTGCCAATAGTCATCATCATTAGTAAATAAATGAGATAGTGAGGAATCGCAGTACGCAGTGTTATTCCTAAAATAAATGAGCAAATAACGACATTAAAAAAATCTGAAACGCCAAAATTATTCAGTATGATCAAGGCAGCAAAATATACACAAGTGATCGATAAAAAAATGAGTAAATTTTTAAGCATGGTCGGCCTCTTTATTCATCTTCAAATGGAAATAATTTCATTGTTTTAATATGTATAAGTTTAAAAAAATGAAGGTGATATCGGTATACGTGATCTTGGTTTTCTGTTGTAAGTTAAAAAGCACATTTGATTAAAAAATATACAAATATTTACTCATCCTGTAGAACTTTCTACGTTAAAATCGTGCAAATACTTTAAGAATAAACACAATGATACAACTCTGTTATGCCAGTACACGTGTAGAACAACAATTTGATTTAATACAAGATTTAAGTGATATTTTGGTGAGAGCCCGCAGCTTCAATACCGAACAGCGTATTTTTGGCGTGCTGTACTATGCCGAAGGCCGGTTCTTCCAATGCTTGCAAGGTGAGCAAGCGGCTCTCGAACAGCTTTTTCAGCATATTGCGAAAGATACTCGCCATCGGGATATTGTGCGTTATCCTGATCAAAATATTGATCAAATCGATTTTTCAAAATGGTCGATGAAATATGTCAACCGACATAGTGAAATTGCTAGTTTGTTTCAGCGCTTTGGACATTCAAGCTTTCAACCCGACGTGCTCAATCTAGAACAAATTCAGGCGTTTTTAACGACCTTGTTAAGATTAGAGAATGTTGAACAGCCGGTTAAGCTGGATTTAGGCTATAAAAACCGAGGCTATCAGAATTATTTTTAAGCTGAGTGTGAATAAAAAAAAGCCCGCGCATCGGGCTTTTTTTATTTTATTTAGTGGGTTTAGGCTTTTAATGCACTGATCAGCTTCTGATGTAAACCACCAAAACCGCCATTCGACATAATCACCACGGCATCGCCCTCGCCTGCCTCGCTTACGATGGTTTGAATGATGTCATCCAGTGAACGCGCCACCACAGCTTTATTCGTAGCAGCTTCAATCACAGGTTGTAAATCCCAATCCAGACCTTCCGGCTGATACCAAATCACTTCATCGGCTAAACGCGCAGAATGTGCAAGGCCATCTTTGTGGCTACCCATACGCATAGTGTTCGAACGCGGTTCAATTACTGCCCACAATTTACGCTCACCGAGACGCTTACGCGCACCTTCTAACGTGGTATCAATCGCCGTTGGGTGATGTGCAAAGTCGTCATAAACTTCAACGCCACGTACGGTGCCCAAAAGCTCCATACGACGTTTTACACCACCAAAGTTCGAAAGCGCCTCACACGCCGTTTCAATCGAAACACCGACATGTTCAGCCGCAGCAATGGTTGCCAAAGCATTGGCTACACTGTGTTGCCCAGTCATATTCCATTTGACTTCGCCTTTCACGACACCATGCTGTAGCACTTTGAAATGTGAACCGTCAGCAGACAATTGTTCTGCATACAATTCAGATTTGTCATTGGCATCTAAAGATGTACGCACCACAGGTGTCCAGCAGCCCATTTCCAAGACTTCATCAATATTTGTTTCAGTGATGGGCGCAATGATACGGCCTTCACTTGGAATAGTACGCACTAGATGATGGAATTGCTTTTGAATCGCAGCCAAGTCTTCGAAGATATCGGCATGGTCAAATTCAAGGTTATTTAAAATCGCTGTTTTAGGATGGTAATGCACAAACTTAGAACGTTTGTCGAAGAATGCCGAATCATATTCATCGGCTTCTACACAGAAATATTCACCACCGCCTAAACGTGCGCTTTCACTAAAGCCTAAAGGTACTCCGCCAATCAAGAAACCTGGGTTTAAACCCGCTTGATCGAGCACCCATGCCAACATGGTTGTGGTTGTGGTTTTACCATGCGTGCCTGCAACGCCTAAGACATGTTTGCCTTGTAGGACGTGGTCTGCAAGGAACTGTGGGCCAGAAATATAAGGCAGGCCTTCGTTCAGCATGTATTCCACTGCATCAATACCACGTTTCATGGCATTGCCGACAATCACGAGATCTGGGTGTGGTTGAAGGTGGCTACGGTCATAGCCTTGCATTAAGGTAATGCCTGCATTTTCCAATTGGGTAGACATTGGTGGGTAAACGTTTTGGTCTGAACCCGTCACCTTATGTCCTAAATCACGAGCCAAGAGCGCCAATGAACCCATAAAGGTGCCACAAATACCCAAGATATGCAGATGCATTCGTTCTAACTCCACTGCTTTTATCGACACATCACTTTGTTATTGTGGTGTTGTCATTATAGATTTGGTTGAAAAGGTTAATTTCATTTGAGAGCAACCATAGCAAGGGTCTTAGCGAAAAGATAGATTTTTTTGTATGAGATCGTGCAAAAAGATTAAGCTCGCAACTGATCAAATGTGCGCAATTTTCTTGAGGATAAAAACACGGAAAATAGGCGCGAAATCCTGATGAAAAACGTACAATATGCGCAATTTTTTGCGATCTTGATTGCTTATGTCACTTGCCCTGTTTTTATTGATTATTTCCAACTGTTTTATGACTTTGGCCTGGTATGGACATCTGAAGTTTTTACATGATGCACCGCTTTGGCAAGCGATTTTATTTGGATGGGCGATCGCGTTACTCGAATACAGTTTTATGATCCCAGCAACGCGACTGTTGGCCAAACATGGGTGGTCTTTGGGTCAAATGAAAATCACACAAGAAGTCGTGACGCTATTGGTCTTCGTTCCATTTATGATTTTCCTTTTTAAACAACCCTTTAAGTTGGACTATTTGTGGGCAGGTTTATGCCTTTTTGGATGTGTCTATTTTGTATTTCGCAGTGCTTAACTGATCCAATGCTGCATGGCTCTGATCATTTAAGTGAGGCGTGTTTGCAGGCATTTTTGAGGACTTTACTAAACTCACGGTCTCGTGGAGTGGGATCTTCATAGTCAAAGGCATAATCACTCTCACTGGTCAGTACAGTCATTTGACCGTCTGCTTCAAAGTTCATGAGAGCAAAACCATAGCTTTGGTCATCGCAATACACACGATATTCTGAAATTGAATACATTTTATCGCGGCCATCATCTGCTTTGTAATAGCCTGTCATCTTGACCGACTCATGTTCATCAATGATCGATTTTCCGGTGACTAAAAATTTTTCGTGGATGTAGCCATTACTCTTAATTTGGCCGTTATAGTCTTTTTGTTGCTGTAAAAGGTTAAATTCTTTCACAAATTGGTTCGTATTGAGTTGAACGAGTTGGGCAAAACTTTGAGAGCTTAGGGCTAGAGTAAGTAGGATAAACATCTGTTTCATATTTAAAGTGTTGTTATAAATATTGATTTAATAAAAGTTTTTATAAAATTGAAAAAAATAAAAATATTTTCATCAAAATATTATGGAGTTTTCTTTTAAAGACAACCGTTAAATTTTATTGAGATGAATTTTCAGTCTATAATATGGGGCTCTTATTAAAGCTTGGCTCTAGTCGAGATTTACTCTCTCTTACTTTAATCTCTGGAAACATTGCAATGAATGCGGCCGCTTCACAAGACACTCCTCTCGTTGGAATTATCATGGGTTCTCAATCGGATTGGGCAACGCTAGAAAACACTGCCAATATGCTGAAACAGCTTGGCGTCCCATTTGAAGCGGAAGTTGTATCTGCACACCGAACTCCAGATCGATTATTCGAATATGCTGAAACCGCACGTGATCGTGGTATTCAAGTGATTATTGCCGGTGCTGGCGGTGCAGCGCATTTACCAGGTATGTGTGCAGCCAAGACTGACCTACCTGTACTTGGTGTACCGGTAAAATCATCAATTTTAAACGGCGTGGATTCATTGCTGTCTATCGTGCAAATGCCAGCAGGTATTGCAGTTGGTACTTTGGCGATTGGCCCAGCGGGTGCGACCAATGCAGCGATCATGGCGGCACAAATTTTAGGTTTAACGCGTCCTGAAATCGCAAAAAATGTTGCAGATTTCCGCGCTGCGCAAACCGATAAAGTGGCGAGTAAAAATATTCCGGGTCAAGCTTAATTAAGGGGCATTTCTCATGGATAAAACCATTGGTATTTTTGGTGGTGGCCAGTTGGGTCGCATGATGGCGCAAGCGGCATTGCCTTTAAACATTCAATGCACCTTCTTTGAAGCGAGTACTGAGTGCCCTTCTGCAGCGCTGGGTCCGGTGATTTCGACTCAAGCTGAAAATGGTTTGCAAGATTTCATTCAGAGCGCAGATGTTTTCAGCTTAGAGTTTGAAAATACTCCGTTAGCAGATGTTGATGTGTTGACCAAGAACAAAGCATTGCACCCACCGCGCCAAGCTTTAGCGATTGCACAGCATCGTTTGTCCGAAAAGGCTTTGTTTGATGAATTGGCTATCCCAGTTGCACCTTATAAGGCCGTGACATCTTTCGAGGGTTTACAAGCTGCTGTTGCTGAGTTGGGTTTACCCATCGTACTGAAAACATCGCGTGGCGGTTATGACGGTAAAGGTCAATTTGTGCTACGTAGCGCTGAGCAAATGGATCAAGCATGGGCTGAACTGGGCCCTGCTGGTGAATTGATTGCGGAAAGCTTTGTAACCTTCTCACGTGAAGTCTCAATCATTGCGGTGCGTGGTCAAGATGGCGATGTGAAAACATGGCCATTGGCGGAAAACCACCACCACAACGGCATTTTGTCGCATTCGATTGTGCCTGCACCAAACAGTGCAGACTTACAACCAGTTGCGCAAGATTATATTACTCGCCTGCTCAATCATTTGAATTATGTCGGTGTTTTGACGCTAGAGCTGTTTGTGACGGATAAAGGCTTATATGCCAATGAGATGGCGCCACGTGTGCATAACTCGGGGCATTGGTCGATTGAAGGCGCAGTGTGTTCACAATTTGAAAACCACATTCGTGCTGTAGCAGGTCTACCTTTGGGTTCAACTGAAGTTGTTCGTCCAACGGTCATGGTAAACATCATTGGTCAACATCCGAAATCTGAAGATGTATTGGCACTGAATGGCGCGCATTTGCATCTGTATAACAAAACAGAGCGTGAAGGTCGCAAAATTGGTCACATCACTTTAATGCCGAACGATACCGCTGAATTAACAGCTTTATGCCGCGCATTGGCGAAAATTTTGCCGAATCCACTGGCACTTAGCGAAGATATGACCATTTAAACCATAGTTTGAATGATAAAAAAGCGGTCATGCACATGGCCGCTTTTTTTATCGCTATAGTTCGGGCATCATTGCGCCTCTTTGCAAAATCACACCGCTTATCGGTGAAACGATAAGAAATTATTGATCATAAAGTGTTCGTTCGTTTATAAATATTCTGCGTTAATCTTCGTATGATTTTTTGTGTATCAATAGCCTGTGATGTGTGAATCAAAATCAAAAATAACCAAAGCGTTTTGAATTTAAATTGTGTTTTTGAATTCAAACTATGAATTTGAATTCAAAAAATCCTATACAAAAAAAATGAATTCAAAGTTTATGAATTTAAATTTGAAAAATGAATTCATTTCGCCGTGTTTAAATTTAAAATTTGAATTTAAAAGTTGCTCAGACTTATTGGATCTATAGGGAGTATATTTTAAAACCTATAATATTTTGATTATTAATAATAAAAATGAATTTTTACCCCATTTTGCATTTGTGGATAATTTTTTATGCACCTAATTTATCTTTAAATTTAAAAGTTTTGAATTTAAATTGGTGTTTGGTTTGTAATGAATTTAAAGTTGGGTTGTGGATAACTACTTTTGAATTTAAATTTTAAAAATGAATTTAAATGAGTAGAAAATATGAATTTAAATTTACGTTTTGAACCTTTAACTTTTGCTTTGAGCTGCTATTGTTAAAGCAACAATTTAAATTCAAAAAAGATCTAGGGTATGAAGCATCACTTAGGATTTGTTTTCGGGACTGCTTTATTGGCAATAACTCAGGCAAATGCCGAGTTGATTATTAATGGTCAGTCTGTCAATTCGTCGAGCATGCCTGCAACAAGTAGCATTTCACCACAAAATAACTTTCAAGGTTGTTTAGCCAATTTGCGCTCGCAAGCAATGAATGCTGGTGTGAGTGCATCCACTTATGATCGCTATACACAAAATTTAACACCTGATTATTCTGTGATTGAAAAGCTCAACTATCAGCCTGAGTTTTCAACTCCGATTTGGGACTATCTGTCCGGTCTGGTAGATGAAGAGCGTGTACAACTGGGTCAGCAGAAATTGGCGCAGCATCGTGATGTATTAAACCGTGTCGCAGCGGCTTATGGTGTGCCTGCTGAAACCGTGGTCGCGGTTTGGGGTGTGGAGAGTAATTTTGGTGATATTGCGGGTAGCTATCCTTTATTACAGTCATTGGGCACTTTAAGTTGTGAAGGACGCCGTCAAAGCTATTTCCGTGGCGAGTTTTTTGCAGCCATGCGGATTTTGCAGCGTGGTGATTTAAATGAATCTCAATTGAAAGGTTCATGGGCAGGTGCATTTGGTCATACCCAATTTATGCCGAGTACCTATGAAGAACTGGCCGTGGATTTTGATGGTGATGGCCGCCGTGATTTGGTGTCGAGTACCACGGATGCGTTGGCATCTACAGCCAACTTCCTGAAAAAGCGTGGTTGGCAAACTGGTCAGCCGTGGGGCTTTGAAGTAAAAATTCCCGAAGGAATGTCGATCAGTGGTGAAAGTCGCCGTAATAAAAAATCCTTGGACAGCTGGATGAATCGTGGTTTGCAGCGTGCCGATGGTACACCGTTAATACAAGGTAACCTTTCTGGATCGAGTCAAGCAGGTTTAATGGCACCGGCTGGGGCAAGTGGGCCTGTGTTCTTGGTGTTTAAAAATTTCGATGCAATCTATAGCTACAATGCCGCAGAGAGTTATGCATTAGCGATTGCGCATTTATCCGATCGCTTGCAAGGCAAGGGTGGCTTTAGTACGACATGGCCAACCGATGATCCTGGGACTTCACGTGCGGAACGACGTGAGATTCAACAATTTTTACTTAACCGCGGCTATGACATCGGTAAAGTTGATGGATTAATTGGAGATAAAACCCGTCAAGCAATTCGACAAGAGCAAAATCGACTGGGTTTAAGTCCAACAGGTCGGGCGGGACAGCAGATTTTACGGGCATTTCGTAATGAGTATGCCAAGGCAATGATGAATTAAGTTTGAGCTATGCTTTTTATATAGTAGTCAATATATATAAAAGCTTGTCTATATAAAAAAGGTCTGCAATTGCAGACCTTTTTTATATGTTTTTGACTCTTAAACCGCAGTGATTGTACCTAAGATACGATAGCCAGCAGCACCAGTCACACTTGGTAAATTTGCACTAAGCTGATTGACAAAGCGCATCGCCAACCAAGCAAAGGCTGTGGCTTCCACCCATGTTGGGCTTAAGCCTAAATCTGCGGTACTTTGTACCGTCCATTCATGTTTACGTAAACGCCAGCGCAGTTGCTCTAATAGGTGCGAATTGTATGCACCACCACCGCATACATAGACTTCACCAGTATCCATATCAGAGCGGTAAATGGCTTTTTTAATGGCACGTGTGGTGAGTTTCATTAAGGTTGCTTGAATGTTTTCTGGCGTATCTTCAAGTTCGTCATATTCGAGATCTCCACGCCAATCGAGAATCTGTTCATCTAACCATTCAAGATTGAAGTCTTCACGACCTGTGCTTTTAGGTGGTTCTTTAGAGAAAAACTCATGTGCTTGTAAGCGGTCGAGCAGACTGCGAATAGGTTGACCATAAGCTGCCCAGTTTCCATTTTCATCATAGGGCTGACCAGTATAACGTTCGCACCAAGCATCCATTAAAATGTTAGCTGGACCTGTATCAAAGCCATACACGGCTTCAGGTTGACCTGCAGGCAACATGCTAACATTGGCAATTCCGCCCAAGTTCAAAATCACACGGTGAATGGTGTCATGTTGGAAAAGCGCTTGATGAAACGCAGGAACTAAAGGTGCGCCTTGACCACCTGCAGCCATATCACGGCGGCGGAAGTCTGAAATCACAGGGATTTTAGTGAGTTCGGTAATAATATTGGGGTCGCCAATTTGCAGGGTAAAACCATGTTCAGGACGGTGGCGGATGGTTTGACCATGTGAGCCAATCGCCTTGATTTGACTACGATCTAGCTCATTCTTCTCGATCAACTCATTGATGCCATGACCGATCATTTGAGCTAAAGCAACGTCTGCCTTACCCATGCGATCAATTTCGTTATCATCAGGCAAGGTGAGGGCCATCAGTTCATCACGAAGGTCTGGGTCAAAGGGAAGTGTGAGCGTCGCATGAATCTCTAAAGGATCAAAAGAAGCAGCAACAATATCGACACCATCCATGCTCGTGCCGGTCATTACCCCAATGTAGATCGCTGTCATGATGATTCTTAAGCCTGCAATGTGCTGAAAAAGTGTTAGTATATCGCACAAATTGTATAACTGATCTATTTGGATTTTGTGATGTCAAATTTCCTGCCGGCTGAAGAACAACTTGCCCTCATCCAACGAGGCACACATGAGATTATTTCTGAAGAAGATCTTCTTAAGAAATTAAAGCAGAATCGCCCATTAAAAATTAAAGCGGGTTTTGACCCGACTGCACCTGATTTACATTTAGGTCATACGGTTCTGATTAATAAATTAAAAGTTTTCCAAGATTTAGGTCATGAAGTTTACTTCCTGATTGGTGACTATACAGCCATGATCGGTGACCCAACGGGTAAGAGCGCTACACGTCCACCGTTGTCTCGTGAAAAAGTTTTAGAAAATGCTAAAACGTATCAAGAACAAGTATTTAAGATTCTTGACCCTGCGAAAACTAAAGTTGTGTTCAACTCAGAGTGGTTTGGTCAAAAAACTGCTGCTGACTTGATTCAGTTAGCTTCACAGCAAACTGTGGCACGTATGTTGGAACGTGATGACTTCACTAAACGTTATAACAGCCATCAACCGATTGCGATTCACGAATTTTTATATCCATTGGTGCAAGGTTATGACTCAGTTGCGCTAGAAGCGGATGTAGAGTTGGGGGGTACAGACCAAACCTTTAACTTGCTGATGGGTCGTACATTACAAAGCCGTTATGACCAAGAATCTCAAGTGTGCATTACTGTGCCGATTCTTGAAGGTTTAGACGGCGTAAATAAAATGTCTAAATCTTTGGGTAACTATATTGCTGTATTTGATGCACCGGGTGCGATGTACCAAAAAGTGCTTTCAATGCCGGATGATTTGATCGAACGTTACTTTGACTTATTGAGCTTTAAATCGATTGAAGAAATTCAACAGTTGCTTAAAGAAGTGGCTGAAGGTCGTAACCCACAAGAAGTGAAGAAAATTCTTGCACTTGAATTGGTTGAGCGTTTCCATGGAGCAGAAGCTGCAGCAAATGCGCACAAAGGCGCAGGTAACTTGATTACTGAAGGTGAACTTCCAGAAGGTACACCAGAAGTGACGATTTCTCGTGGCGCATTTGGTGGTGAGATTTTCATTACTTCTATTTTGCGTGAAGCGGGCTTGACTAAAAATGCAGCTCAAGCAAAAGATGCAATTGGTCGTGGCGCGGTGAAAGTGGATTGGGAAGTGGTTGATGCAGGTTATGCTGTGTCAGAAAACAAAACTTTGATCATCCAAGCGAGCAAAAAAGCGATCGCAAAAGTAACTTTTACCGACTAATAAATTCTTGAATTTTTAGTTAAGTTATTGAATTAAAAGCAGGCTTCGGCCTGCTTTTTTTTACCAATTAATATATTAATAATATAAATAAGCAAATTCAAAAAAAACCTTATAAAAACAACACTTAAATTTTGCCAAATGTGTTGCATTTCTTGAATTTTATGTATAAGATTTATTCATCTAGAGAGATATATATACCATCTAGAGGGTACATAACGATAACTCCACTTTTTATAAGTCTCTTCCCCAAGGGACTCTTTTTTTAGTGAGTTAACAAATAACTATAATAACTACACGATGGATCGACTAAAGATTCAATTCTAAGGGAAAGATTTTGGGAGAGATCTTTCCCTTTTTTATTTGTAAAATTGAGCTATTCCTTTCAAAAATCACATTCATTTCTGTATTAAAGACTTTAATTGTGCTAGAAAAAAAGCCCGATTCAATCGAGCTTTAAAATGTCTTTACTCAGATAGATGTTCATTGAGTTTTATTTTAGGGCTTAGGGCCAAATTGAATGAAGCTTAATTTAGATAAAATCCGCTTGACTAAAGTCCCGACTAAAAGTGCGGTAATAATGGTGCCTTCACGTACTCCGATGACTTGATGTAAGACTAGCCAGCTACTGATAACCGCAATACTGACCAAGAGAATGTCGCCATAGGTTTTACAGTTGCCAAAATCAAGGCGATAACGAACAGCAATGGCTTGATAGAGACCTTCTGCGGCTAAGAGGACTAGACTGGCTTTGACCACTAAGCTCACACCTAAAGCGGTAATCAGGCAACTTGCCAAGCAAGCCAGGAGTTGAAGTGGGTAACTTTCTATGCTCCAGCCTTGGGTGAGCCACATTAAACCGTCAATAAATGCACCAAACAAAATTCCCACGGGTAATTGCAACCACTGTATCCACTGAAAGCGTGATTTTAAGATCAGCATTTGCAGCAGGATCATGACGATATGCATTAATACTGTTAATGTGCCGACGGTGAGAGGAAAGATATAGCTAAAGCTGTAGGGCACCGAAGAAATAGGGGATGTCCCTAAATTTGAATGTATAGAGAGTACGACACCAAAAGCCAATAATCCTAATCCGCTTAATAGTAAGAATAAGCGTGGAAAAAACTGTGTTGGCATCCTGCACCTAAAAAATAAAAAGAGTGTACGTGAAATGCAGCCTGCGCTCTATGCGTCTAAAGCCCAAAAATAGTGGCTTTTTATGACTGTGATCGTTAATAGTGATTATTCAAATAAATAGGCTGTATTTTTATCAGCAAAAATGACTAAGCATGTAATTAAAATGATTTTTGCAAAAACAGGCCTTATGGAACAATGGTCAAAAATCAAAAAAGAGCAACAACATGGCGTATTACAATACCGATAATCATGATGAACAGATCGATCGAATCTTGAGATATTTATTTGACTACCAAACTAAACAGCATAAACGAGCATTATTTTGTGAGGCGCAGCAACAATTACATGATTTGGATATCGCGGCACAGTACCAACTATTTGCATTGGTGCGAGAACAACTCCCTCGACGTGCCAAGCTTTTATTTTCTGCCGAGGATTTCAGTGGAAAACAACAAGTCATCTTGGAAGTCATACAACATTTAGCATATGAACGTTAAAAAAATGCTGGGAAATATAAAAATTCACGCTAAAAAATGTCTATGAAGCTTGAATCGGTGTGATGACAGAAAAAAATGATGTGCTTTGAGGAAGAAAAGTAGACTAATGATTAATAAATAATCAAATTCACTTTTATTAGACTTAAAAGCTCTGAAAAAGATTTGCTAGATATAAGAAATTTACTTAATTAAATATCGACTATTTGCTAAATATTTATAAAAAATGCTTAAAAAATAGGTAAAAGTGCAATTTTTTTAGCAAAAACGCTTATAAAAAATACATACGTGAAAAATATAGTGAATTGGGGGTTGCAATGATTCTGAAATGCTCTAGAATGCACC
>NZ_VPBZ01000015.1:0-26449 GCF_013418475.1 Acinetobacter sp. YH12140
TATTCAGGATTATGCATTACGCTGGGAAATTGAAACCTTATTCAGTTGTCTCAAAGGACGCGGGTTTAATCTTGAAAATACGCGCTTGACAGACCCTAGACGAGTGAAAAAATTGATTGCGGTGTTAACTATAAGCTTCTGTTGGTGTTACTTAACGGGTGAATGGCAACATAATCAAAAAAAAGCGATAAAAATAAAGAAGCATGGACGACTCTCAATGAGTTTATTTCGCTATGGTTTAGACTATGTTCAAATGGCGATTCAGCGTTTAATTGGTTTTGGGAAAAAAGAAGAGTTTAAGGAAATTTTGGCAATTTTAAGAAAGCAGAATCCTGATAGGATAAGGGTTCTGTGAAATTTGTCGTGTACAGAGTATAATAATCGAGCATGAGTCTCATACGGATGCTCGGGTCGAAAGGGAATCCCCAGGCGAGTAACCTGTTTGCGGTGATCCATTAGCTGCAGGAGCAGAATAGCATACATCTGGAAGCAAAGCCAGGAAAGCGGCCTATGGAGCTGTGCGGCAGCGCTCAGTAGGCAATTTTTCAAAATATTGTTAAGCCTTTTCTGAGCATGGTATTTTTCATGGTATTACCAATTAGCAGGAAAATAAGCCATTGAATATAAAAGATAAAAATGTCTTGTTTACAATAGAGTGGGATATGTGGAGTCGATTAGTCCAATTTCTCGGTCAAAGCCCAAGGCCTTTTCGGCATTAACCAAGAGTCTGCTTAAGCACAATTTTCTGGTGGGTAATCATAACTTTTGCCTCATTTGTGATGGATTGATCTATCTTGATTCTACTGAATCGGATCATCGGATTGCCAAAGCCGTAGGTGGGCAAGGTGTTCTAGAGAATGGTCTGCTGGTTCATCCCATCTGTAATAGGATGAAATCAGATCTGAGCCTGGAAGAGATTAGAGCGGATTTGTTTGGTGAATTACTGTATTAATCAACAGAGCGATGAGCTCATTTTTGCAGAAGTATCAATGATTAATCACATGATTTAACTTTTGATACATTCAGCCAATATGGTTATTTTTAATTCAGTCCAGAATCACAACCAGAAACTAGCTGTAGTTTCTGAATGACCGTCAAGGTCCTTAGTTTCGCCCATAGATTCCCTCTGTGGGCTTTTTTTGATCAAAAATTGTATAGATGCTCTAAAATAAACCTTTTAGCATTTCATAAGCAATTAGGATTAAGGCTGAGACCATCAGCACAACAAAAATGAGTTCCACTCTAGTTAACAACTTAGTTCCATTTACTTTTCACTTAATTTATATAACAGTTAACTCGTAGCATAAATGACATAACATGACATGGAAAATAATCAAAAAGACAGAATTTGGATTTTGATCAGATCTGCATGTTTACATGCTTCTACAGCAGCTTTGAATGTTTCACTTAACCTTTAAACTTTTCTTAAAACTAAATATATTTACATATACATTCTAAAATTTGATAGAATTTATTAAAACTTTAGATTCTAAGTGTAAATAATGAGAAGCGCTAATATTCGACGTGATGGCTACTTAAAATTTCTGAATACATGGCAAGACCGTGATGTCATTAAAGTACTTTCAGGTGTGCGTCGCTCTGGAAAATCCACCTTGTTAGCGATGTTTCAACAAGACCTAAAAGCACAGGGTGTACAAGCCGAAAACATCATTGCTATCAATTTCGAATTTATGGAATTTGAAGAACTCACAGATTACCGTAAACTACATGATTATGTACTGTCTAAAGTTGATAAAAGCAAAAAAAACTATGTTTTTTTAGATGAAATACAACATGTTACCAATTTTGAGAAAGTAGTCGACTCCTTATATGTTCGGGATTATATCGATTTATATATTACAGGCTCAAATGCATTCTTTCTAAGTGGAGAACTTGCGACTTTACTTACAGGACGCTATATCGAGCAACACGTTCTACCTCTGTCATTCCAAGAATTTAAACAGTGGCATATTGAAAATAATCCGATCATCCAACAATTATCCAATCGTGATTTGTATGCCATGTATACGCGCAGTAGTTTCCCTTATACGCTTGCCATGACTAGCCAGCAGGAAACCTATGATTACTTGCAAGCGGTCTATGCCAGTGTAATGTTTAAAGATGTTATTCCTCGTTTGAATACTGCTGATATTAACTCTCTCGAGCGTGTCGCAAGATATTTGGCAAGCGTGACAGGCTCACCCATTTCCATCAATAAAATTAAAAATACCTTTGTTTCAAGCGGGGTTAAAATCTCATTTGAAACAGTAAAACGCTATATTCAGGGCTTACAGGACAGTTTGCTATTTTATAGTGCCGCACAATTTAAAGTACGTGGGCGTGAGTTATTACAATCCTCTGAAAAATACTATTTAGTTGATGTCGGATTGCGCCGGATTATGTTGCCTGATGCTAATGCTGATCAAGGTCATATCTTAGAAAATGTGATTTATCTTGAGCTTGTCAGACGAGGTTATACGGTCTATGTAGGGCGGGTTGATGAATATGAAATTGATTTTGTTGCTGTCGATACTTTACAGAATTTAACTTATTATCAGGTGGCATTAGAAACGCTCAATGAGGAGACACTCAGCCGAGAGTTACGTCCATTACAGAAAATTTCTGATTCGTATCCCAAGTATTTGCTTACCTTAGACACGATAGGGACTGAAGCGAATTATAATGGTATTGTAAAAATGAGTGCTCTCGATTGGTTGCTATCTGAAAATAAGTAAAGTTGAGGGTAGACATGGATAATCTTATTTATTAATTAAAAATCAAAGACTTTTCAGCATCATTCAAGAATGTATTGAAGCATAATTTCTGCTCCAATTGTGATGGATCGATTTACCTCGACTCGATTGAGTCAGAATATCATGATTGAGCCAGAGTCGCTTACTGAAAGTAGCGAGAATTGCGCTGGAGTTTCTGAAGGATATTAATTCCTTAGTTTGCCCATTCATCCATCTGGGCATTTTTTTTTGATTAAAATACAATGCTGTTCTTGCTAAAAAATGACGGCACCCACCATAAAACACAATATTCCAAAAATAATCCAAGGCCATATCTTTGCCTTCGGTTGTTCTAAATTCTGAGGATTATATTCCGTGTGTTCTAGCGATGTCGGTTGTGGAACACGGGTCTTTTTAGAGTAAGGCTGGTGTTTAGAGTAAGATAGTCCCGTACCTGGAATACCGACACTGGTTCGCGTACCTTTTTTCCCAATATTTAGAGAAGCACCAGGTTTGCCAATGCTGGCACTGCTGATGCCTTTATGGGTCAGATTAATTTTAAAACCCGGGAATAATTTAATACTTTTACGAAATCTAAAACCCATATTGCTCTCATTCTAAAATTTAGCTCAATTTACGCTCTACACCAGGATCCATGATCTGCTAGAGATCTTACTTTGACAGCTATCATCACGATATTAGTATATTTTTTATCTGGTGATTGCAATACTACCTTTAAATACCGTCAAAAATGTTTACTGTATATTTGCTGTAGGGTAATCTTAAAGCTGCTATTTATTGACTGATTGGTATATGACGACAGATAAGCATGAAGTCCTGCTACGAATGCGAGCGATCGAGCTGCTTGCTTACTGGGAAGGTCGTTTGGTTACCAATCGTTTAATGAGCTGGTTTGGGCTCAGTCGACAGCAGGCTTCTGCGGATATCAAGCGTTACAATACGCTGTATAACCCAGATGCCTTGATTCATGACCCCTCCGTCAAGGGTTATGTGCCTAAGGCCAGCTTCCAGCCTGTACTGACTACAGCGCATATCAATGAATATCTCAATATGTTGTCAGGTTTGGTTAGTGAATCGCATGCCCTGATTGCGATGCCAGAACCGAATCTTGCAGCAGTTCAATTACCTGATCGCAGTGTACGTCCTGAAGTGATTCGGGAAGTTTTGCGTGCCTGCCGAAACCAAAACACTTTAAAAATGATTTATGCCTCGATGCAGAATCCGCAGTGGCATGAACGCATCATTTCCCCACACACCCTGGTGTATACCGGTTTTCGCTGGCATGTCCGTGCCTATTGCCATCAGAGCAAGCAGTTTAAGGACTTTTTACTCTCCAGAATTGATCGTACACCTGTTGTGGTGGCGATTGAGTCAGTAGACCCTGCTCAAGATCAGCAATGGCATGAAGAAATTCTACTGACGCTGATCCCTAATCCAAAATTGAATGAAGCTCAAAAAGCGCTGGTCGAAAAAGACTTCGGCATGCCTGATGGCAGATTACAGATTCCGGTGAAAAAAGCCCTGGCTCACTATACCTTGCAGCGCTATCAGGCCGCGATCACGCTGGCTGAGGCGGAAGATGCCTTGAAATATCCCTTGGTGTTACAAGGTTCAGATATCGAAAAGCTGTCGTCTTACCTGTTTGATCAAGCTTCATAGGAGATTGGCTATGTTAGAACAATTTCATTATGACAGTGACCTAATTGGTGGCTCACTGATGGTGCGTGAAAGCCGGCTGATCGCGGATCTGTTATTACGAGAGGCGACTCCAGAACAATGGCATCAGGCCATTCAGGTTGACAATATTCTGCAAAAAAGAACCGCAGCCTCAGCTCAACGCAATGCCACCGCTATTCGTAAGCGTCTGGAGCGCTTAGAGCCTGATTTCTGGAAAGCTTTGCGTGATGGGGATGATGAGCTGGCGACCCAGGTGGCTTTTTGTGGCGCATTGGAACGCAACCTGTTGCTGCTTGAGTTTATGGAAACGGTGATGAGAGAGGCCTATATCTCTCAGGCTCAATACCTGGACAGTTATATCTGGTCAGATTTTCTGGATGAGCGTTCACAACGCGATCTTGATATCTGTGATTGGAAAGAGTCCAGCAAGAAAAAAATGGGGCAGGTGGTATTTCGCATGCTGGCAGAAGCCGGTTACTTAAAAAGTACCCGTAAGTTGGAGTTGCAGCGTGTGATCGTCAGAGCAGAGCTGCGTAGCCTGTTGGAAGAACATTATAAACAACGCATTAAAAGATCTATGGAAGTGTCGCTATGGACGCGGTAGTTGTAGAGGGGCAGCAATGAATCAAAAAATACATGAGCGTCTAAATCAGATTCCAGAGCGAATTCTTTCCACCGAGTTTCTCACCGGGCAAGGACTGGGCAATGAAATTGGCTTCTGGATTTTTGATTATGCACCTGAAGATGAGTTGAAAGTGCGCGAATATCTGCATTTTCTAGACGGGATGCTGGAGAAAAAACACAGTCAGCTGAAGGTGGTGAATATCAACCTGCTGCAAGCCGTGGTGGATTATCTGGCTGAGCGTAACTTCATCGATAAAGCCATTCAAATGCAAAAAGCCAAAGGCGATGATGCGCTGCTCAAAGCGCTGAAAGGCCCACTGCATATGGATAAGTTCGCGCCCTATCTGGTGAGTAAATATGCCACCAATGCGCAAGATATTGTGTTGATGACTGGGGTAGGGTCGGTTTGGCCACTGTTACGTGCCCATCACTTATTAAATAGTTTGCATTCGTTACTGGGGCATAAGCCAGTGGTGCTGTTTTACCCAGGCTATTACGACGGTCAAGCGATGAGTTTATTTGGAAAAATTCCAAGCAATAATTACTACAGAGCATTCAGATTAGTGCCTTAACACGGCAAATAGAAATAAGAATTCGGGGGAATTGATTGAGATGAACATTAAAGAACTTTTTTATAAGCCATTAGATCGTGCGATTAACGGGGTCGTAAAAGCAGACCAGAATGACAATACTACGGTTTATCAGGAACTCGATGAGTATGTGGTCACCAATGAACTGGAAAAACATTTTCGGGACTTTTTCCAGTCTTATGGCACAGACCTAAGCGATCCTTCGATTGCTAACCGAGTCGGCGTATGGATTTCAGGCTTCTTTGGTTCAGGTAAATCACATTTTCTGAAAACCTTGTCGTATATTCTGGCCAATAAAGTGGCACGCGATGCGCAAGGTAACGAACGCAGTGCTGCAGAATTCTTTGATGAAACTAAAATCCGCGATGCATTTATCCGTGCCGATATTGGCAAGGCGGTCAGCCATCATGCCGATGTCATCCTGTTTAACATCGACAGTAAAGCCAGCTCCAATGATGATGGCAATCCAATCCTGAATGTGTTTTTACGTGTGTTTAACGAGTATCAGGGTTTTAGTGCTGACCATCCACATATTGCCCATATGGAACGTCACCTGAGCCAGAAAGGTGTCTACGAACGCTTTAAACAGGCGTTTGAGGAATCCAGCGGCATGTCCTGGCTAGAGGAGCGTGACGGCTATCAGTTCTATCAGGATGATGTTGAAACCGCGATTTCCCAAGCCCTCAACTTATCTGCTGAAGCTGCGCATAAATGGTTTGAGGATTCTGAGCAGACCTTTAGTGTTTCGGTCGAAAACTTCTGTCAGTGGGTGAAAGAATACCTGGACAGCAAAGGACCACAGCAACGGATATTGTTCCTGGTGGATGAAGTGGGGCAGTTTATTGGCAGCGATACCCGCTTGATGCTGACACTACAAACCATTACTGAAAATCTGGGTACGATCTGTAAAGGCCGCGCTTGGATTATCGTCACCTCACAGGCAGACATCGATGCTGTTTTAGGTGAGATGTCTTCTTCCAAAGCCAATGATTTCTCCAAGATTGCTGGACGTTTTAAAACCCGGTTATCGCTGTCCAGTTCAAATACCGATGAAGTCATCCAGAAACGTTTATTACGTAAAACCCCAGAAGCAGAAGCATTGCTCAGATCGGTGTTTGAGCAAAAGGGTGATATTCTCAAAAACCAGATTACCTTTGACCGTTCAGGCCCGACCCTCAAGAACTATGAGGGTCCAGACAGCTTTATCCATAACTATCCTTTTGCGCCGTATCACTTCCAGTTGGTGCAAAAAGTTTTTGAAGAAATCCGTAAGGTCGGTGCGACTGGTGCACACTTGGCCTATGGTGAACGGTCCATGTTGGATGCGTTCCAGATGGCCGCGAATGCGATTGCCACAGATGAAGTCGGGGCACTGGTTCCTTTCCACCGCTTCTATACTTCAGTGGAAGGCTTCCTGGATACAGCAGTGAAGCGTACCATCGACCAGGCAGGGCAGAATAAGACCCTGGATGGTTTTGATGTGCAGATGCTGCGTACCCTGTTTATGATCCGCTATGTCGATATCATCAAAGGGACCTTGGATAACCTGGTGACTTTGTCGATTGAGAAAATTGACGAAGACAAACTGGCATTACGCAAGCGCATTGAAGAAAGCCTGCTGCGTCTGGAAAAAGAGAGCCTGATTACTCGTAATGGCGATGAGTTCCTGTTCCTGACCAATGAAGAACGTGATATTACCCGCAAAATTAAAGCCACAGACTTAGCAGCTTCAGAAGAAAATAAAGAGTTAGCCAATCTGATCTTTAAAGATTTACTGCGGGATCAGAACAAATACCGCCATCAAGCCAACAAGATGGACTATCAGATTGGTCGTTTCCTAGATAGCCATAGCCTGGATGGCAAGTATGAGAGCGATTTGAAAGTTGAAATCATTTCTCCACTGGATACGGAATACAACCTCTACACTGAAGCTTACTGTATTGGTAAAAGTACTCAGACCGAAGGACAAGTGCTGTTTAAACTGGCAGACGATAAACAGTTCTTTAATGAACTGCGCACCTGGCTGAAAACCAATAAATTCATCCGCTTAAATGATGATGGCACTCAGTCCGATATTTCCCGTATTCTGGCAGACCGTGGCCGTGAGAATCAGGAGCGTAAAAAACGCCTGCGTGCCCGGGTCGAAGAAATGTTGTTGGATGCGGAAAGTTATGCCTTGGGTCAACATTTACAACTTTCATCTTCAAGTCCAACCACCAAGCTGGATGAGGCTTGTCGTTATTTGCTGGAAAACACTTATACCAAACTGAGCTATCTGCAAGTCTATCAGCAGGATGCCTGGCGTGAACTGAACGCTGTTTTGACTGTGGATGATATGGCGCAGCTCGGATTGTCTCTGGATGGCGGTCAGACGAACCCGAAAGCCCTACAGGATGTCGAACAGTACATCTCGCTGCGTTCAACCGGTACCGAACGTATTCTGGTGTCAGATGTGGTGGATCGTTTTGCCAAACGTCCTTATGGCTGGCCAGATGCCGAGATTTTACTATTGGTGGGTCAGCTGGCTGCGATGGGGCGGATTTCTCTGCAGTTAAATGGCGGCAGCTTACAGTTAAAAGATGCCTTTGAGCCTTTACAAAACAGCCGCCGCCGCCGTGATGTGTCGATCATTAAAAAACGCCAGACTGATGATCAGGTATTGAAACAGGCACGCCAACTGACCCAAGAACTGTTCTCGGCCATGGGACCAGCGACTGAGAAAGAGCTATTTGAATTCTATTTGCAGCATTTTAAGGCTTGGTTAGCCAACTTTAAGTCGTATAAGAGTAAAACTGATGTCGGACAGTTCCCGGGCAAGAAAGTGATTGAAAAATCGATTCTGACTTTGGAACGTCTGCTGGCGAATAGCGACAGCTTCGATTTCTTTAAGGCCGTGGTTGAGAACAAGGACGACTATCTGGATCTGGAAGAAGATTATCGTGATATTCATGAGTTCTTCACTAACCAGATGCCGAGCTGGCAACAACTGCAACAGGCCTTACGTCATTTTGAGAAAAACAAACAGGCGCTGGGCAGTGATGAGGTGGCAAAAAAAGCCCTGTCTGAATTACATCGTATTGCCACTCTTGAATCGCCCTATGGCCTGTTAAATAAAGTCGCTGATTTGGTTCGTACAGTGGAAAGCGTCAATGAGCAATTGCTGACTGAGAAGCGCAATCAGGCGATAGAACACATTGATGACAAGATCAAACAGTTAGAAGCCGAGATTAAAAACAGTGGCATCGCTAGCGCTGAGCTGAGTAACAAGCTATTACGCCCACTACAACTGCTGAAAACGGATATTGAAGTGGAAACTAGCCTGTCCACCATCTATATGCTGCAAACCCAAACCGCCGTGGAGCGTTTTGATGAAGCCTTGTATGAGTTGGAAAGCGAAGTTCAGGCGGAAATCCAGCGTCAGGCCAAAGCGGCACAACTGGCTCAGAGCAAAGCAGAGAGTGTAACCAACACTGCAACCACCTCCAGCCCAGCTACATCAACACCTGCTGCGAGTCCGGTACAGACTGTGACAGCCGTAGTGCCACCGAAACCGGTGGTGGAAGTCGATGTTGCTAGCATTTACAGCAAAACCTCCAGCAGTGTCTATCTGGAAACAGAAGAGTCAGTGGATCAGTTTGTAGATGCACTCAAAGCTGAACTGAAAAAAATCGTGAGTGATAAAAAGCGTGTGCGTATCCGCTAACAGGGCTTAGGGATATCAGCATCAGTAATTCATTTAAGGTTGAACTATGAACACCAGCAATATTAAAAAATACGCACCGCAAGCACGTAACGATTTTATCGCAGCCATGCGCAAGCAGGCCGCCAAATACGGCATCACCGCAGACAGCATTTTACCGGCAGAACAGAAAGGCGACTTGTTGCTGATTGGCGATCAGGTTTTTCCGCTATCAGTCATGAAACCACGTGACAAGCTGATCAAACGCATTCAAACCAGCAGTTTTGAGCAAACCATTGATTATATCGCTTATAGCTGGTTTAACCGTCTTTGTGCGATTCGTTACATGGAGTGCAAAGGCTTACTGGATCATGGTCGCCGTGTACTCAGTAGTGCCGATGGTAGTGCAGGCTTGCCACAGATTTTGGAAGAATGTCTGGATATTGACCTACCAGGTTTAGATGCCAGCCGTGTGGCTGAACTGAAGCTGGATGGCAATAAAGACGAAGAGCTGTATCGGGAACTGTTACTGGCTCAGTGTCATGCGTTGAATCAGGTCATGCCACTCTTGTTTGAACAGGTTTCTGATGAGTCTGAACTACTGTTACCGGATAACCTGACCAAAACCGATTCGTTGATCCGTGATCTGGTCAGCAGCATTCCGGAAGAAGACTGGTCGGATGTGCAGATTATTGGTTGGCTGTATCAGTTCTATATTTCTGAAAAGAAAGATCAGGTGATTGGTAAAGTCGTCAAGAGTGAGGACATTCCTGCCGCGACACAGTTATTCACCCCAAACTGGATTGTGAAATATCTGGTGCAAAACAGTGTTGGTCGTCTATGGATGATGGCACAGCCGGAAAGTATGCTTGCCAGTGGGTGGGAATACTATATTCAGCCGGCTGAGCAAAGCGATGAAGTCAATGCACAGTTAAAACAACTGATTGATGTGCGGATCAGTGAAGATGGCGATACTTTAAACCCTGAAAGTATTACGGTGCTGGATCCAGCCTGTGGTTCGGGGCATATTCTGGTGGAAGCCTATGATTGCTTAAAAGCAATTTACTTAGAGCGTGGCTACCGTAGCCGAGATATTCCACGTTTGATTCTGGAAAACAACCTCTACGGCATTGATATTGATACCCGTGCCGCACAGCTCGCCAGTTTTGCGCTATTGATGAAAGCGCGTGAGGACGACCGCCGTTTATTTAGCAGTCCACCGAGGCTGAATATTATTGCGTTACAGGATAGTCAGCCGGAACGTTTGGATGCATTCAGTCAGGACTTGGCAAGTACTGGTATTGCACAGACAGATTTAAAAGAACTGTTGGACTTGTTTGAACATGCCTCAACCTTTGGTTCTTTGATTCAAATCCCTGTAGCATTTGCTAAAAAGCTGCCTGATTTAGAAAGCAAGCTGAATACAGCGTCAGAGTCAGGGGATATTTTTGCACAGCAGTCAGCGCAGGAGCTGTTACCTTTAGTACAGCAAGCTAAATTACTCGCTAAGCAATATGATGCTGTGATTGCCAACCCGCCGTATATGGGAGGCTCCGGTATTAAGCTTTTAAAAAACTTCGCCCAAAAAAAGTTTCCTGACAGTAAATCAGACTTGTTCGCCATGTTTATAGAGCGCGGCTTTGCATGGTGTAAAGACAGTGGTTTTAACAGCATGGTGACCATGCAAAACTGGATGTTTTTATCCTCTTATGAAGCGATGCGTGAAAAAATGTTACAGGATCGGAGCGTTATTTCGCTTATCCAAATTGGGTATAATAGTTTTCCTGAACTTAATTCAAAGGTGGCTCAAGCATGTGGCTTTTCAATTTTAAAGACAAACATAAAATCCATTAAAGGTAATTATGTTAATCTAAATAATGCACCACAGACTGCAGATAAAAATAAAATTTTCTTAAGTAGAACTTCTCAGATAATTTTTGATAGAGATCAAAATAATTTTAAAAAAATTCCAGGAAGTCCATTAGCATATTGGTCTAGTCCAAGAGTATTTGATGCTTACGAAAATAATTTATTAAATGATTTTGCAGAACCTAGGCAAGGTTTAGCGACAGGTAATAATGAAAGATTTCTAAGACTTTGGCATGAGGTTGGGCAGAAAGAAATTAATAAAAATGTTGAAAGTTTTACTTCCTATCAGAAAGGTGTAACAGGAATTTGGTTTCCTGTTACAAAAGGGGGATCTTACAGAAGATGGTATGGTAATAATGACTTTCTTATTAAATTCGATTCTAAAAGTTATGATGATTTATCAAATATGGGGAATCATCTACCATCACGTGAATTTTATTTTCGCGAGGGAGCAACATGGTCAACTTTAAGTAATGCATTAATTTCTTTTAGATATTCCAATAATTCTATTTTTGAGACCAAAGGTTCAATTTGCTTTCCTAAAGAATCAATTGATGTATATTATCTTTTAGGATATTTAAATACAAAAGTAGTTCAATTTTTTCTAAAAGCATTAAGCCCAACTATTGATTATCATGAAGGACCATTGAGAAAAGTTCCTTTCATTCAAAATATTATTTCGGTTGCTAATAACTCCAAAAAGTGTATCAAAATTGCAAAATTAGACTGGGACTCCTACGAAACTTCATGGGACTTTACTCAAAACCCAATTATCCGTACGGGGCAGCTAAACCTCGAACAAGCATTTAATACATGGCAACAGCAAAATGCTGCCGCCGTGGCTGAAATGAAACGCTTGGAAGAAGAAAACAATAAACTGTTTATTGATGCTTATGGATTACAGGATGAACTTACACCAGACGTACCAGATGAACAGATCACTTTAACTCGTGCCGACCGTGAAAAAGACAGCCAGCGTTTAGTCTCTTATGCACTTGGCTGCATGATGGGGCGTTATAGTCTGGATGAACCAGGTCTGATCTATGCCCATGCAGGTAATCAAGACTTTGATGCTAGCCGTTATCAAACATTTCCAGCCGATGCAGACGGTATTATTCCATTGACCGAAATGCACTGGTTTGAAGATGATGCTACACATCGTATTCGAGAGTTCTTAACTGCGGTTTGGGGTAAAGACACGCTGGATGCCAATATGCAGTGGCTTGCAGAAAGCTTGGATAAAAAAGCCAACGAAACTGCTGAAGATACGATTCGCCGTTACCTAGCGAGTAAGTTCTATAAAGACCACATGCAAACCTATAAAAAGCGCCCGATTTACTGGTTATTTAGCAGTGGTAAACAGGGGGCTTTCCAGGCGTTGGTGTACTTGCACCGCTATAACGAAAGTACTTTGGCACGTATGCGTACCGAATATGTCATGCCACTGATTTCAAAAATGGCGGCTATGGTTAATTCTTTGCAAAGTGAAATCGAAAACAGTGATTCAGCTGCTGAAATCAAACGCAAAGAGAAAGAGCTACAAAACTTGCATAAGCAACAGGCTGAGCTGAGTACTTTTGAAGAAAAACTACGTCATTATGCCGATCAGCGTATATCACTGGATCTAGATGATGGGGTGAAAGTGAACTATGGCAAGTTTGGCGACTTGTTGGCGAATGTGAAGGACATTACTGGGGGGAGTGGGGAATGAGCATAGATTATCAAGAACATCTGGTTTGTTTTATCGATTTATTAGGATTTAAATCAGCCATAGACCAGTCGATTAAAAATAATGAAATATGTAAAGCTTTGTATGATTTAATTCATGATCTAAAAGAGAGCTCACTAAAAAAGAGAGTTTATGGAAACATCCCCTTTTTTACTTTGGATGAGAAAAATACAGTAAAACCTGCAGGTGACGTATTTGGTGACAATGTTGTAGAACAGTTTTCAGAGTCTTTTCCTTTAAAGATCACTCAATTTTCTGATTCATTTGTTATTTCTTGCCCAAGTAATAATTCAGCATCTTGTATTTTATTATTAGAATGTATTTATACAATAAAACTTATGTTCTTTTATGATTTAGGTATGATTTTGCGTGGAGGAATTGCTCTAGGACGGCTCATTCATGAAGAAGGTGGAGCATTATTTGGTCCTGCTATGAATGAAGCCTATTCTTTGGAATCTAAACTAGCGATTTATCCACGAGTTGTTATCGCAGATAATGCTTATAACCTTTTAAGTAAATCTAGTGAAAGTCACCCAGCTTTAAAAGCTATTTTTTCAGCATTTGATGGGCACAAAGTATTTGATCTCGTCAGTATTTTTGAAAGTCCTTCATGGACTGTTGAAGGTGCTGGTCAACAACTAAAAGCAATTGAACAAGATATTTTGCAAAATTCACAAGATGCCCATCCTAAAATTGCCTATTTATTGGATAGATGGGAACAAAAGCAAAAAGAAGTGGATTCGCAGGTGCTGCAATGAATTTAAGTCAACTTCAGCAAGGCTTAGAGCAGGCTTTCTTTCATGAAAATCACCGGATTGTCTTCTGGTACGATGCGGAACAATCTTTCAGTGATGAAATACAGGCGTTAAAACTGAAAGATGTCCAGATTCTGAATATGGCAGAAGAATCGAGTTTGGCGATCAAGATTAAACTGGAACTTGAGGATCAGGAGGGCAAATACTTGCTGTATTTTCCAAGTCCTGAGCCTGAAACCGAAAAAGACTGGTTACTGGACATCAAGCTGTATTCACGTAGCTTTTATGCCGATCGTTTCTCAATTATCTTCAATGAGCTGGGTTTACAGCAGCAGAGTCTAAGAGAACATCTGGCCAAACGTGAAGAATTCCTTAAAGCCAAAGCCCGTCTGAGTACATTGAAACGCTATATCCAGCCTGATGCAGATGAACAGGATCTGGACATGGCCATGATTGCGGCTGTGGTCAAGGCTGATAGTGCCGAGCTGATGCATATCGTTCTGGCACTGGCAGATGAAATGGTACAGCAGAACCTGGCTCTGGAAGTCAATCCAGACTCCTTTGCTGAACTGGAAAAATTCCAACTGGTGCCAGCTTTGGTCACCGCATTACAGGCGGAAATTGGTTATCCAGCATCGGTTGAAGAATTGAATGGGGAAGCACCATTCAAGCTCGGTACGTTCTTTATCCGTTTGATGACTACAGGTTTCTGTGAAAGCCTGGGCGATATACCGCTATGGGCTCAAGAACTGGTGATGTCATCCGTCAGCTCCCGTGCGACGGCTAGAGCCTTTTTGTCGCGCTGGAGAGACAGTTCTAAATACTACCCAACCTTCGATACACTCTCCCAGACCGTGGCCAATGCACTGCGGATCCAGGAGAAGGTCGGGGCCTTTGATCTGGAGCAGCTGCTCGATGTCATGACCTTTGAAGTGATTGAACAAAAGATCATTATTGATCTGGCCAGTCATATCCCTGCAGCAGCCAAAGCTGAACTGGAACATTTCAGAACGATTATTTCTACCCGTCTGGATGGCTATTGGGCTTCCAAACATAAGGATGATGCAACACGCCGTAAATATCGTACTGTCTATACAGCGTTGCAGGCAGCCATTGAGCTGTTTAGCCTGCGACAGCAGTTTGATGCCGGTTTCTATTTCGACTCCAGTGAAGCTTTGTATAAAGCCTACGAGCAGGAGTTGTATCGCTTTGATATGGCCTATCGCCACTACAGTGCTGCTTCTCAACGCGCTCATGTCGATATCCTGAAAAAACTCGATGAAGAAGTGGAAAATTGCTATTCCTACTGGTTTATTGACCACTTGGCACGCAACTGGGGCGAGCGGATTGAAGCTGAGCAACGCTTGAATGTCTGGAAAATGGCAGATATCCCAAATCAGCAGAACTTCTACGATACTCACGTTAGACCCTTACTCAGTTCCGCAACGAAACGCCGTATTGTGGTGATTATCAGTGATGCTTTCCGTTATGAAGCTGCGGTAGAGCTGCGTGATCGTATCAATGAAAAGCGTTATTCTGAAGCGACCTTGTCTTCACAGCTGGGCGTTGTCCCAAGTTACACCACACTTGGCATGGCCTCGTTGTTGCCGCATCAGACTTTGGAGTACAAAGAGGCCGCAGGTGATGATGTTTTAGTAGATGGGCAGTCCAGCAAAGGGACTGCAGCACGATCCAAAATTCTGGCTGCCTATAATGGATTGGCGGTTACCGCTGAAACGGTAAAAGGTTGGTCGCGTGATGAAGGCCGTGAAGCACTTAAAGACCATGATTTGATTTACGTTTATCACAACGTGATTGATGCTCGGGGAGACAGTGCCTCTACAGAATCTGAGACCTTTATGGCGGTGGAACATGCTATTGAAGAGCTGACTGAACTCAGCCGTAAAATTTTAATGCACTTCAATATTTCCACCCTGTTGATTACAGCCGACCATGGCTTCTTGTTCCAGCAAAGTAAACTGGAATCTGCGGATCGTTCAAGCTTGACTGAAAAACCGACCAATGCATTGAAGAGCAAGAAACGCTATGTGATTGGGCATGGTTTGCCAGAGAGTAAGGAAGCCTGGAAAGGCTCAACCCAAGCTACGGCAGGCACATTATCTGCGACTGATTTTTGGATTCCAAAAGGGGCGAACCGTTTCCATTTTGTAGGAGGCTCACGTTTCGTGCATGGTGGCATCATGCCTCAGGAAATTGTGGTGCCGGTACTGACGGTAAAACAGCTACGTGGTGAAAAGGCTGGACAGCGGACCAAGCGTAAAGTTGAGGTCATTTCTACAAAATCCACGCTGAAGATGGTCAATAACATCCAGAAGTTTGATTTGATGCAAACCGAAGCTGTCAGTGAGCTGGTTATGCCAGTAACCCTATCGATTGCCATTTATGATGGGGATGTCAAAGTTTCCAGTGAAGAAACTCTGACCTTTGATAGCAGTACCGACTCTGTTGCGGAACGGGTAAAACAGGTCAGACTGTCATTGTCCGGTACTGATTTTGACCGTAAGAAAGATTACTTCCTGGTACTGAAGGACAAAGACCTAAATATCGAAGTGCAGCGCTATAAGGTCACCATTGATTTGGCATTTACCGATGACTTCTTCTAATAACGAATTAACGATAGAGCGTAGCCTACATGGAATCTGCTAACGATAAAGAACTGGATCAGCTGCTGAATGAACACTTTGCTGGGCGGGTGGTACGTAAGGATCTGACTAAACTGATCAAAGAAGGGGCTAACGTTCCTGTCTATGTACTCGAATACCTGCTAGGGATGTATTGTGCCTCGGATGATCCTGAGATCATTGAGCAGGGACTACGTAACGTAAAGACCGTACTGGCTGAGAACTACGTCCGTCCTGATGAAGCTGAGAAGGTGAAATCCCTGGTCCGTGAACGGGGCAGTTATAAGGTCATTGATCGGGTGACCGTAAAGCTGAATGAGCGTAAGGACAAATACGAAGCATCATTTAGTAATCTGGGCATCAAAGATGCCGAAATCTCGGCAGGCATCGTCAAAGAGTATGAAAAATTACTTGTTGGTGGTATCTGGGTCATTGCTACGCTCAGTTATTATTTTGAAGAAGGACAGACCAGCTCGCCATTTGGTGTCAGCTTACTCAAGCCGATTCAGATGCCGAATATGAATATGGATGAACTTTTCAGTGGCAGAGCAGCATTAAGCACGGATCAGTGGCGCGAGAGTTTAATCCGTTCGATCGGCATGGAACCGGCTTCGCTAAAAGAGGATGTGCAATGGCACCTATTAGCGCGTATGGTTCCGTTCGTTGAAAATAACTATAACGTCTGTGAACTTGGACCACGCGGTACCGGGAAAAGCCATATTTACAAAGAGTGTTCACCGAACAGTATTTTAGTCTCGGGTGGGCAAACGACTGTCGCCAATCTGTTCTATAACATGAGTAGCCGCCGTATTGGTCTGGTGGGGTTGTGGGATGTGGTGGCCTTTGATGAAGTTGCCGGTATTTCCTTTAAGGACAAAGATGGCGTTCAGATCATGAAAGACTACATGGCATCGGGATCTTTTGCCCGTGGCCGGGAACAGATGGAAGCATCTGCTTCAATGGTTTTTGTGGGTAATATTAACCAAAGCGTCGAATCGTTGGTAAAAACCAGCCATCTCTTGGCACCTTTCCCTGAAGCCATGATCGATTCGGCATTCTTCGATCGTTTTCATGCCTATATTCCAGGTTGGGAAATTCCAAAAATGCGTCCGGAATTCTTTACCAACCGTTATGGTCTAATCGTTGATTATCTGGCTGAATTCTTCCGGGAAATGCGTAAGCGTAGTTTTGCGGATGCCATTGAGAAGTACTTCAAACTCGGAAATAACCTGAATCAGCGCGATGTGATTGCCGTTCGCAAGACGGTTTCTGGATTGATGAAGTTGCTCTACCCACACGGTCAGTTTAATAAAGAAGATGTACGCCAGTGTCTGGAATATGCGCTGCAGGTACGCCGTCGGGTCAAAGAGCAGCTGAAGAAAATTGGTGGTATGGAATTCTATGACGTTCATTTCAGCTATATCGACAATGACACCTTAGAAGAACATTTTGTCTCAGTCAAAGAGCAGGGTGGTGGCGGACTGATTCCCGAAGGTCCAGCCAAGCCAGGTTTCTTATATACCATCGGGCTCAGTAATAAAGGCATGCCGGGGTTATACCGCTTAGAACTTCAAGTGACCAAAGGTTCTGGAAAATTGGCGACATCAGGCTTATGGAATTCAAGCAGTGCCAAGGAGCAGGTCAAGATCGCATTTGACTACTTCAAGGCCAATGCATCCAGAATATCGGGTGGCAGTAAGGTGCTGGAACATGACTTCCACTTACATGTGGTTGAATTACAGAATACCGGGCCGCTCAGCCATCTTGCTCTGCCAAGTTTAGTGGCTTTCGCTTCTGGCCTCTTAGGACGATCGGTTCAAAGTCAGATGGTGGTACTGGGTGATATGAGCTTGGGTGGTTCAGTGACACCGGTGGAAAGTATTGCCGAATGTCTGCAAGTTGCTTTTGATGCGGGTGCCAAGAAGGTTGCTTTGCCAATGAGTAGTGCGGCAGATATCCCAACGATTCCTGTGGAACTGTTTACCAAGTTCCAGACCAGCTTTTATGCAGATCCGGTAGATGCTGTGTTTAAGGGGCTAGGGGTGGATTAATTTCATATCTGTCTGGAAGAGTTACAGTAGATTGTTTTAAATTCAGTTTCTCAAGTTAAACACCATGTTGTAAAAGCATAATACTGCCTCTTTTAAAGAGCTAGTATTTTAGGGGGGATTACCCTTCATTTTTTCTTGATCAGATATCTGTTGTACTTTGACAGGATTTTGTTGATCTAAATATTTTTGATACCAAACACGCAATGTTTCAGGAGTACAACCGATTTTAGGATCAATAGCTGTGATTGCTGCCCAAGTAGAAGGATAATCTTTTTCAGATTCAATCAATAATTGAACCGCTCTTTCTCTGATTTCAGGGGGCAATTTTACTTTGCCATTTGTAAGGTAAAAGGGGTCAATTTTAGAATGCCGTTGACAATGTATCGCCTTTTGAGTTTGAAGCAATGTACAATGATAAGATTAACCCGTTAGGTCAGGTGGCCTAACTTAAATAAAAAGTCTCCGACAAACCCGGTACGGTTCACTATCTATTGTTATTCTTACCTGAAATTGATGTGAGCTTATAGAGACAAGGTAAATTTGCAAAAGTGCCGGCTATTCAGTGTTCATTGAATGTTTAATTTAATTTATTAAGCTTGACCTTGGAGTGGCTCTAAGCCTTATACTTGGTACAAATTTTTCGATTGTTATGATGATGCGTTCTACTACATGGATTACAGTCTTGGTTGGATTGTTCATGTTCCAAAGCTTTTGGAATGTGGCGGCGGCCTTTTGTGTCCATGAACAACAGCCTCAATCACAGCAGAGTTATCATTTTGGTCATCACCAAAATACCTTGTGTGCCAGCGATAGTCGTCAACACGATCATAATGGACAGTCAGAAAACATAAAAACATTCAGTAGCGATTTAGAAATCGGTGAAGATCATCAAGATCATCTACCATCGATGACGCATTTGATTGTACAAAATGAAAAAGTAGATGTGTTTCCTCCAAGCTCTGAAGTTAAAGTGAATCCACAATTTCATTGGAAAAACAGCTATCAGGCTCCTGACCTGTTTCAACAAAGCCCACCTCCCGAATTTTCCCCGCTCATGGTGGGGTAGCCTAAAACATTCCCACCACTTTTATTATTTAAATAAGTGGGAAAAATCATGTCTTCACAATCAATTATACTCTTGCGTCATAGCTTGGTTGCTTGTATATGTGCAGCGGCTATGCAATATAGCTATGCTGAAAACGTTACCAGCTTTGAATCCGCTTTAGCAAAAGTACAAAGTTACCAGACTCAAGACAAGCTGTGGCAACAAGTTCAGCAAATATCTGAATTGAATATTCAGCAAAGTCGGTTATGGCAGAATCCAAGTATAAGTTTAGAACAGTCTGGCTTTGGCTCAGGTCAAGAACAGGAATTCAATGTTGGCGTTAGTCAACCTCTAGATCTATTTGGTCAGCGTAAGCTGAACCGGGTGATTGCCAATACCTCGAATCAACAAATCCAATTGCAACAGCAATTATGGAAGGCACAAAGCCAACTGATTGTTAAATTTGCATGGTCGCAATTTGCACTTGCTGAGGTTGAGCAGTCTGCTTATTCAGTACAGTTAAAAACAAGTAAAGCCAATCTGGACAGTGCCCAGAAACGCTATCAGGCAGGCAGTATTGCCCTGGTTGATTTTGAGCGTACCCAAATTGAAGCGCTAGAAATCCAACGACTTTATCAGCAAGCGATGCTGAATAAACAAGCTGCCGGTCGTCAGCTGTCTAATTTGTGGGGGGGAGAAACATCTTCACATCTTCAATTGAATAAAACCGCTATCCCTTGGCCAGAGCAAAGTCTCCAAACTGTGCAACGGTATATTGCTGAAGGGTGGCTAGAAAAATTCTATGCCTTGAACATTCAGCAATCGGATCATCAAATTGAAAATTTAAGAATTCAGGCACGTCCCAATCCGACTTTAAATGTAGGCATGAAACGTAGCAAAACCCCTAATGAAAGCAACGATACGACTTTGGCAATCGGCGTGGCTATTCCACTGAATATTTTCAACCGCCAGCAATATGCGATCCCGATGGTCCAGCAACAGCAAATATTGCTGAACCAACAGCAGCAGCGTGAGCTGAAGCAACAAATACTCAATATTGCCAACAGCATGCATCAGCTCAAAGGTTTACGTAGCCAGTTCGATGCCACAACAGCACAAGTTACTTTGGCGACCAAAGTTCAGAGCCGTACTTTACAAGGGTTTCAGGCAGGGAAACTGTCCATTACCGACGTTCAGCAAGCAACCACCCAACTGCAGAATCTTCGATTGGGTCAATTACAAATTCTACGTCAAGCTTGGCAAACTGCCCTCGCAGCTGAGGCACTCAGTATTGGCACAAGTTATGAAGAAATTAGCCGTTCGGATGCCTATACACAACTGAATAAAAAGGCAGTCGAAGCATCGCAAAATTTAATCAATGGGGGAGCACGATAAAATGAACGCCAAGCAAAACGGAAAAATATCCCAGTCTCTCATGATTGCAATTTTGATTCTGATTACGGTCTTGGTCAGTCTGGTTATTTGGTTAAGTTCAAAAAAAACTGAATCTGAGGGGCATGGTCATGATGAGGGAAATGCCGAACATTCTGATGAAGATAGTTCTGAAGAAGGACATGCTGAAGAAGGCGAAATACAACTGACCAGCCAACAAATGGTTGAACAAGGTTTAAAAGTTGCTGTTGCATCCACAGGATTGGTTGAAAAGCTGACAACCCTGCCAGGTAAATTGGTGGTGAATACCGATCAACAAGCGCATATATCGCCTAATTTTAGTGGTCATGTCGAGCAGGTCAATGTGGCTTTAGGACAGAGCGTGCAAAAAGGACAAACGCTGGCTGTACTAATCGTGCCTGAACTGATCGACCAACAGGCAAATCTGCGTATGGCACAGGTGAATCTGGATTTGGCCCGTAAAGATTACCAGCGCGAACAGCAACTCTGGTCACAGGGGATTTCTGCCAAACAGGATTACCAGCGTGCCGAAAATGCCTACCGTCAAGCGCAGATTACTGTCCAGTCCTCACAAGCACGTTTAAATGCATTAGGTGCAAGTGGCAATAACAATGGGCGTTTTCTGATTAAAGCACCGATCTCTGGGGTGATCAGTCAAAAAGATATTGTGGTCGGTGAAAATGTGCAACTGGCTAATCAGCTCTTTGTCATTGAACAGCTGAAAGATTTATGGCTTGAGTTTAATTTGCCGAATCAATTCTCAGGTCAACTGCAAGCCGGGCAAAAAATTGACTTTAAAGTGAATGATTCAGATCAAATCTATAAAGCTACTGTACAAAGCTTAACCTCTCAGGCAGATGTACAAACAGGGCGTCTGGTGGTGCGCGCAAAACTCGATGCGCAAGCTACTGAGTTGCGTTCTAATGTGTTAGTGAGAGTGTTGATTCCGGAAGCTACAGCAAAATCAGCCCTTCGGATTCAAAAGTCTGCGCTGCAAAGTATTGAAGGTGAAGACAGTATTTTCATCGTAGATTCAGAACAAAAAGGTCAAGTCCACTTAAAAGCACAGAAAGTGCAATTGGGGCAGGCTTCAAGTGATGGACAATGGCTTGAAGTGATTTCTGGGCTGACTGAAGGGCAGAAGTATATCGCTCAAGGCAGTTTCTTGTTGAAATCTGAATTAGAAAAAGACGAGGCAGGCCATGAACATTAATTCTGATCTGCCAAAACCAGAAGGTTTATTCGAACGAATCATTCAGTTTTCCATACAAAATGCGATTTGGGTGTTGCTCTTTGTCTGTACCTGGATTGCGGTCGGGGTGTATAGCTATCAGAAACTCCCGATTGATGCTGTACCCGATATTACCAATACCCAAGTCCAGATTAATACTCAAGCCAAGGGTTTTACTGCGCTTGAAGTCGAACAGCGGATTACCTATCCCATTGAAAATGCCATGGCTGGCATTCCGGATCTGGAGCTTACCCGTTCCATATCCCGTTATGGACTCTCTCAAGTCACCATTGTCTTTAAAGATGGGACTGATATTTATTGGGCCCGTCAGCAGATTAACCAACGGATACAGGAGGCGCAATCTGAGTTGCCTGCACAAATCGCACCGACGATGTCCCCCGTTTCTACGGGTCTCGGTGAGATTTATCAATGGGTACTGAAGGCAGATCCGAATGCGAAAAAGCCGGATGGAACTGCATACACGCCGATGGATTTGCGTGAGATTCAGGACTGGATTGTGCGTCCTCAACTGCAACGTGTTAAGGGAGTTGCAGAGGTCAACAGTATTGGTGGTTTTGAAAAAACCTATGTGGTCTCTCCCGATTTAAACCGGATGCAGCAACTGAATATCTCATTAGAACAACTGCAACAGGCTTTAGCGCAAAATAATGAGAACCGAGGTGCAGGTTATATTGAAGACAATGGTCAGCAACTGACGGTACGTGTACCGGGTGCATTCAATGGGCTTTCTGATATTGAGAACACCATGCTGGGTAGCCCAAATGGCAGCCCAATTCGGGTTGGTGATATTGCGCAAGTCTCTATTGGGCATGATTTAAGAACCGGTGGGGCAACCTATAACGGCAAAGAAACCGTTTTAGGGGTTGCCATGATGGCGATGGGTGGAAATAGCCGGACTGTTTCTAAAGCTGTGGATGCCAAGCTTCAAGATATTCAGAATAGTTTGCCTAAAGGGGTAGTGATTGAAACGGTGTACGACCGTACTACCTTGGTTGAGAAGGCGATTAAAACCGTTCAGAAAAACTTGGTAGAGGGAGCAATCCTGGTCATCATCATTCTGTTCCTGTTTTTAGGGAATATCCGTGCTGCCTTGATTACTGCCTGTGTCATTCCACTCTCTATGCTGTTTACCTTAACCGGGATGGCACAGAAAAATATCAGTGCCAATCTGATGAGTTTAGGTGCACTCGATTTCGGCATCATTGTCGATGGTGCTGTGGTGATTGTCGAAAACTGTATCCGGCGTTTAGCCCATACACAGCAACTGTTAAAACGACCTCTCACACAAAGTGAACGCTTTAAGGAAGTTTTTCTGGCTGCCCGCCAAGCACGTCGTCCTCTTATTTTTGGTCAGCTTATTATTTTGGTGGTGTATTTGCCGATTTTTGCTTTAAGTGGTGTGGAAGCAAAAATGTTCCATCCGATGGCATTGACAGTGGTACTCGCCCTTGTTGCAGCCATTATTTTATCGATCACCTTTGTGCCTGCTGCTGTGGCATTGTGGGTCAAAGGCGATATTCAAGAAAAAGAAAGTCGTTGGATGTTATGGCTAAAAGCTAAATATCAGCAAACTCTTGATATTTCGTATCAATACAAAGCAGTTGTGCTGACTTTTGCACTGTGTGTATTAGTGATTACGGGATTTATCAGTACCAAACTCGGCAGTGAATTTGCACCACAGCTCAGTGAAGGAGACTTTGCGGTACAACAGTTACGTTCACCAAGTACAGGCTTAGAAGAGTCTTTACGTATTCAGGAGAATACTGAAAAACTTCTTTTAAAGAGTTTCCCTGAAATTAAGGCAGTATTTGCCAGAACGGGTACAGCCGAGGTTGCAACAGATGTCATGCCACCCAATATTTCAGATGGCTATATCATGTTAAAGCCTCGTTCAGAATGGCCAAATCCTAAAGAAAGTTTAGATGAATTACGTGGCCGTATGGTGACGTATTTAGCCACGATTCCAGGCAATAATAGTGAATTTTCACAACCGATTGAACTCCGATTTAATGAATTGATCTCAGGTGTGCGTAGTGATGTTGGTGTGAAAATCTTCGGTGATGATATGAATGTCCTCAATACTGAGGCGACTAAAATCTCCAAAATCATTCAGCAAATATCGGGTAGCAGTGCCGTGAAAGTTGAGCAGACCTCAGGTTTGCCATTACTGAATGTCGAGGTAAATAAAACTTTGGCTGCACAATATGGTTTGAGTGTGCGTTCAATTCAAGACCTTGTGGCAACCAGTATTGGTGGACAAAGCGTGGGAGAGATTTTAGAAGGCGATCGTCGTTTTGATTTTGTTATCCGTCTTGGAGAGCAAGACCGTAGTGTCGCATCTGTTTCCCAGTTACCTATTCAGCTTCCAAATGGTGGCAGTATTTTATTGTCGGATGTCGCGCAAGTCTCGACCATTGAAGGAATCAACCAAGTCAGTCGAGAAAATGGTAAACGCCGAGTTGTGGTTACAACGAATGTTGAAGGGCGTGATTTAGGGTCTTTTGTTTCTGATGTACAGACACAGCTCAAAGCATACACTTTGCCAAGTGGTTATTGGATAGAATATGGCGGTCAGTTTGAAAATTTGGCTTCAGCCAAAGCACGGATGCAAATCGTGATTCCACTGGCTTTAATCACTATCTTTATTTTACTGATGGCGGTCTTTCACAATGTCAAAGAAAGTCTATTGGTCTTTACCGGGGTACCCTTTGCCTTGACCGGTGGTGTGCTGTTCCTTTGGCTAAGGGATATTCCATTATCGATGTCAGCTGGAATTGGCTTTATTGCCTTATCTGGTGTTGCAGTCCTCAATGGACTGGTAATGCTGACCTTTATTAAGGAATTAAGGGACAAATATCCAGTGCATAAAGCCGTGTGGCAAGGGGCTATTTTGCGCTTAAGACCAGTGTTGATGACAGCTTGTGTGGCTTCACTGGGTTTTGTACCAATGGCGCTGGCAACCGGAACAGGGGCTGAGGTTCAACGGCCACTGGCAACCGTAGTGATTGGCGGGATTATCTCTTCAACATTACTAACTTTGGTGCTGTTACCCGTGCTTTATCGTTGGATAAATGAAAAGAAAGTTTCTTAATCCAATAGATTAGTCGATTTACAGCAGAGATATTGGCTGTTATCCAATATCTCTGCTCATCATAAATAGAATAAGGAAAATATTTTATGTCAGAACATCATGATCATAGCCATGCGGTTGTTACTGAAGAAAATAGTAAGAAGTTAATGGTTGCCTTAGGTTTAACGACTACTTTTTTAATAGTAGAAGTTGTCGCTGCTTTTATTACCCAAAGTTTGGCTTTGTTATCTGATGCAGCTCATATGTTTACTGATGTAGCCGCTTTAGCTATTGCTCTTGCCGCTATCAAAATTGGTAAAAAAGCCGCAGATGATAAAAGAACTTTTGGCTATCAGCGATTTGAAATTTTAGCGGCTCTGTTTAATGCGGTGATGCTTTTTGTGGTAGCAATATATATTGTATATGAAGCTTATCAACGTTTTACGAATCCTGCTGAAATTCAAAGTGTTGGAATGATGATTGTCGCGGTCATTGGTTTGGTCATAAATTTGATTTCAATGAAAATCCTTTCTGCTAGTGCTGAAGGAAGTCTAAATATAAAAGGTGCATATTTAGAAGTTCTTAGTGATGCTCTAGGATCGATAGGCGTGATTATCGGAGGAATAGTTATTTATTTTACCCAGTGGATGTGGGTTGATACCGTAATCGCTGTGTTAATTGGCTTCTGGGTCTTACCTCGAACTTGGATTTTATTAAAACAAAGTATTCATATTCTGCTTGAAGGAGTTCCTGATGAGATTGATATTGAGTCGTTAAGAAATGATTTATTGAAGCTAGAGGGCGTTGAAGGGATTCATCAGTTGAAAGTCTGGGCTATATCCTCAAGAAATATTCATTTAACTGCTCATTTGGTTGCTCCGAATAGCAATACAGATCAACTCTATCAAAAGGCCTTAGAAGTTCTAAAACATAATCATAATATTACTGAAATTACGTTACAAATAGAAAATACGAAATGTAATACATTGAACCAACATAAACACTAATTTGGACTTTAGTCTTCATATAGATGTTTTGTGTAACTTTAAAGTATACCCTAAAGTAACAGCCTAAAAGTTCGTAAAATTATGTACCATTTAAATGATTTTTAATCATATATAACATGTAACTTTGGTATTAAAAATTTATAATTTACGAAATTGTTCATTTTTCGGCACTGTTGCAAATAGTCGGTGGTGATAAACTTATCATCCCCTTTTGCTGATGGAGCTGCACATGAACCCATTCAAAGGCCGGCATTTTCAGCGTGACATCATTCTGTGGGCCGTACGCTGGTACT
>NZ_VPBZ01000016.1:0-21171 GCF_013418475.1 Acinetobacter sp. YH12140
GGCTGACCATAATAAAATGACGATGCTTGTCCTTTACGTAGTGCACGCATGACTTCAATACCTTTAATTGTGGCATAAGCCGTCTTCATAGATTTGAATCCTAATGTGGCCCTGATGATCCGCTTTAGCTTGCCATGATCACATTCAATCACGTTATTTTTATACTTAATCTGCCTGTGCTCAAGGTCTGGTGGACATTTACCTTCCCGTTTTAACCGTGATAAAGCACGTCCATATGTGGGTGCTTTATCCGTGTTGATCACTTGTGGAATTTGCCACTTCTTCACATTATTTAAAATTTTTCCAAGAAAACAATATGCTGATTTGGTATTACGTCTAGAAGAAAGATAAAAATCAATGGTATCGCCACGTTGATCGACTGCACGATACAGATAAGACCATCGTCCATTCACTTTTACATAGGTTTCATCAATATGCCACGAGCTCAGATCTGTAGGATTACGCCAATACCAGCGTAAACGTTTTTCTATTTCAGGAGCATAACGTTGAACCCAACGGTAAATAGTCGTGTGATCAACATTCACACCCCGTTCGGCCAGCATTTCCTGCAGTTCACGATAGCTAATGCCATATTTACAATACCAGCGCACAGCCCAAAGAATGATTTCGCCCTGAAAATGCCGACCATGGAAAGGATTCATATGCTGCACCTTTAGCTAAAACAGTCTTCAGCTTACCATTCGTGGTTATTTGCAACAGTGCCGAAATTCTGGCGTCAATATACTGCTAATTTTAATTCACTTAGATCATTTAATTTCTAAGAAGTGGGGATTCCAATCAATCTCACTAAACCAAGCATTAAAGTTTAAGTTTAAAAATAAACGACCATACTTCCCATCAAAAACTTTTACAGATTTTCTTTTATTTATCTTAAAGATAAATGCAAAGTTTGAAGCAACAAAAGGACATAAAGTCGAGATTCTGAAGACTATTCCTCCAACTAATGGTTTTGAGCAATGGTTAGATCCTTCTCTCGAAGATGAACAAATTAAAGAATTTATACAACTAATTAAAAAAGTTAGAGAAAACAGAAGACTATGCTACTTGAATGAAGTCTATGAGTTCCTAGGTCTACCTTATGGTGAGTTTAAAAATGATGAAATTTATGAACAAGTCTCAGAAGAGAATTATTTATTCCTGAAAAATGAACTTCCAGAAGATAAGTGGTTTGAAAGTATTAATGCCATAGCTGGCCTATGGTTAATATATTTTTGGCAAGACTTTTATTATAAACATTTTCAAAAAACAGCCAGCGTTTCTACGTTAGCTACATCAGAAGATTTTATCGTGATATGGGGAGCCTTCCTGAAGAAATATCCTTCAGAAGGCCAATATCTTTGGCCTTCTGAATTGATATTACAAGATAAATAAATTTTTATTTACGAGGTGGATTATTGTCTCGGCCACCACCTGATGGATTTCCAGTAGTACTAGGCCAACCTGCTGTGCTCATAGTTTTCATCCTTATTTAGATTTCGTAGGTTTATGATTAGGATTCAATTGTCGGCTACGGTTGTCCTGATTCTGCGCATGTTGAATATTATTAGGATTTTTTACTGTAGCACGTTGATCATTCGCTGTTTGTGTCATTGCTTTCTCCTTAAAATGTTTGAACATCTGACAAGGAAAGTATGGCTTCAAAAAAATATGCATCTTGCCTGAAAAACAGTAAAAAAGTTTAAATTTTAACCAAAAAAATTATGTATTTAACATAATGGTGTTATACGAAATTAATGGATGTTCGTATAAATTACTTGCATATTGTATTCGATCGAATACAATATAGTGAGAAGATAAGGAATCCTCATGATTGAAATTAAACGTCTTCCAGAATTTGATGAATGGTTGGATGGCATTAAAGACAATATGACCCGTATCCGCCTGAATCGTCGATTAGATAAGGTTCAACGTGGAAACTGGGGAGACATTAAACCTCTCCAAGATGGCGTTTGGGAAATGAGAGAATTCTTCGGTTCTGGATGGAGGATGTATTACATCCAACATGGTGACGTTGTGATTGTAATGCTTGGTGGTGGAGATAAATCAACTCAACAACAAGACATCGATCGGGCAGTCAAACTATCGAAAACATTGGAGGATTAAAATGGTTAAAGTCGCTGATTTACCAAGTTTTGATATGGCTGAGTCGCTCAAAACTGAAGAAGACATTGTGATGTATCTCAATATGGTTCTTGAAGAAAATGATCCAGCTGAATTAGCCCATGCACTTGGTGTTATTGCTAAAGCTCGTGGCATGACTCAAATCGCTAAAGAAGCAGGGATTGGGCGTGAAGCACTCTACAAAGCCCTACGTCAGGATTCAGCACCACGTTTTGATACGATTAATCGTGTAGTAAATGCTTTAGGCTTAAAACTCACAGTACAACACGCTTAAAACTTTAAAAATATAGTAAAAATGGGAGCTAAAGGCTCCCATTTTTAGATTCGTATAAGGTGTATTATGTTAATTTTAGAAATTCTATATAAATATAGAATTTTTAAAACTTAAATTCTGGCATGTGTCCCATACTTATCAATCATGATCGAACTGGCTTCATTTAGACCACGTACTGTGACATTCGCACCATTCTTTTGAAATTTATTTACAACAGAATCAAGCATGGCGACTGATGTTACATCCCAAATGTGAGAATGGGTCAAATCAATAATCACCTCCTTTACATCCTCTTTAAAGTCAAAACCTTGCATGAATTTTTCAGAAGAACTAAAGAAGATCTGACCTCTCAACTCATATAAACGGGCCATTCCTTCAAAAGATGCTGTCACCTGGATATCATTTTCAAGTTTATTCGCCAGGAACAAGGCTGAAAGTAATACGCCTGTTAACACACCCAAAGCCAGGTTATGCGTAGCAACAACTACAATCACCGTCGCAATCATGACGATATTACTACTCTTAGGATTATCTTTTAACTGAGTGACAGAACTCCATTCAAAGGTACTGATAGAGACCATTATCATTACCGCTACCAATGCAGCCATTGGAATCACTTTGAGCCAGTCGCTGATAAATACAACCAGAATAAGAAGAAAAATGCCCGCAGAGAATGTTGATAAGCGTGTAAGGCCACCTGATTTTACGTTAATCATAGATTGACCAATCATTGCACAACCGGCCATGCCACCCATAAAGCCAGAAGCAATATTCGCAATCCCTTGTCCCTTACATTCCTGATATTTATCACTTGGCGTATCAGTCATTTCATCCACGATAGTTGCTGTCATCATCGATTCAAGTAAACCTACAGCCGCCAGTGCGACTGAATAAGGCAAAATAATCATCAATGTTTCAATATTCAAAGGAATATCTGGAATCAAGAACATTGGAAGTGTGTCAGGTAAAGACCCCATATCGCCCACGGTCCGTACATCAATTCCTAAAGCGATTGCCAATAATGTGATTGCAATGATGCAGACTAGTGGAGAAGGGAGTAATTTTCCTAATTTGGGAACCAGAGGGAATAGATAAATAATTGCTAAACCTAAAGCAACAAAAGCATATACATGCCAGGTCACATTAATCAGTTCAGGCAATTGAGCCATGAAAATTAAGATCGCTAACGCATTTACGAATCCAATAACCACAGATTTAGATACAAACCGCATTAACTTGGCGAGCTTTAAATAGCCTGCCAATATTTGAATCACGCCTGTCAAAATTGTTGCTGCCAGCAGATATTCAAGCCCATGCTCTTTGACCAATGTGACCATAAGCAGCGCCATTGCACCAGTGGCTGCTGAAATCATGGCAGGACGACCACCTACGAAAGAAATCACGACGGCAATACAGAAGGATGCGTATAGACCAACTTTAGGATCTACACCTGCAATAATTGAAAATGCGATGGCTTCAGGGATGAGTGCAAGACCGACGACTAATCCGGCAAGTACATCCCCACGGATGTTAGAGAACCACTGTTCTCGGACATTAGATAACATAAACATAGCCTGTTTTTTAATTTTTCAGATAGGCTAGTGATGTGATATATACAACACACAAACGACTACACCACATCACTAGACAGTGATGAGTTATTTACAGATTTAAGACGATAAATAAACTTAAGGTGGCGTAAGTGTCATAAGATGAAAGAACGTTTTAGAGTAAAAAAATCAGGACAAGGGTAACAGCTAGGTACTTTTTTATAAAGCCTGGATGTTATATCCAAGCTTTGTTTAATCGGTATTTTATGAAGCTTTTGGCTCCCCAAGTAATTGACCTATTTCCAAACGTGTATAGCCACGTTCTTTAAAAATCAAAACAATAGCCTGTTTATAATCTTCAGAAGTAGAAGTCTTATACTTAGTTATCAGTTGATTTTCAGAATTCAGCTCAAGATCATTTTTGATGGTCAATACTTCGCTAGAGATCTTGTTAAAGATATTTAGGTTAAACATACAGGCACTCGTCATCCGTATTATAGCGGCCCGACTATAACGAATACCTGTCTTAGCTACGCTAGACACCCTTGGCCGCAAGGATTACAAATTAAGAAAAATTCCGCAAGTTTTTGTCTATTGAAAGAATAAATAATCTCCCAACTGCTATCTATTTAACATAATGGTGGTTATACGAAATTCTGTTGTAGCCCCATACATTCAAGTTTATTTCTTGCATAAATGTATCCTATAGGATACATTACTCTTATGTACTCAATATATACCACTGAAGTCTTTGATGACTGGTTTACTAAGTTAAAAGACCTGCAGGCAAAAAGACGTATACAAGTCCGAATTGATCGGGTTGAAGATGGAAACTTTGGAGATACTGAACCAGTAGGTGAAGGTGTTTCTGAATTACGTTTCTTCTTTGGACCTGGCTACAGGATCTATTACTGTAAGCAAGGGCAAAGGGTCGTTATTCTTTTAGCAGGCGGAGACAAGTCTACGCAAAGTAAAGATATAAAACTTGCCCTACAATTAGCACAAGATTTAGAGGAGGAGCTGTAAATGGCTATCAAACTTCGCAAATGGGACAGTGCTGAACATCTTAAAACAGAAGAAGATATGCAAGCTTACCTACAAGCCTGTATCGATGAATCTAATGGTGATGCGGCATTCATTGCAAAAGCTTTAGGTAATATTGCTAAAGCTAAAGGAATGGCTCAATTATCAAGAGACACTGGTTTAGGTCGAGAAAGTCTTTATAAAGCACTTTCTGGCGATGTAAATCCAAGCTTTGATACTGTTATTAAAGTCGTAAAAGCACTGAATTTACGCTTAGCAATTTAAAAAAAACTAGTAAAAAAGGGAGCTTTAAGCTCCATTTTTCATTTCAACTTCGTATAACGTGTATTATGTTAATTTTATAAATTCTTAAAATCTTAATGAACTATACCAGGTTTGTCGGAGACCAACTTTCCTGAGAGAATGTTCCGATGAAAAAAACCAAATATACCCCTGAAATCAGAGATAGAGCGGTTCAATTATTGATTGAATCCGAAAAGGATTATCCGTCTACTTGGGCTGCAATAACAGCAATTGCTCCTAAGATTGGCTGTACGCCTGAAACACTACGTTCCTGGCATCAGAAGCATTTAAATCAACAGAATCTAATCAAAGTACAGCCGCTTTCAGACCAAGAACGTGATTCACTATAGTGATAGAGGCGTACAGTATCTTTCCATTCGCCATACCAATCGTATTCTTTAAATAACGAACGTGTACATTGTGCACTAGGTTATGTTTCACCTTTTGATTTTGGGGCAATGTACTATGATCATATTAAGCTGTTAGGTTAGGTCACCTAACTTAAATAAAAAGCCTTCGATAAATCTGGTACTGTTCTATGGGTGAGTATTGATCCCTTTTTATATTCCACAGCGTTTAAAATTATTAACTTTCAATAATAGTATTGATAAATTAAACATATTATTATTCAATAACCTAACATATAAATTAAAGAAAATCACCCAATGCTTAAATATTTTTACCTTGCCGCTTTAATGCTTTTAAGCAATGCAGCTATAGCTGATGTACCAATGATTTTAATTACTGATGGCACTAAAAAAGATGCAGAGGAAGTTATTGGGATTGCAGCAAGTTCTATATCAGAATCAACTGATCCAGAGGCAGCTAGAAAAGCCGTATTTGAACAAGAGGGAGGTCAAGAAAAAGCAGAAGCATTTTATAAGCATGTTAGCGATACGGTTAGAAGACAAAAACCCGCAACCGATCTAGAATTAAAATATAAACCATATTTTGATCATATTGATGAGCAGTTTAAACTAGCTCACAGACATAAATTTCATTCTAATAGGATTAGAAATGAAGAACTAAGAAAACAATATTTGCAGCAACTAAGAGAGGAAAGAACAAAATACGCAAAGAGGCAACATGAAGAATATAAGGCTCAAATTAATGCTTCATTCAAAGAAACAGACCGTATCCTACACGATAAATCGTTTGTAGAATTTATGCGTCCTACAGTTCCAAATATTGATGAAATACATCGTAGTTTTGTTATTTATACTTGTTCTGAATTTGTTGGTCGATTAGAAATTAAACCAAATGTGGGTGTTTACATTAATGAAATGGAAAGATCAGCTTATGAAGTATTTGGATTTAATGAAATTGAGAAATATCTTTTAGCATCATCAAATAAAGACCGTGCCTTTCAATATAGTTCTTTAGTTATTCAAGATGAAATTATACCATCAATGCCAACTTACCTATTTTGGGATAAGTTATGGAACCATAGAAATTTAGTTAGAGCCTATGTACGCTTTCAGGATGATGAATCAGTAAAGAGGTATGTTGACGCTAATTGCCGGCCTTATGCAAAATTTGTTCGACAAGAAACAACGTATAAACCCCGCCCTAGGTAATATTTAGTAAATCCAACCATCAGTTCTTTTTCATGGTCTATCATTTTTTTTTCAATAGTAGACCATCACCCTAAATAGCTTAATTAAGCTTTAGCTTGGCAGATAAGCGTTCAAATTGGCTTTTGAATGCCTAATGAGTGTAACTTGCATATAAAATGAATAAGAGAGATTCATATAAAAGGCACTAAACATATTTTATTTTCCCTCAAATTACATTCCATTTAACATAATGGAGGTTATACGAAATGCTTTTTAAAAATCCTATGTTTTTCATATAGTTAAAAATTTTTGACCGACCTCAAAAACCGCAAAAAACCGACTTTGAAACAAGTCGGTTTCTTTTTGAGCAATTTTGATACTTATTGCCAATATTTTTGATTAATTTTTAATCAAAATGTCGTTTTTCTCTGAATTATCAATACAGCGAATCGTTAAATTATCCCCAATTTCTGCGGACAACTCTTGGGATAAAAATCAACCAATTTTGTACGCCTGAGCGCACATTAATTTAGGGATTTTGCTGATGTTCATCCAAGCTGGTCTTTAATATTATGAAGTCATAAGAGAACAGGACGTTCCGCAGAATAAAAATAAATAATCGCACAAGGATCGGCGGCACGACAGGAGTTATGCCAAGCGAACCAATACGAAAAAGCCCGACAGGATGTCGGGCTTTTTTATGCTCTATATACCAGTAAGACATTTGAAGTAAACTGCGATTAATTACTTATAAAGTATTCATAATGAAATTTTTTTTTAAAGAAAAGATTGTCGATTTTTTTTCATTAATGGCCGTTTTAATTCTGATTATTTCATGGCTTCTTCCTGTATTCGATGGCATGAAAGGTTATGAACTTTTTGTATATTCGTTTTTTTTACAATTTTTAATCGCCCCCATTATTTTAGTTTTTCCAATTTGGGCAAATTTATCACTCGTTTTTACATATTTTTTATTAAATGAAAATGATCCCAAGTCATTTCGTTGGAGCTGTATAACTTTAGCAATGATGAGCTATGGTCTTGTCACTATTTTAGTGATAGATGGCAAAAACAGCCAACCAGTTCTAATAGGTGCTTATGTTTGGGTGTTCTCAGGAGTTTTACTCTGCATCTGTGCCTACATTAAAGTGAAAAAAATATCAAAAAATCATTAATCTTTGATAATTTTCAAATGGACTTCGCATAAGAGATTTTATGTTAAATGAAAATCCTATGTATCAGGGACAACTTTAATTGTATGCTTTGAGTCTTCTAATAATATTAAACATATTCGGTTGATTTGAATTGAGTATTCCAAACCTAGATAGTATCTGGATATTTATCTTTTTCATCATGCCAGGCTTTATTAGTCTGAAAGTCTATAATTTATTGTGCCCAGGAAAATTACCAGATTTTTCAACTCAGATGTTTAGCTCAATTATGTATAGCTGTTTATCGTACGCTATACATTTACCTATTTATCTAATATCGGCAACCCTTCAAGATTTTTCAATTATTACGTGGAAACATGTTTTATTTATAACAAGTTTAATATTAATTTTTCCAGCTGTCATACCAGTCGCTTGGCTATTCATAAGAAAAATAGAGTGGGTAAATAATTTTTTACCTCATCCCACAAATTCCCCATGGGATTACGTATTTAGCCAAAGAAACTTTTATTGGCTTATAGTGACATTAAAAGATGGAACAATATTAGGTGGAAAATATGGAGCAGGATCCTTTTCTTCTAGTTACCCTGAAGAACCTCAAATTTTTATTTCAGAACAATGGCTTGTAGATGAAGAAGGATTTATTCGAAAAGTTAATGATTCTTCCGGAATAATGATATTATCTAAAGATATTAAAACTATAGAATTTTTTACATTACAAGAGCTTAAGCAAGAAACAGGTGAACCAAATGACGCAAGAGAATAATACTGGAAAGAAAGTTATTGTTAATGATGGATATACCCCATCAAAGCTAACAACAGTTTCACAGAAACCTGATAAGTTACCTAAAAATGGTTATACGACACGTTCAGGACCAGAAACAACCTACGCACCACCACCAAGGAAGAAATAAAGTTTTATGAATCAGAAAACTAATATCGAAAAAGGTTATACGCCACAGGTTCAGCCATCTAAATCAGATGATAATGGGAAGTTTGGTTATACTCCACCCAAAAATAACGATACTGTTAATAATATTAAACCACCGCCTAGAACTAAATGAGTAGTAATTGAATCAATTTAAAAGAGTAGCTTAAGCTACTCTTTTATTAGACGTTGAATCCAATATGTTTTCCTGTTGGAAGTTCTACATCAATACGAAGTTTTCCACCCATTGCTTCAACATACTTTTTCATCGTTGAAATTTTTAAATCATGACCACGGTTTTCAATAGCTGAAAGAGATGGTTGCTTGATTCCAAGGGTTTCAGCTAATTCTTTTTGAGAAATCTCTAATTCTTCACGAATCAAGTAAAGCTGATTTTCTAATAGCAATTCTTCAGCCATTTGTTGAATACGTGCTTGGCTCTCTGGAGAGCGATTAGCCAATAATTCTTGTAAGGTTTTAGCCATTAGATTGATCTCCTAGGGTCGATAGATGAAGTTCATATTGCTGATCTGCCAACTACACACATGCTTGTTAGCCCAAACGATGCCATTACAAGCTCTATCCTGAACCTTGTAAACAACATGCTTATAGATTTGTTGGCTACTATGGCTCGCTTAGACAATGACAAGCGTAGGGAACGTATTAAACAAGGTTTAGAAAGATCAGGATATAAGCCAACAGGTAAGAAAGCTGATACTGCTAAATATATTAGAATCAAAGAGTTAGCCAATAAAGGACTAACAAAAGAGGAAATAGCAAAAGCTGTTAATTGTGGCGTAGCTACTGTTTATAGAGTTTTAAAAGGGTAATAGATGGACGTTTGTAGTTGGGATTGGGGAGCAATAGCAGGCTTCACAGGTGCAGTAGCAACCATTGCTTCACCAATTATAGTTGCTGTTTACTTGTATAACCAATGGCATGATCAAAAAGGAAAAGAAGTTATAGCCAATGAAGCTAAAACTCTTTTTTATGAGGTTTGTGAATTTCATAAGCATATAGATTACCTTATAAATTATGAGGTAACAGACAAAGGACTAATAAATGCCTTTAATAAAATAGAAAACTTAATCATTGATATAAATAATAAAATATTGTTTTTAGAGGAGAATGTTGATAATAAAAATCTCGAATCTTATCGGAGATCAGTAAATAAACTGAACTCATATATTTCAAGATTAGTAGAAAATAGTACGAGTACGAGTCCAAGCGAACTTAAAAATGATATTTTGAATGGCTTAAATAATAATTTAGATAAACCTGATTCATATTATAAAAACTATAAGTTTAGCTTTGATTTTGTTAAAAAAACACTAATAGATATTAGTTTATATAAGTTCTAAAAGTGCATGAGCACACTGTACCTTAGTGAAACATTAATATTACTTAAAGAAAGCTTTAATTCCTCTTTCAAAGCGATTGATTAGAGATGGAGAGGAATTATTGTTTTCTATTTTATTGATAGTTTCAGGCTGTACATTTTCTTGTAAGTCTGTAGTTGTACGGTTTTGTTCATTTGTACTGTCAGGCCGAAATATGAAAGACGACTCAACACACTCGCTTTCTATAACTATAGCAATTTCATCTGCATGTGCATTATATTCATCTATATTTTCAAGCAATTCTGCTTCACTAAAAGGATACTTTTTCAGTGAATTACTAGTATTATCAATAGTTTCCATAATTTTATAGTCCCAGATGATGAAAGTAATCTTGGTAAAATTTTACATCACCTTAATCGAATAAAATTTAGTTCTTTTTGACTATGATTAGCATTTTTTTTGGCAATTATCTATTTTTTTGTAAAAAAATTTTTCTAAGATATAACTTCTTCGTTATTAGATCTGATTTACTTATTAAATTGTCTAAATCACATCTAAAATTAATCAAATTTTCTTTATTTCCTATTGAATAGCTACTAATTAAACCATTGATCACCTTATAGTATTTATCACTTTTATATTTATATGTAAAAAATCGAATTGAACTAACACGATTGCAATACTCGTCCAAGCTTTCAAAATAATTTTTTTTAACAGATATAGAAATAATATCCGATGAACTGTATGTAATTTCATCTAAAATATCATTAAGAAAGTAACTATATATTGTTGATTCAGACATTATGCACCCTTAAATAAAAATTACATGAAAAAAAAGCTCTAGATTCATGTCTTTTAATTAAGAGTGACGTCTCTTCCTTGCGACTAAACAACAAACATAATCATCTAATTGAGAGTCAGTTGTTACCGTAGGTAGATATATTTATAACGTAATATTCACGTAATACATAAACTTTATACACCAAAATTCATTCATTTTTTTTAATCAAACTATAAGCAAAACTCTGGAGAATCATTTATTTTCTCTGAGGGACCACGATCCTCAATACAATCTAAATCTTTATTTTTATTAATATTAAATTCATTATTATTTTTGTTTTTTGGTATCTGATTTGCAAATATTGGCTCTAAAGACTCATTCACTATTTCAACGTTTTTATTGGCAAATTCTTCCTCCTTAACATGATTTTTTTCTTTCGCTGGCGCAATATCAAATGTGATTTCTATTTTTGTTAATTGTGCAATCTCTTGAACTTGCCTTTTAAAATCATCTGTTCCTGATACTAGAACTGACCCGAATTTATCTAGAGCAAGTAAGAGTGCATCCTCAATATGCTTTTTTTGTTCACTCACGACTATAATTTCTGGTGAATTATCTCTTTCAAAAAAAGCAACTTTTCGCTGATCTATATAAAACTTTTGCCCAAATTTGTATTCAATTGCATATTTATTATGAGAAAAATATTTCTGTTTCTTGTTTTGATCTTCTGTGATTTTCGGATCTTGAGAATCTAGTGTATTTGACAACTTATTTTCTTTTTTCTTCTTTAAATTACTATTTTGACGATACTCAAAATACTGTTGAATCTGTAAATAATCTAGTTCAGATAAGCTTTCAGAACGCTGATAGTTTTTATTTGTTTCATTTTTTGGGATTAATCTCAGATCAGATCCAGGAGAAGAATAAATGGGTCTCATCTTCGGAGGCTGTTGGCCTACAGATGCATCTAGTACTGATTCTAGGTTTAAATATAGTTTCCAACAGTATTCGATCTCTTTTGAATTAAAATATTGTTTATTTAGCTCAGTCGACTGAGTTTGTATTAAGTTATTCACTCTTTGTATCAGTATCTTCTGACTTTTTTCGTTGAAGCCTGAAATAATATTGCTATCTACACAATTTTTTAACGTGAGTTGCAGTTTCATCAAATCTATATCACAACAATTTAAAAGCATACTTGTTTTCACAAGTGCGGTACTTTGATTCTGACTCTCTGATATAAATTTTTTAAAAATTAAGTTAAAACATGCTTCCAATCCAGATTGCGACAATTTCTTAAGACTCGGCAATACTCTTTTTTCATTTATATCAACAAGTTTCTCGTCATTTTCAAATGATTGTACAGCGACTGCATATAACTTTTTAAATTCTGGTAGACCAGTTGGAGTGGCTTTCGCATTTGAGTCGAGATGTTGTATGCATTGATAAAGGCGTGGAACAGAATAATTACTGAATACCAAAATTCCATACTGATTTTGAATCGCGATGGGCTCGTTGGGCTGATGATGGTCATAAATGATCTTCGCGGTTTTAATTTTTGGATTATCTTGTCGAATAAAGTTTCGAGATTGTCGTTGATCCAATAAAAACTGTTGCTGTATCGATAGATGATGCAGAGGCGATATATATTTTAAAAAATCGGCATAAGAGGTAATTTTTGAAGAACTAAATTTTGGAAGCAATGAGAATTTAGCTTGTGTATCTTGCAAGACTTTTTGACTTAATTTTTCATGAGATTGGCTAAAATTCTCTCTCTGTAATTTTCTAAGTTGAGTTTGTTCTGCCTGATTTTGATAATGCAGAAGTGTAAAAATGCTCTGCGTAGATTGATTTGGATACGTTTTTTTAAATGATTTTAACCAATGATTTTTATTATTTTGATAAATTTCATTTTCAAAATGAATCTCTTTGTAGGTAGATTTACGTAATGCAGTAATCGAATCTTTTTTATTTTTAAGCTTAAGATATTGTTCATGTAAATCTTGAACTAAAAAATCTTGTCGCTCAAAAAGATGGTAAGGATGTTGATCATTGAACTTATACTGTGTAGATGTAGCTGATTTTTTTCTGAAAATTGCATTGGAAACAGGCATCATATTCTGTTCAAAGTCCCCCCATTTTTTTTCTAAATTTTTTACGGTCGTGGCTTTATTACAAAATAAAGATGCTTTAAACGTTTGCTCATGATATTGCCCAAACTTAACATTGAAAATAGCACCATTGCGCTTTTTTTCGTAATAAATTCCCTGTGAAGCAAGTTTTTCATGCCATGTTCGCCAACAATCTGAACTATTTAATACATGCTGAATAACACTATTAACTTGCTGTATGTTTTGTTGGCCATGGATGATTCCTGCCGTGATGTCACTTTTTTTTTGATGCCGATGTTCTTGATCTCGAATTCTACTACTTACTTTTTCAGCATTCGGTTGAGCGATGTAATTTGGATTTTCATTGCATTTTTTCGATTCGAGATCATAGATATACATCGAATTTGGTTCAGGCTCCCAGCCTTGTTTTGCTTCAATTTCAGCGACAGCACGCTGTAATGATTTATAGAGCCAGCCCTCTCCTAGATCGATTACTTTATTTTCACCATTCTTATTTTTTAAAAATGGATGCACTTTATTGATGATCAAATGAAAATGCACATTATCTGTATCCAAATGCACCGCGTACTGCATTTGCAGATCCTTTGCCTTCAGATGTTTTGAGATAATGTCGATTTGTTCTTCTAATTGTTCGATAGTTGGGACCTCAAATTTTTTAAAGCTGCCGGTAAGATGAACAATTGGGTCAATCACTTTGCTGTTCAAACTTGCAGTTTGTGACATTTCCAGCTTTTGCTGTTGCGGATCATCATCTAAAAAATTTCTAGCGTTTGAATAAACACATTTCTCGATCGAACTCAAATCAACACTTGGATGAAGTTGATGAATGTAATCTGATAAAAGATCAGTGCGTGAGGGTTTGGGATCATGAATATAATCAGACAGACCATTCACACGTTGTTCTACTGAAGATGTTCCAGTCGTATTTTCTATAACTTTAATAATCATCGTTTTTCAAACTCATCATTTAGTTTACGAACGAGCATTTTTACTTCTTGCACCACCTGTTTAATCTGTTCGACCTCATACTTAACTTGTTCTAAATCATCCAATTCTTTAAATATTTTTATGAGCATAAATCCGAGCAAGCGAACATTATGAATGTCATTTGGTGCTATAAATCCGATGGTCGAAGTACTCAACAGTTTATGTCGTAAGTAGTCAAACTGCGTCAAAGATGTCTGCTTACAGGCATCTTGAATTTGCTTAAATTCATCTTCAGTCAGATGAATCAACATCTGTTTTTTAAAAGCATCTTTTCTATTCATTTTTTCTATTGTAAGCAAATTGAGACCGAGCATCGCGAGCTCGAGATTTGTATTTGGACAAAAGATATCTTTTGTCCCATCCTGTACCTTTTTAGCAGTCATGATATTGGCTAAATATGATAAAAATAATGCGATTTTTTTAGTTTTTTTCTTATCGCAAAAAGTACCTTTTTTGAGAGATTTTAAAATCCAAAAAGAGTTGCTTTTTGCCATACTCATAAAAATGAATGTTGCAAATAATGAGGTTGTATATTTATTTTTGTAGGAAAAATCTAATGCAAAATCAGAATCTTTTAGAGCTTGAGACACAGGATTCAAATCATAAATCTCCTGGTTTTTCGCCCACGCCATCTCCTGAAATCGCAAAAACATCTGTTGTTCGCTCTTCAAAATATGTTGAGAAGAATGAAAAAATATATAGTGAAAATGACTCTAAGAAATTTGAGAGTATTTTGCTGCTTCATATAGAAAAAATGAAGGAAAAGACGAAAACTCGGAATCAACTGCTGACTCAACATAAGCAAACTTTACTTCATCTTTTCAAATTGGGTGCAACAATAGATGATGTTCTGACCTTTCTCCAAGAAAATAATTTCAGCGGTATTACTGCTGACAATTTAAAAGAATTTTTAAAGAAGAGTAAATAAATCGGTTACACCTTTATCTTGAGCGATGGCTATATCGATGATCTTGAGCATGACCGCTTAGGTAAAGAGTTCCGTCACGACTGAACCGTATGAAACAGCAACCAAAGCATTCCTAGAAGAATTGAATCGTGGGCTATTGAATATCTATACCAACTATTACGATCACATGCTTTCAACCGAAGTGATTACGCAATACTTATTGGCTAACTGCCGGTTTGAGGAAAACGGTAACATCCACTGGAACTAATTTATAAAAAAGCCCCCAATTTGAGGGCTTTTTTATGTAATGGGGCATAAAGCCTCGTGATTCAATATTCGAGCGTCATTTACTATTGGTGTACTCTTGAGTGATACGCTGACCATTGGAATTATAAGAACTTAATTGCTTGTGTGCTGCTATATTCCCATTCTTAGCTGTATGTAAAAAATGCTCTTAGACTTTTGAATAATCTTGAGGCATACCTAAACACCGCTCATAGAGAACTCCTAAATTATAATGAGCGACCGCTTGCGCCTCAGTCGAATTAGTTTCGGATTTTTCCATCTTGACTGCTTTGCTTAAAAGTTCAAAGGCTTTATTATAATTTTTCTCGACTACCGTGCCTGACATATACATATAGGCTAGATTTACAAGCGCACCGGCTCCCTCTTCACCTCGACCCTGCTCAACAGATTTATTAAATAATTCATAAGCCTTTGCATAATCTTGTTTTACACCCCAACCATTTTTATAGCTCAAACCAAGATTATATGAACTGCTAGATTTACCACCATTAGAAGCTTTTAGATACTAGTAATTCGCTTTGACGTAATCTTTATCACAACCATGACCATTTGCATAAATCCCACCTAGAGCATTTTGGGCATCCGTATAACCTTGATTTGTAGCTTTAGATAACCATTCAAATGATTTGAGATAGTCTTGATGTAAAAGTCTACCATACCGTATCGCACCCCAATTTCGTACTGAGCTTCCGCATTCCCTTGAGCAGCTAAGCGCATAGTATTTTCTATCTTAGAATTAGCATGAGCCGAACTAAATATTAATGTTAAAGCAATTATAACAATTGATTTATTAATCAAATCCAAAGAGCGTAAATCACGAACAATATTATCTCAAACAACCAAAATATTAATCGGAAAACACCCACCAAAAATTGTACCAGGTAGTGGATTTTTGCGGTAATGACAAAAGCATCCACTTGGGTGATATACACCAGTGTATCTGCAATAAAAAAATAAGGCAGTTTCAACTGTAAAATTGAAATATTAGGCGTCCGCCATTCATTTGCTTAAGCATTATGACTATCCACATGATATGGCATTACTGGCTACAGAAACTGTACTTGAGTAAGCAGAGCACTTGGCAAAAGGACTTGCAGCCTCTGTCTAATTTCTACCACTAAATAACAACTAAAATAAAATTATATTGATTTTAAATTAGATGTATTTTAGTTGTATTTATACCTCTAAACCAAGTTCCTTAAATACCTCATTGTACTTTTGAATGAACTTCTCATCTTGTAGTTCAAGCAGAAGTCTTTTCTCAAGATCAGCATAACTCTCACCTACTGCAGCTTTCTGACTAGCAAATGGATCATAGTGAGCTAGCTTATTGGCAAAGAATTGAATTTGCTTATCTGAGAGCTTCTTAGGCTTCGTATGGGTAACTTCCTTAGGTTGGTGCTTAGCAGTGAATGTAAATGTGAAACCACTGATCGTACGCCCTACTTTGTGTTGTTCATAAGAAGCTGTGATATCTGTGAGCTCATTGATTTGGTTTAATGCTATATCGAGTACTCGAACCTTAAAGTTTGCCATCTTCGCATAATCACCCTTAGCTAACCCAAGCTTGAAGCGAAAGTCATCAATATCAAATATAGGTGTCTTTCCCACACTACGCCATTGAATCAGTAACTCATAAAGGCGAATCGCATACTTACTTGTAAGAGAGCTAATTTGCTTAAGTTCATAAGCAGTGAATGACTTCTCAAGCTGCGTAATTAATGGAATGACATCAGGCGCAAAAGTGAGTTCTACGATACCTGCAGAATCAACATAGGCTATTTTGGATACCCAACGTGATTTGACGATCTTTTCCTGCTGGGTTCCCTCATGGATTCCCTTATAACTGAATTTGCGCTCAAAGAGATTGCTAGCAGCGTTTTTAAGCCCCTCATAGGCTGCGTGCTTATCAACATTGAATTGCTTCATGTAATGATGAGCATGGACCTCTAGAAGACTATTCGCATCCACATTCTTGCTTAACTCTCTTGCTTGAACAATTGCCAATAAAATCAGTCTCTGTTCTGTTGTATCCAGATTATAGCTAGCATTGATTAATGCGTTATCCTTCACGACTAGATCATTTTTCACTATTGGGATCTTTTCCTTTAATTATAGCATTAGGATACATCAATTACACATGTAGACACAAGGTGGGAAAACGTAGACTTAAAGGTGGGAAAACGTAGACTTAAAGGTGGGAAAACGTAGACTTAAAGGTGGGAAAACGTAGACTTAAAGGTGGGAAAACGTAGACTTATTACCTCTGAAATGCTTGCTATATAAGGCTTGCAGAGGTCTTAAAAATAAAATTATTAAAAGTATTTAAAAATAAAAACGGTTATTGTTTAAAAATTAAGAGTATTTTTTGTTTTACGAGTATCCATTTACAGTTATGAAGATAAATGAAAGAACGATTTCCATATAGGTGGGAAAACGTAGACTTATACTAAATAAGAATTTATTAATTTTTTACCTATTCTTTACATCAATCTAAAATATAACTATATTAGATTCAAATTAGTTACAAATTACAAGTAAAATGATCATCTTAATTGGAAGCCAAAAAGGTGGATGTGGGAAATCCACAATAGCCATCAATATAGCAACTTATCTTGCTAAACATAACAAAGACATTGTTTTAGTTGATGCAGATCCTCAACAGAGTTCAGCTAACTGGGTTAAGGACAGAGATGAAACAAATCTCCCTAAGGTACATTGTGTGCAACGATATGGAGACATCAAGAACACACTGAAAGACTTAAATAGCCGTTATGACTATGTTGTTGTAGATGTAGCAGGACATGACAGTAAAGAGCTTAGAACAGCAATGTTGGCAGCTCATTATCTTGTAGTGCCATTTAGACCTTCACAATTTGACCTGGATACCTTACCTCATCTTTCTGAAGTCATAGATCAGGCACAGTCATTTAATGAAGAACTCAAACCATTTGGGTTACTCACCTTAGCTCCTACGAATCCATCTGTATCAGAAGTACAACAAGCAAATGAGTATTTAGCAGATTTTCCTGCGTTCACGGCCTTATCTGCAGTAATCCATGACAGAAAGGTTTATCGCGATGTAGCAGCAGAAGGGAAAGGTGTAGTTGAATCCAATAACCCAAAAGCAGTTGACGAATTTGAGGCGTTCATGAAGGAGTTATTAGCATGATCAAGAAGAGAGAAATCAGTAAACCAAACTCTCCTGACATGGATTCTTTCATCAATGGTGCAGATGAGCAAAAGGTGACAAAGCTAGATCCTAAAGCCCCTAGGAAATTCAAGACACACACAATTCCTATGAATGAACATGAGTATCAATTGTTGGTTGAATTGGCCGAAAAGTATGGCCAAACGCATAATGGAATTATCCGCTTTGCTTTGAAGAAACTTAGTGAAGAATAGAAACTAATTTGAAACTAAATTAATTCTATTTTGGTTTTAATTTGTATTCGTTTTAGATGTAAAAAAGCCCTTCATCATTAAGGGCTTTTTATATGTAATTTTTTCTCTCGTATGACCTATATTCTGATTTAAAGTGCTACAAAACAGAAAAGACTATCCTTAAATTACTAGTCGAAGTTAAAGAAATTGTCTGGGAAGCAAGAAAGGAATGCCTTTTGAATATCGCTGTATTCACCTTCAGGATGTTCCTCTAGATACCGTCGAGTCCAAATCAGTGTTGCTTCATAATCGTTAAAACACTGATCGAGTTGTAAAAAAATCCAAAGTTCATTTGCTTTTTGAATGAAAAAGTCATTGATGATCATCAGTGCAATTTTCTTTTCAGTATTTGCATTAGGGTATGAATACATAATGATTTCTCCTATATAGATGGTAAATAGATTAGTTGATAAGCTATTTATAACACATAATTTTATGTGTTTGCCACATAATTTTATGTGTTTTTATGTAAATATAACCCTATGCTATAATTTCAAAACACCATTTCTATAAATTTACTCCAATGCCATATACTGAATTTCAACGTCTTATCGGTAAAGCAGGGCTTTCTATTAAAGAATTTGCTGAATTATTGGACATGAAACCTAATTCAATTACGAACTATAGTAAACAAGGTGTCGTGCCTACACATATTGCTGTAATTGTTGCGCTGATTTCTACGATGAAAGATGAGGGATTGGATTTCTATCCAATTTTTGAAAAAATTAAATCGTATTCAGAAGATTAAAACTCTCGTTTTTTAATTATTTTTAAGCGATGAATAATGATGTAAAAAATGCCTGAACTTCAGGCATTTTTTGATTCTGGGATGTTTATAAACCTAGATAGAACTTTTCAATAAAGTTTCGAGTTTTGATAACTAAGGTATTCATCAGGGTCTTCCGTTCTGAGATCTTAGGACGATTAATCGGTAAGTCTTTGACATCTTCACGGCTAGGTAGACGTTTAGTGTATTCATATTGGCTGAGCACCGTTTTAAATATCTCAGGCTTGATGGCTTCTTTTTGACATAGTTCATCCAGAGCCTTCTCTTTTTCTACATCCCAAAACTGAGCAAAGGCCTCTTCAACACTTTGACCATTGGCCATCCGTGGAATGTTTTCATCTAGAAACTTTTGAATCAGCTCTTGTTTGTCGTACAAGTTGTGATTGGTCGAGATGATATCTTGTACCTGGGAACGATACTGCTGCTTCTTTTCAGGATCTTTATGATTAACCACCGATTGCAGTAAATTCAGGATATAACCGACATTTACGGTATCGCGGTGGATCAGTTCAAGTTGGAAATTGACGTCATTGAGGACCGATACTTTGTCTTTAGGTTGGACCACACGGACGTTGTTGTACAGATATTTGTACTGTGAGGTATGTTTCTGAAATTCTGCTTTGTTTAAATCGGTACTATCTTGGTCATACTCTACAAAGTTTTCCAATTGTGCATTGATCCGCATTACCTCACGGAAGGCTTTGACGTATTCCAATTGTTGTTCTTCAGTTTCTAGCGTATTGGGTACTTGGTCCGGATCTGGGGCAATACTGAGTAAGTGGGCAACCGCAGCATTGTACTTTTCTTTAATGCTATCGAAACTTGGGATTAGGACAATTTTTTGTGCTTCATCCTTGTTTGAAAATAAGGTGAGGGCTTGGTCTGTAGCTTGCTTTAAGTTACGAAAGCACAGGATATTACCGAATGGTTTGTCTGCATTCAGAATACGGTTGGTACGTGAAAAGGCTTGGATTAGACCGTGATATTTAAGGTTCTTATCGACATACAGGGTGTTGAGTGGTTTTGAGTCAAAACCAGTTAGGAACATATTCACCACAAGCAGGATATCAATTTCTTTTTTGCGTACTCGATTGGCAATGTCACGATAGTAAGCATAGAACTCATCGCCTGAGTTGTAGTTCTGACCAAATTTGGCATTGTATTCAGCAATGTATTGATCAAGCTTGTCTCGATTGGACTGACTGATTTTGGTCGGGATATCTGCAGACTCTTCTTCAATTAAACCACTGTGATCTTCGACCTTGAGTTCTTCATTGGCTGCAAAGGAAAAAATTGTGGCAATGGTCAATGGGGTATAAATTCGGCACTGTTGCAAATAGAGATTTGAGTCGATGATGTTCCCTTTAAAAAGTACTTAGAGACCGAAAACCCTGTTGATTAGACACACTTCACCCTGAGGCTGACCATAATAAAATGACGATGCTTGTCCTTTACGTAGTGCACGCATGACTTCAATACCTTTAATTGTGGCATAAGCCGTCTTCATAGATTTGAATCCTAATGTGGCCCTGATGATCCGCT
>NZ_VPBZ01000017.1:0-21019 GCF_013418475.1 Acinetobacter sp. YH12140
ATGAGGCATGTTCCGCGTCCTTGCAATACTGTGTTTACATACAGTCTATCGCTTAGCGGAAAGTTCTTTTACCCTCAGCCGAAATGCCTGCCGTTGCTAGACATTGCCAGCCAGTGCCCGTCACTCCCACTCTATTGATGTGTGCTTAAAAAACAGGAGGGTTTAACTTGGTAAACTATACATACTCATTAGGAGTTTACCATGAGCAAGAAACAGAAGACTTACACCGCAGAATTTAAAGCTGAAGCCATAAAAGCCATTGAAGAGAACCAAGGTAATGTATCGGAATCCGCTAGACAACTTGGCATTTCAATGCAAACCCTTTCGAACTGGAATAACAAAGCAAAGGCTGGAACTTTAGCAGGCACAAAACAGTATTCGCCCGATCTAAACGCCTTACTCGAAGAAAATAAGAAGCTTAAACAACAGCTCAAAACAGCTGAAATGGAACGTGAATTTTTAAAAAAGGCAGCAGCGTACTTTGCCAAAGAAAGTCAGTGAGGTACGCCTATATGAAATCGCAAAGCCACTTATTTCCGATTATTTTAATGGCTCGATTACTTCGTGTATCCGTTTCTCGCTTTTATGATTGGCTAAAGCGAGGCATGAGTAAAAGATCAATTCAGCGAAATCAGCAGACAATTTTGGTCAAAATAGCCCATGAAGAAACCAAACAAAGCTATGGCTATGTTCGATTAACCAAGCATTTACAAGCGCAAGGTATCAAAATAAGTACGTATGCTGTGCGCCAAATAAAAAAATCAAATCAGTTGTATTGTAAGCGCCATAAGCGTTTCAAAAGAACCACGAACAGTGATCACAACCGTTCTATTTATGACAATTTACTCAAGCAACAGTTTTCAATGACGAAGCCTAATCTTGCGTGGTCGAGTGACATTACCTACATTTGGACGGCTGAGGGCTGGTTGTACTTGGCAGCTGTCAAAGATCTTTACACGAAACAGGTTGTTGGCTATAGCTTAAATGAGCGCATGACAGCCAAGCTTGTTTGTGATGCATTGAATATGGCTATTCGCAATCAGAAACCTGCTAAAGATCTCATTGTACATTCAGATAGAGGCAGCCAATATTGCAGTAATGAATATCGAAACTTACTTGAGAAATTTGATTTTCAGGGTTCAATGAGCAAAAAAGGCGACTGCTTTGATAATGCACCGATAGAGAGTTTCTGGGGCATACTCAAAAATGAACTAGTCCATCATCGCAACTACAAAACAAGGGAAGAAGCCAAAGCGGATATTACAAAATATATAGAGTTATTTTATAATCAGCGAAGAATTCAAAAAGGCTTGGATTTTAAGACACCAAATCAAATGGCAGAAGACTTTTATCGGTTAGCTGCCTAGAATCTCCCAAGTGAAAGTCTCCTGCTAATTCAGCACACATCACTGTTGATAAATTTTCTAAACAAAAAGGATCAAACTAATCTATAAGCTTTGTGGGTTAGAAAAAAAATAACTCACTTTGCATTGATCATATTTAAATTCTTGTTTTATCCATAGCACTAACCTATTAATTTTAAAAAATAATAGGTACTGGCTAAATAGCAAATCGATACATATCTTTTTCATAGAGGAAATATGATTTTAGTAAGTTCTTGTCTGGCTGGCTTAAAGGTACGTTATAACGGGACGCATAGCTTAAACGAAAAAATCGAAAAATTAGTCAAAGATGGAAAAGCTACTATGGTATGTCCAGAGATTCTTGGCGGTTTATCAACACCACGCGAACCTGCCGAGATTTCGGGAGGTAATGGCGATGATGTCTTAGATGGAAAAGCCTGTGTAATTGAAAAATCAGGAAAGGATGTGACTTCAATCTATATTGAAGGGGCATATAGAACTTTAAAAAAAGTTCAATTATTAAAAGCTACTCTGGTAGTGCTTAAAGAAAATAGCCCTTCATGTGGTAGTTCAATGATTTACGATGGTCAATTTAATGGGAATAAGATCTATGGCAATGGAGTTACCTCCGCTTTGCTTAAACGTCATAATATAAAAGTCATTTCAGAAGAAACTTTTTGGCAACTTTTACCCTAGTTCCTCCGCTTTTATTTAAAATCTTCATGCAACTCCAACCACGCCCCCCTTTGCAATATCAAGTCTCTTCGGTATTTAGAGATATAGTGAGGTAATAATCTAAGAAGCATATCCATTACTTCCACATCAGTTAAAAAGTAGTGGTTCAATTTTATGCTGTAATTCTTTAACAATTTTAGCAAGCTGATCATGTAAAACTAACCAACATTGCTCATGACCTTGCCCAATATATTCATCTATTATGAGTTGCAAAATGTCTTGATCTATCTGACTTAAGAATTCTAAAAACCATGTCGCAGCAACATCCTTGGCAACTATTGTTTTATGATCTAATGTATAAGCTATACGGCATAGCGCTAAAATTTGATTACATTCATCCTGATCGTCTTTCCAATGAGCAATAATTTGTGGATAAGTTTTTTGCATGGCAAATATTAATTGTTCATAGCTAATTGGATTTAACCAATCGCAAATATCAGGTCCAAAGATAGTAATGTTATGTAATTGGGCAGTTTTAAGTAAAATACTAATATCTGGATCAGATTGACTATAAAGTAATTCACCTTTGAGTAATTCTTCTCTCAACCACTCGCCATATTGTAGCTGATATGTATATGGATGATTTTTATTGGTAATACTCCCTTTTTCTAATATCGTAATTTCTAAGGCACGCGCTGTAGCATGACCAATCGGAACAGATATATTTAGAAAATTCTGCGCTAATTGTTTTCTTTCCTGATCGGTAATTTCACGTTCAATAATAACTAAAATATCAAGATCACTTTTATGTTTTAAACCACCATCAACATACGAACCATATAAATAAATAGCATAAAGCTTATCTTTAAAATTTTTTTGTAAAAGCTGTTTTACACTTTCAACTTGGCGACACTCTTCATCATTTAAGCTTTGCATATGATTTTTAATTTAAAAAAATAAGTAATGAATTCATAGAGCATTATACAGAATAAGTGTAAATAATTTAATCAATTAGTAAATAACATACTATTTTTACAATATATTTACTTTCAATATAGAGTTTAATACATAAAACTCTATCAATCAAAAAAAGCTTGAAACAACATCTGAATAGTAAGAGTCATTTCCTCCTCACTTAGAGATGGATCCGGAAATTTGAACAACTCCTATAAGTGATACTCTGCTCCTCAAATGATGTTATAAACATCAATATATGGAGTATTTTATGGCACGTAGACCAAGAAGAAATCATTCAAACGACTTTAAGGCTAAGGTAGCACTTGCTGCGATCAAAGCAGAAAAAACACTTGCTGAATTGAGTTCTGAGTTTGATGTTCATCAAAACCAAATTATTGACTGGAAAAATCAATTGATCTCAGCTTCCTCACAAGCTTTCGATCAATCAAAAGCTCCATCAGAACCTCCCATTGATCTTAAAAAGTTACATGCAAAAATCGGTGAGCAGGCATTAGAAATTGATTTTTTAGAAGGTGTGTTGAAGAAACTGGGCCGCTTCAACCACAAAAGTTAATCGATCACTCACTTCAGATTTCAGTATCTAAACAAGCTAAGTTACTGAAAGTCTCTCGTGGTTGTTATTATTATCGCCCAAAACCTGTTAGCTCATCAGATCTGAAGCTGATGCGATGTATTGATGAATTACATATGCAATATCCTTTTGCAGGCAGTCGTATGATGCGTGATTTGTTGAATCGTCAAGGGCATCATATAGGACGACGTCATACACGTACTTTAATGAAGAAAATGGGTATTCAGGCGTTATATTGCAAACCAAATTTAAGCCAGGCTAATCAAGCTCACCGTAAATATCCATATCTGCTCAAAGGATTGGCTATTCAGCGCAGTAATCAAGTGTGGTCTACGGATATAACGTATATCCCTATGGCAAAAGGCTTTGTTTATTTATGTGCTGTGATTGATTGGCATAGCCGCAAGGTACTTGCGCATAGGGTATCGATTAGTATGGAGGTGGATTTTTGTATTTCGGCTTTAAATGAAGCGATTGAAAAATATGGATCACCTGAAATATTGAATACAGACCAAGGCAGTCAGTTCACCAGTGATGCATTTATTGATGTATTGAAATCAAATGGCATTCAAATCAGTATGGATGGTAAAGGTCGATGGGTAGATAATGTGATGGTTGAACGATTATGGCGGAGCGTTAAATATGAAGAGGTGTATCTCAAAGCTTATAGCAGTGTCACAGATGCGAAAAAGCAATTGAGTGCATATTTTGAGTTTTATAATCTGAAACGACCTCATTCGAGTCTAGACAAAATGACACCAAATGAGTTTTACTATGATCAGCTACCCCAACAAAACAAGGTGGCTTAACTAGAGCGGAATATCACTTATAAATACGCTTTTAGTTGTTCAAACAAGTGGAACCACCTCTGTTTGTAATGATATTTTATAAAATTCAATATTAGATCTGCAGAGAAAAACTTATCAAACTAAGTATTGGCTAGTCTTTTTCTTCGAAAAACTTATCAAACGAAGTATTAAGTTAATCTTTTTCTTCAACTTCTTCCTTAAACTCAAACAAATCATTCATCGTACAGTTAAAGTACTTACACAACTTATCGGCGACTGGTAATTCAATACGTACAGCACGGTCATAATACATACTTGTGAGCGTGTTGCGATTGATACCTGTTGCATGCACCACTTCACTTAATTTTAAAATTTTTCTATCGCCCATGAGGCTAGATAACTTACAAGTAATCATATTTAAATTAATTTACAAAAAATAACTTGCTGTGGGTTATTTGAAGTTGTTGACTGAGTAATACTTTGCTAAAATTAACCTACAGCAGGTTATTACAACTTATAGAAAGTATATTTTATCCATTTCAACTAAATTATAACTTTTTAAATATAAGGATTGAACCTGCATTAGATTATTTTGTGGAGATGACCGCCGTGTTACCAAATGAGTTATTGATCAGCCAGCAAGCTCGTGACTTAGGAAATCAATTAATTAAAGAAATGAACATCAATAGAAGTTATGGAATGGCTAATTTTCTTGGAGTAAATACTTGCTATGATAATCATCAGGCTGTACTTATTTGGACATTTCAACTGCTTGAAAGGGAACCTGCCTTAAATGAATTAGCAGAAATTAAAAAATATTTTCTTTTAATCTTTCCAGATAGTGTTTATCAATTAGCCTAAGTTGTTTTTAAAATTAATTTATTAAATAAAAAGCACTAAATCAAAGAAAGCTTTATTTAAAAATACCTATTAATTCAAAAACATACCATTTACTGAATATATGAAGCATAGGTTCCTGCTCTATCACTCACTCGTACTAAAATTACATCGCTCTTTTTACTGATACTAAACAATTTATGTCCACGCCACGTTCTGCGGCTTCGAGGGCTAGTTTTTGTTGAACCACTGAGAACAAGGACAACAAACTGCCTACTATATTTTCCCGGAGAGTGGTGTAGGAACTTTTTCATTATTGCTAATCATATCAGCGACAACATCAGCAACGAGCTCCTCTATTCCTGAGAATGCTTTAGACTGATCCGCATCAAGCCAAGACAATGATGGAAACTCAGCACATCATTCGTTTAAGACCTATTTTAATGACGGCACTGGTCGCAAGTTTAGGTTTTATTCCAATGGCGTTAAACACTGGAATTGGTGCAGAAGTACAACGACCACTAGCAACAGTTGTTATCGGCGGTATTGTATCTTCTACAATTTTAACTTTGTTTGTATTGCCTATTTTATATCAATGGGCGCATGGCTCTGAGAGTAGCAAACAGCAATCCGACGAAATTTAAAATCAAAAAAAGCAGCTTAATTACTAGGTTATGCCTAATTAAGCTGCTTTTAATATTGTATGCCCAACATTTTATTGATAAAGCTTACTGCGCTTCATCCCGACAATTTTCATTTAAAAACTCAAACTCTATCGTTGTATGCGATAAATGATAGGAAGATAATTTAGCTGCAACTTCTTGTTTAAGCCTAATTAATTCTTTAACGTCAAAGTTGTCACTCAGCTCAAGGTGCGCTGTTAAAACGTGACTTTCACCATCTAGTGACCAAAAGTGCATGTGGTGGATACCATTAACTTCAGGAAATTCCATTAGTGATAGTTTAATACGCTTTTGAGTCTCTTTATCGGGTGCAGCTTGAAGAAATAAAACGAGTGTTGATTTCAGGTTTTTGAAAACATTAAACAAGATGAACAGCGTGAACCCTATTGATAAAAGGGGATCTAATATCGGCAGTTCAGCGAACAACAGTACGATAGAGACTATAAGAACGGCAACCCATCCAAGTACATCTTCAAGAAGGTGCCATGTCAGCACTTTCTCATTTAATGTTTCACCCGCTTTTAATTTTAATACAGCATATCCGTTAACGGCAACGCCGAGTATCGCTAGCCCTAACATCCCCTCGACTACAGGCATTTCAGGATTGGACAGCTTTGGAATTGCTTCAAATAAAATCCAAATTGAGCCAATGATTAAAACAATACTGTTTATCAATGCGCCAAAGAGAGTAAGTCTACGATAACCATAACTAAACTTATCTGATGCTTCTTTATCTGAAAAACGACTTAAAATCCACGCAAAACCTATTGAAAGACTATCACCAAGATCGTGAACTGCATCTGCCATTATCGCCGTACTGTTAGTGAGCCAACCACCTATAAATTCGATAATAGTGAATGTCACATTAAGGAAAAATGCCCAACCAATACGGTCATCTTTACCATGTTGATGACTATGATTATGGTTGTGCATTTTGTACCTCTAGTACTTTTCTATTTCTTAGTTTTGATACATTCATATTAATCAAGTGACGTATCAAGCGTTGATATATCCAGCGTTTGAACCCCGACAAGTTAGTCCCTTTTTCGAAATAGAACTCATCAGGGGAATCATAAAGCCCAAAGTCATCATGAATACCTTCTTTTTGAATATAGGTATTTTCTCCACGCCAATCTGTATCTGGTGATGAAAAGCACTTTGTTGCAACACCATAACCACAAAAATCATCTTTTACAAACTGATAAGCGGCACCAATTTTGTTGAAGTTATCCAAGTTTTTCCACCTACGTTGATCGATCAAGGATTGGATATCTTTGTGTTCAAAATTAACGATATTCGTATTGTTTAAATATTTCTCAGTCATTTTTTATATATCCTTTTCGTTGCATACTTATACTATAGACTCTATAGTAACTATAGAGTCAAATGTCTGGGGGAAATTGATGAAAATAGGCGAATTGTCAAAAAAATCGGGCTGTTCAATACAAACGATTAGATATTATGAAAGAGAAGGATTACTGTTAAATCCAAATCGTTCAGAAGGTAATTTCAGGCTGTATGATAGCAAAGCACTTAAACAATTGGAATTCGTAAAGCATTGTCGCAGCCTAGATATATCACTCAATGATATTAAACGTCTTATCGAATTAAAAAATAAGCCAGAAGAAAGCTGCTCTAGCGTTAATGCATTAATTGATCAGCAACTTGCACTAGTGAATAAACGCATGAAAGAATTAAGGGCGCTTAAAGCTGAATTACAACAAATGGCTAGTGCTTGTGGTTCGAACAACCCAACATACTCATTATATTCTGCTGACCATGTAACACGGCAAGTATATTGTTTACTATCCATTTGAAACCCCATAATGTTTTAAGTCTATGTATAAAAGTACGATTTTCACTTAGCAGTACTTAAATAATCACCCCACCACTGCATCATTTCAGTCCGCTGGGCTAAATAGTCAGCGTGATTATAGCTGGCACGGGTACGGTTCTTATCAATATGTGAAAGTTGTGCCTCAATCCAGTTATCCTGGAACAAACCTGAGTCATTCAAAATGGTACTAAAAGTGGAACGTAGTCCATGAGAGGATAATTGATGTTTTCCATAGCCCATCTTACGTATAGCCATATTTAATGTATTAAAATGAATCGGTTGATTATGTTTCCGTGGGCTAGCAAAAATGTACTTTTCACCGTATGACCATTGCATGACGTCTTTTAAAATATCTAAAGCCTGATCTGAAAGTGGAACTAAGAAGTCGGGAATCTCATGGCCTAATATGACTTTTCGTCGAAACTGTTTAATATGCAAGGCAGGTATTTTCCAGACTTTTTCATTTAAATCAAAATGATGAGGCTCAGCCAATAACAATTCAGCCCCTCGCACGCCAGTATGTAATTTGAACAGCAGTGCTTTTTTAATAATCGGATGGGCATCCAATTTTTGTAATTTATACTTAAAATCAGATATATCCTCCGCTTTCAAATACGGATAATTTTTCTTGATTTTACTGTTAATGGCGATTTTATTTAAACCATGCGCGATGTTGAATTCACAATAACCCATCGCTACAGCGTAGTCATAAATTTGGTTCAAATAACTACAAGCTTTCTTGACAGGTTCTTTTACTTGGCGTCCCTCTATTTTTTTGATTACTGAAACCAGGTCATAACGCTTGATGTTTTGAAAAGGTAGATCCTGAAGGTCTGGATAAATATCTTGCTGTAAGCATCTTTCTGCTAACTGTAGTACACCACAGCGGGGTAGATCGTTGAAGGCATTTTTCAGTTTGAACTGTAACCACTCCTCCCCGACCTTACCAAAGGTGATGACATTAGAGGCAGTATCTTGTTCAAAACAGAAATCATTGTCTTTAAAGTCATCTCTGACTTGTCGTGCCTTTTTCAGCGATAAATCAGGATAACGACCTAACTGAATGCGTCGACGTTTTTTAGTTTGTGGATCTGTATAGCGATAGCACCAAGATTTTCTTCCACTCGGCTCAATCTTCAGGCTAAGCCCATCTTCATCGGATAAAAAACTGGTTTTTTCCTTACAATGAGCTTGGCGAACTTTAATTTCAGTAAGACTCATGGAATTTAAATGAAACCTAACAATGGGTTGATTGGATCAATTATATCAAAATAGAACGCTTTATGTATGATGCGTACACTACGCATCATATATATTTGTAATATATTGTTTTATATATTTAATATTTTAAGTATTTGTATTTTAGTAACCATTATAAGTACCACCTCTTCTTTAAGTTACCAACAACTCACTTTTTCTGTCATCAATGTTAAATAAGTCTTGTGCTTTAAATTCTTAGATGACCTCCTCTACCCTTTATTATCATTTTTATAAAAGTAACTATATGTACTCATTAAAATTTGTAGAGCTCAAAAACAAAAAAGACCGCTATATAGCAGTCTTTTAACTTAATTAAATAATAATTAATTCATTTTCATCATAAGTGCATAAGCATCACGTTTGTTTTGACGCAATGATTCTATCTCGGACTTCGTCAGCTGTTTTACGAGAGTAATTAACTATAACTAAAAATATAGACAAATATTTGCATAAGTTCTCATTTTGTCTATGTCGATTCAGTAGTGGCAAGGTGGGTATTTATTAGAGATTTAAATGATTATCTTTTGTATTTTAGGTGAGTGTCTTGGTATATTAGCATCCATATCTATTGATTATCCAATCCCTTAACCTAGGCATGACTTTGTGAAATTAACACGCATCCACCATTGTAAAAACTTGAATGTGCAAAAGTACAAACAGCTTGAGAAACAAGCTGTTTTACTTGGTCGTATTCGTAGCGAGGTGTGGGCTAAATATGGTGCTATTTCAGGTTTGAATATCAGTGACAGAGCTATTCGTGATGCGTGGATGAAAGAAAGTCGTGACTTTGGTGTTTCTGCAAATGCGTGGAAAGAAACGCTACGTGATTGCATAGGTGATATTAAAGCCTATCGAGAAGCATCAAAAGACAAAGTAAAGCAGGCGATCCGAAAACGCACCTCCTGTAATAATGAACAAAAAAGACTATACACCTTGCTTAAAAAAGATGAATGGATGACTGATAATTTCCTCCATCGTCAAATGCGTAATCACTTTAAGCATGGTGTTAATCACACACATAATCAAATTATTGTTCGTGCGGATATGTGTAAAACCTTTGAGTTAAATGGTCAATGTTGGCTTAAAGTACCAAGCCTAATCCCTCGACAAACCATTAAAATCCCATTAAATACGACTGTTGATTTTGCGCCACAAGGCACACTTAGAATCATTCTAAAAAACGGTAATGTTGAAGTTCACTCAACTTATGATGCAGTTGAAACACAGGATTGTGGTCAGGAAACCGTAGGTGTTGATAAAGGGTACTCAGAAGCTTTTGTGGACTCTGATGGCGATGTATATGGGAGTGGTCTAGGCAAGCTGATCTCAAGTGAATCAGATTATTTAAATCAAAAGTACAAGCACAGAAACAAGCTCAGAGCGATTGCTAAAGCTAAACCACACAAGAAACAGAAAATTGAGTTAAATAATCTAGGTCGAAAAAAACTAGATAAGCGACAAGATACTCAAAAAGCAAAGCTCAAAACATTAATATTTACAGCAACTCACAAGTTGGTTGATAAAGCCAAAGTGATTGTTGCGGAAGATTTAACATCCCCAATTCAAAGTAAACGCAACTATGGCAAAAACACCAATAGACGCTTAAATACATGGGCTAAAGGTTTGTTAGCTAATGCCCTAACTTCTATATCTCACCGTAGAGGTTCTACGGTGCATCTAGTCAATTCTGCATATACTTCGCAAAGTGATTCTTTCTTGCATGGCCTTTTAATAGGTACACGTAAGGGAGATCGTTTTCACCGTTTCAATGGGGAAGTTGTGCAAGCTGATTGGAATGCTGCGAGAAACGTGCTTGCAAGATTAAACGACAATGAGATAAGTCGTTATACGCCTTACAAAACTGTAAAGCGTATATTGCAAGAACGGACTGACCGCTACAAGTCGGAACTGACCGACTCAGGCTCTAGTTACACGCTTGGCAACAAGACATTAACAGAGTGCGAATTAGTCCTTGAGTATGTTTGAATACATTTTAAGGAACAGTAGGATAAAAACATGCACTTATTTAAATTAACTGACGAACAACTCGCACAAATTCTTATCCCGAAACGATTTGTACCACCTACTCCACCTGAACATGAAGGCAAGAATATGGTCTATGTATTTGATAGTGAGGATAAGTTTGAACTGACTTATGATGAGCTGGTGGAAATCATTAGCAAAGCTAGAATGGCTGGTCCGAAGTTGATACCTGTCTTAGGCACCGTGAATTAAATTGTGCAGTGTTCGCACGCCACTTGAAACATAACTTGATTGGAAATGAATTTGGGCTGAGAAAAATTCAGTTCAAATTTAACCTGACGGGCACACTAAAAAATGGGTAATTGTCAGATCGAGTTTGGACTACAACACTTTAGCTCATCGATTTACCATACCGCTAATCTTCACACCATTTTCGTAAATCCAGCGATCAAACTGTGATACTACATTCCGCTTATTAATCCAAGTCAGCATGGTGCTTTTCATAAAGGCAGTTTACTTATAAACAGGGAAATTTCTAAACAATTCCCCTTTAACATGCTTAGGCTATTTGATCCAGAGTTCATCTTTTTGCATCATTTTTAACATTAAATTAAATATAACCAGCGGAGTAACATTTTTTTTGTTAGAGCCGACAACTCTTTGAAAACTAAATTTAACGGTTCGCTCAGGAGCATCCAAATTAACTGGGTAGTTTTGTTTTTCTAAATACAGATGATCTCCTAACATTGGCTCTATACCAGTAATAAAATTAACAATTTGTTGCTCATCACCTTTCATTCGGCATTGAAAATGTAGAAAATTCTTACGCAGTTTTCCAAATAATAATAATATTTTAAGCGCCTTAACCATGTTCTTTTCTTTCAGTGCATCTTGCTGCCTATCATCTTTATAATGAAAATCAAGGAGAGGAATTATTTCATCTGGACGAGTCAGTTTTTTAGCCTTTTCGTAAAGTTCATCAAACCAACTCTCTTCTAAATTCTTACTATAAACATAATTCGTTTTTAAATTAAATTTTTGGCGATCCATCCATTTAGTGCTCATCCATTGACATCGTTGCATCCATTCTTGAGCTTGGGTATCTTCGCTTAATCGACCTTCTCTAAAACTTATCAAACGTTGAAAAGGTGTCAGAGTACTCTTCTCTATACTAAACTTCTTTTCTTGTCGGCCAGCCATCGTAACTGGCTGTGTTTGCTGATAAGAATTAAACCATTTCTGCTGCTGAGTATAACGATTTAGGTTTATGTAGTCTGTACTTGACTTCACTGGACTAAAACACTGTTCTAATACTTTTTTTGAAATGATACACGGCGAATTATAAATTCGATCGACTGCTAATAAATCCAAAACATGAAGGTAATTTGAAGCCGTTTGCTCAATACTGCTATGCCCCATCCAAGAGGCGAGCACCTGCCATTTATGTTGAATAATCTCTTCTTGAGCACGTGCTTTCATACCAAACAATAAATCCCTCATCTTTTTTGCTTTTACCCAAGGACAATCTGTGTAGGTCTTGATCATTTCTTTTGAACCGAGCAAAGTTATTGCTAGATAGTTAGCAGCACTGTGGCGTAATGTATGAAAACTAAAGCCATGATGCATACCTAATATTTGACTAAACAAATCTACTGTAATTTTGCTGATACATTGATCAGTTAATACACGATGATTCACACTAAAAAGTAGATCATCCTGCTGATTAACCAAATATTGCTCATAACGATGTTGTATGTAACGTTGTACTACTAAAAACTCATGTTCTGACAATGCAATTTTCAATGGTATTTGACGATTCGCACTTCGCGTTTTCAGACGGCGATATGAATTGTCTTGGATATGAAGCGTGATATTATTAAAAACTGTATTTTCTTTTTCTTTATAAAGTAGCTCTGGGCAAATAATATCTTGTATTTTAAGACAACGAACTTCATTTAATCGAAGTCCAGTTCTATAACTTAGTAAATACATCAGCTTTAAACAACTCAGATGATCGACCCACTCTGATGCCGTTGGCTCTTGACTTAAATTTTCTAGTTTTTCCAATAATTTGCCAAATAGCAAAGGACTCACTAGCCGTGCATTGCAAATTTGTAAATGCTTAAAACTTGAATTCTGTAACACCAATACCCCTGGAGCATCATAATTCTCTATACAGAATTGATGAAAATCTTTTAGGCGACCAAAACGGTATTCTGCGCTTTGGTGCATCTTACGAGAGGTTTTTCCTTTCACCGAATCTCGTTGAACTGCTTTTTCATCACGTTCACTGCTGTATTTCAATAGCTGCCGATATAAATCCTCATAGTCATCTATGGATTGTTGCTTTAAATCTAATTTATTGAGCCAAATCTCAAATATAAATTCTTTGCCAAACGATCCTAAGTAGCTTTCAATAGTTGATAATTGAAGCCCTCGTTTTTTTAAATGCATTAACCAGTGAATTAAGCGTAGTTGAGCATCAATTAAAGACTTTTCCTCCGTATTAGCATCAACTATCTTCTCCTCTAACACCCTTCTAGTTTCTTGCCAAAAACGTAGCGTGCGTTCTTCTTTATTCCTCTTTTTATCTAAACGCTCAACTTTTTGACCTTTACGTTTCTTTTGACCAAACAACATCAACTCATACGGAATCGTTTGTAATTTGCTTTGAACAGTCGGAACTTCAGGAAGTAACTGCTCTTGTTCAAAATGAATAGGGCGATTATCTGGTTCTGTGACTTGATTGTAATCATTATTCCACAGCAATCTAAATTCGGATGGCCTTAAAGCAACAGTATTAATCTCTTGCTGAAGCACATTACTCAAAAATATATCTATGCTGAGGTTTGGATTAAATTCGAGTACCATTTGCACATCATTAAATGCACGAAATCCACGGCGTTTAATTTGATATTGCAGATCCCCAAGACTTTTTTTCCTGCCTATCTTACTCAAGCTTTCTAAAATACAATCTTCAACTGAATGTTGCAGACAAAATTCTTTCTGAGCAGCTTTCAACTTTTTTAAATATTGCAAAATGAACTGCGCATATGGGTTAAAAAAAACATGTTTCCATTGGTACAACTTTCCCTGTTCTACATCGTTGCCATATTGAGAGTTTTCAACACGATAATGTAGTAACAATGGATTAGTGATTTTTTTGTAGTCCGAATGGTATAACCGAAAACAATTCAGATCTGTACCAAGCTCAATGGCCTCCTGCAATTGCTTCTGAATAGCAATCAAATGCTGTTCATCTGCACAGCCTGAAATATATATAAAACTTAAGCATAAATTTCCCCATAAGTACTTTGGTTCATTCCAATATTCAAATGAATCTTGCCAATACTGCCTTAATTCCTTAAGTACATGGATATGTAGATGCCCCTGTTCTAACCGTGACTCTGTACTCTCAATTTTTCTAGGCAGTACGATCCGTTTAGTATGTGGATTTAGCTTAATTCTGTATGATTTTTTATCTACATTCTGGTTGAATTGCTTCCTTCTTTTATTAAATTCATCTTCAGTAAATTGCATCAGTTTTGATTGTTCGTCTCGGCTCAACTTTTGACTCAAACAATCAACACTATCTTTAATGTCATGCCATTTTTCAGCGATCTGCTGATCAAGTTTTTGCTGCATTTCTTTCGTCAATACTTCAGGTGGAGAAGGCTGTCTATCTAGCGACTTTTTCACCATTTTATGAATATCAACAAATAGATCATCTAGTTGTGGTTTTATTAGTTCTTTGATTTTTTGCATACAACTATTTTCGCTCTAAGTGTTTAATCGATAAAGATTTGACATTATCTTGCAATTGCTGGCGGGCTTGCTGTACATAGACATTCGGGATAAGTGAAGAATGCGGATGAAAAGCCTCTCGGTCACGTTGGTCATGACCATACAGGGCCTGAATTAAGTGAAAAGCTAATGCTGGTTTACCCTCTTGCTGCTCATGCATCAAAAAGTTCATGTCAAAATGACGTAACCAATTCGAATACATATTCTTTGGAAAGACTCCTTGCATATATGAATTCACCCATTTTCTCGATAAAGGGATTAACTTAATTTTCCTGCTCTGCCATTCTTTGACAGTTATCGGCAAGATATCTTTACTAAAAATGACCTTACCAAAAAGATCATTTACAGTTATCTTCTTCTTTGCAAAGACTTGTCTAAAAAATGAACCGTACGCTTCAATAATTTGTTCTAAAAAGGCAGTGTAATTTTGCAGTGTTTTTATGAAAAAATCAGATAAAGGGATAAAACGACCATCTTTTCTTGCTTTACTATTTTTTTTATCATTCACATATAAAAGCTTGAGCTCAACACAATAATCATCCAAATTCCCCAACAGGTTTTTTTTAGGCCGACTTGCCAAACTCAACAAACTGATATGCCACATCCAACACGCATATGCATTAAGTTGATTAATAATGTGCTTATCTTCTTGGATGTTTTCGTGACAATGTCTATGTAAAATATGGAATTGCTCTTTCACAAAATTGGGTTCAAGTGCCAGTTGGCTCCCTATCCTTCCTATAGATAATGCAGATTGCACTTTGAATTGTTGTTGCAATATTTTTAGTTCAGCCGTGTCTTCAGTAAAATGTGTGGAATGTGGTGTAAGTGCTTTTTCTAAAAAGGCTAGATATGTGCTACTGAGTTGAGTTTTCGGTAGCCCGCCATAATAGATACCAGGCATGTGATGCTGACTATCCCGCCCAGCAATTACATGAGCAAGATATTCATTATATGTTTCATAATATATATGAAAATATAATTGAGCCTGCAGTTTTTCTACAGTGATCGAACCTACAAACCGATTATCAAGCCAATTCTTAAGTTTCGTATTAATGTGTGTTGATGAAATTAGTGGATTCGATGCTTGTTCTATATAGTCAAACCAAGCAGAAGGTAAATGTAGTTGATGTGTCATCACTTCATTCCACCGCACATGATTTAAGCTCTTAATCTTCTGCTCTGTAATTTTAAGATTTAATTTGAGTAAATATTCGCGACGTCTACTTGAACCATTCTGGATCAAAATTCCATCTTGAATAAGCTCGTTAAAATCCATCAGTGCGACGGGTGATAATCCCGTCAAAAGTGACAATAAACATGCTGCAGCGATTGCAGCATCCCTCCAGTGCCCGGATAACTCGGTTCTCAACACATAAACAATTTGCTTCAGTATATCTGGCGCCAAATAATGTGGATTTGTAACAAAAGGAGCATGACGGCGCTGGCGATGCCGCATTAGATGCGTCGCATTATCGCTGAGTATATAATTTAAATTTTTAGACTTTTCATCTTCTGAATAAAACTCCATTTCAGGATCTAATAGATCAACTTCACCCTCTTCATCTTTGTGAAGAGCGGCATCATAAATACTAATCTTTGCGTTATGTCCAATATCTACTTGCTTACCCGTTTTAATTTCACGAAATTTTTTGAGTTCATTTTTCGTCGGCCATTGCAAAACTTTGCTTTTTTTTGACTTACGCTGACGATGAACTACACGACGATCATCTAGTCTTTTAAAAATTATTAATAGAGCCGATAAATACTCTATGACTTGTACTTGTTCGAAATCTTTAATATTAAAAAGTTGATTACGATCCTCTTTTTTCAAATTACGTTCGTACGTGACATAACAATTTAGCAGCTTACTACATTCATGAAATAATTCAGCATGATTAGAATCCAGCACATATCGTGAGACATAGCGTAATAGGTCACAAACATGTTTTTGCTTATTCTCAGCTTTATCAATTTTTGCAAATTCTTGATACTGCCGATATGTTAAAAAACTCGCTTGTAGAATCAAATAACGTTGCGATGACAGCTCTTGTGTATTACTAGAATCTGGACATGCAAAAAAACTCACAGCAGCTAAAAAAGAATACTTACCGATCTGTCTGGAGCCTGATATATAGCTATAAATTTGTTGTGCTAATTTGTATAGAGCGTAGACATCTTTATACAAATCATCTGATAGATCGACAAATTGTGTATTTACAATATCATCACGTAATAGACAATAATCTTGTTGATATTTTTCTGCTAAATCTAAGAATTGCTCTTGTGTTTCAATGTTTGGCATATTCATTTTCGCTTAATATTTTTATCACGTTGCATTGTTTAAATTCATTGTGATCAGAACGATTTGGTAAAAGTTGATCCTTTATTGAATTCTTTGTTAGCTTAAAAAATCTTGCAAAAAATTTAGCATCCAGTTCTTTCTGAGCTTTTCTTTCAAAGCACAAGTGTTGTTGTGATTTTTCGATAAAATCATCAAGATTATGTATCAACTGTAAGATTGCAACATAATTAGAATGCACACGTAAGCCTGGCTCCGTTTGCATCAATAGCAAGATTTTTTGCCAAATTTTCACATAGATTATTTTGAACTTTGCTTGTACTACTACTTTCTGACTCTGTTTAATCTTTTTGATTTTCAGTAGTTCTGAGTTAATTTTTACTATCTCAAGTTGAACATTTTTTCGGTCAAAGCAAAAGGGCATGATAAATTGCCCCATAAAAATTTCTATATTTTTTACCAAATAGTCAAATCTTAACATTTTTATCGATTTAAAAAATGAGCATATCTTTGTATATGAAACTTCATTTAATTTATCAACTAAATTTTCTCAAAATTACAATTCTCAACAAATACATACGGTTTGCTTATCTATGACGGTCTAAATTTTAAGAATTCTTCCACTTTTTTTTAGTTTTCTGTTATTACATGAAACAATACCGTTGTATTACATTTTAGAAATGCTGTGTATGCAGCATTGATCAAAAAGATTCTCTGCTATACTTACTTCACGTGTAGCATCAATGGAGTTTCGAAATGCTCAGAACCACTGAACAGAAAAGAAAATATATTCAAGCGACACGTTCGCAAAACTATCAAGCCAGCCTAAAGCTTGAAGGCATTACAACGACAGCTCAAACAACTCAACAAAGTAAAGCTGAAATCTTGCAAAAATATAAGAAGTATTCGCAACCCGAATCTTAGTCAGGTGCATGTATGGATAAATATGGGGAAATGGGTGACAGCCTGTATTGTTACCCTGGCACAAATATCCTAAAGAACAAACTCAATATTCGTGATGAACAAATTTTAGAACAAGCTGAACTGGAACTGTCTGGATTAGCAAGTAGTCTCATTGAATATGCTGAACCACCCTACGACTTAAAATACTTAAAATCAATTCATGTACAGCTTTTTGGCGACTTATACGACTGGGCAGGAAAATTAAGACAAATCGATATTTCCAAAGGTGATACCCGTTTTTGTAATTTTTCCCGTATTGAAATTGAAACCAATAAATTACTTAGGCCACTTCAAGAAAAAAAATACTTTCAAGGCTTAGCACCACAAAAACTAATCCCTCAACTTGCCGACTTGTATTGTGAGCTTAATGTCATACACCCATTCCGTGAAGGTAATGGACGTACACAACGGATTTTCTTTGAGCATCTGATTGCTCATTGTGGTTATGGTATTGATTGGTCTCGCATTGACTCTCAACAACAATGGATTCAAGCAAATATTGAAGGTTTTTATGGTAATTTAAATCCATTAATTCAGATTTTTGAAATATGCTTTATTCAAAATACCTAAAATTTAAGTAGTCAGAGCCTACAATCCTTAATTAGCCATCATCTTTGCTTCAATCCACTGATTAATTTCCCAAATAAACCAACAAACACGATTCTTAGAAATCTTAATACTCTTCGGGTAATTTAGGATCGTAATATTCAAATTACTTATCTAGAATTGAATAGATCGTTAACTTAGATAGACTTTTAAGCAATATAACTTGCCGCATGTTTATCAACATATGTCTCAAAAAAGTCTGCCCACACATAGATTTATGGCGTTTAGTGCTTAAATTTCAGATTAATCTTCGTCTGATGACTGGAATGGATATTACAGATTACATGCAGGTGAATTGCTTAGTAGCTGTATCATCGCTTTTGTGTAATCCAATACATTTGATCAGAATGTTCTCTTTTTCAATAAAGCAGCCTCTTCTGCTTTTCCTGAACCAACGAACTATGTCATTGATTTGAGTCAACCGACAACAGTGATGCTGAATCAAATCCCCAAAGAAGGGATTAAATGCAAGATGTGGTAAAAAAAAATAGGGGATGGAAGTTATTATCCGTCTAATTGAAACCAGCCCATGAGTCGAGATCAGTTGAGTAAGAATCATTTTAAGTGAATAAGAGAAGGATGGCTCACCTCACTTCTCCGAATAACAACGCTATGCTTTTCAACCAAGGTAGAAATTGGCAACTACATTTCATTCTTCATCATGCTGATCTTATGGCATGTAGACAATTACTACATCATTTGCATTCAATGCTCAATACAGCCTGTCAGCAGAACCGCAGCGATACTTTTTTTCGTGCATACATGTAGTGTTTAAATCCATTCATTTTTCAATGATCCTCTGCCGTTTATCACATTTATGGTCGATCTTTAACCTTGTGAAAAATGCACATACCGATCCCTTCAAACTGTCAAATTTATGTATGCATGACATTTAAAGAAAATTATCTGATCAATTTTTTTAGGTAAAATTCATCAAGAAAAAGTTATTATTATTCATAACATCACCAATAACCACATAAAAACAATAATTTAATAAATTATTCTTCCAATTTTTTTATATTTAGTGTTATTGACGCTTACCCCCGCCTAGAATCACATCAACCCCATCTTTTAATTTGACGTTATAACGCTGATAGGTATCACCTTGCGAACTTGGTACTAATTGGGATGCTATGTCATTTTCAGCATCACGATGACAAATATGGGCATAAGTCGATGCTGGTGTAGCATGCGTAATGCGAGTTGTTGTGACTACCCCTGTACCCCAACCTCGTGCTTTGGCCAATTCAAGTAAAGTTTGAGTGTCTTGCTTATTCTGGTTCTGAGGATTGGTTCCACATTGATGATTTCCGGCCTGATTTGGTTCTACTGCAATTGTTCCAGTCTGCATGGATATCACTTCATTTTTCATTTTTACACCTGTCATATAGGCACCCATCGATGGTGCGCTATCTGTAACCTGTGCATCTTCTGAGAAAGTACGAACAAATGCTGACTCTGGCAGTTGATCTATCGGCAGTTGGCCATCTTCACCAACAGCATAAATTCGTGCAGCTGTCAGTGTCGTGATACCCATTCCATCTCCCAAGAAAAAAACCACACGGTGGGGCTGTTTTAGTGGTTGTACTGAAGCAGAAGATGATTGAACTAAAGCAGGACTTTGGCAGCCCGTCAAAATAACTGTGCCCAAACTACAGCATGCCAAACTTATTGATTTTTTATTAAATTTTTTCTTATGCCAAAGCATTGCATCGCCTCATCTTAGGATGGTCGAAAAATACGCTTTAAATATTCAATTTACATGACAAATTTATGAAAATATTATTATGACTAATTAGGGTCTGTTGACATTTACTGTGGCTTTGTTGCACAAAGATTTTAAAAGTAGAACTCCCCTAAGCTTCTCAAACTTAAGTGACAACTTGGGTGTGAGGTCTGCCTAAATCCGTAAATTTATTTAATACTGTCACACGAGCATGAATCTCATTCACTTGGCTCTGAAAGTTTCTCGCACTGAGTTTATATGCGGACCAATTCGTTGTACGGTAGATTTTAGTTGCTGGCTTCTTCATTCGGAAATTATATTGCTGAATCAGACCTTACAAACAGCTTTGTGCAACAAAGCCGTCTTTAAGTACTTTTTTTAAAGGAAAAATCATCGACTTAAATCTATATTTCCAACAGTGCCACTTTTATCGCTTTAGCACCTCAACTTATTTAAGTGGCGTAACTTACATAACTTATGCATCCCATTTAAGTGACCTCAGTTATAGTATTCCGTGTCAGGAATTTGTCCACTTATTCCAATGATGATGAGAACTGCAGCATTGACTTAGATCGCCAGTGCTCAGTACTGGCCATCATGTAGCTTTTATCGCTTTAGCGCCTTAACTTATTTAAGTGGCGT
>NZ_VPBZ01000018.1:0-11460 GCF_013418475.1 Acinetobacter sp. YH12140
TTCCCTTCTGCCATTTTTCTCTTTTTAATATAATCTCTGTTTCTAAATAGATCTCATGATGACTATCCCAATAACTCTTTCCTTGTTTAGTATATTCTTCTTCTAATATTTGACGAATTTCTTGTCTTCTTTTCGAATCAGCATCCCATACATCTTTTGAAGATGAAGATGCTCGAGATGATTGGGCTGATAGGAATAGATTTAAAGCTAAATTTGCTTCAAAAAATTGAGATTGTAATGAATCGAGTTGCCTTTCAATTTTCCAAGTCCATTCTCTATCATCATAATCAAGCCATGTACCTGGAATTATAATTTCGAATATAAACAAACTCGCACCATCTTTTTTAAATTATTGATAATTTTTAATAAATTGAAATTTTAATTAAATTTGTATGAAGACCCTCTCACTTAACTATCGATTAGGTAATGAACGGTAATGGGTGCACACAGACTCCCAAACACCATACCTAAAGCGAAGATAAGTTTGTACACGAACAACTTTCGGTCCCATGGTACAACCCTCTTATTTACGTCAATTGGGGGAACTGACACCCATAACTCTCGTTATATATGCAACGTTCATCATGGATTAATGAGGGTCTTCACCATTGAATTATATAAAATTTTATTATTTTTTTCATTATTTTATCTAAATTATTATTGATTTTTTTTTTTGATGGTTCAATAATGGGGCCATTACGACCCCTGTCATTCTTCGGAATCGCTCAGGGGTTTTTAATTTCTGATATTCCTTAAAATACCTTCCCAGTCTTCTTCTAGAACTGTTTGATCCAATCCCATACTATTCAATCCTAATCCTTGATCAGACATATCAGGTAAGGTTTTTAATAGCTCAATAAGTCTCTCTACCCATTCACTATTGGGGTTAATCGCCTTCACTAGGAAAGAGCAAATACATAAAATTGAAAATAGTTTCGTCTTGCTTATCCCGTTGTTTATCTTCTCGTTGCTTATCTCAGTATCCAATTTTGATAACCAAGCATAGGCTGATGCAGGGGGATATGTTGGGACATTCAGAATATTTCTATTCCATAATCGAGAATGATGGGCACAAACATTTCTTATCTCACCTAGCACTTGAAGCCATTTATAAAAAATACGACCATTTTGAATACCATATTTACATGAAATTTTATCTTGGTCATCCTTTAACATCCCTTCATATAAAGTAGCCAGTGCCCCAAAATCCCAAACCTCACAAATTACCCAGATAGGTATAGGTATTAACCCATTATCTTTATGATGTTTTATAAAATCTTCTTTCGACCTTTTAATTAAAGATGCATTTTTAGTAAGCCATAAATGATGATTCGATAAAAAAGCACCACTATTTGAAGAACTTGTAAAATCCTTATAGAAATATTGGGATTCCAAATAAGAATATGGACCATATTCACCCAATAGATGAGCAATTTGTGATCGCAAAGCTATTTCTATTCTTTCAATAGCATCTAAGATTAATAATCTCAATTTCTTATCAAAGATATATAAATCAATAATTGTTTCAAAATTAACATTTTGATAATCATCAATTTTTATAATTCCCCCAGGGAAATTAGATGTAGATTTTAAGTTTTTCGGTGGAAACTTACAGCACAAATAACTATCTTTTTTAAAGGGATATAAATAGCCGCTTAAACGATAATACCCTATACGCTCTAGACATTCTTTCGCCTTATTACTATCAGAAATAGTTACATTTCTTGACGCTAAAAGTTCTAATTGTTTATCCAGAGATAACCATGTTTTAGGATTTGTGTTCATACATGTTTCCTATTCTAAAAGGTCATCTGCACCAATTTCAGATGCTCTTATTTCTAAAGCTAAAAATAACTGTTTCAAATTTTCATTAATCGTATTGGCAGGATCATTCATATAACTCTTAATGACCACATATGGATTCAGTAATATTACAAACTCATACGGACCAGTTGGACCTTTAGCTGTTTTGATGAATCCAAACTTTTCCAGTAATTCCATCCTTGTATTCCATGTAGTTAATTGTCTTGGCCCTGAAAATCCCGATTCAGATGCTAAAATCATAGGGTTCTGAATACGTATAACCATTTCATCAAAACTCCTACACCAGAGAGCAAAATAAGCCTTAGAAGCTGGAGTATTTTTCGTTAAAGCGTCAATAAAAGCCATGATTTGGGGCAAACCTCTTGGTACCGTAATGAATCCAACTTTCGATTTTCTCAACCATAAGTCTTCATCTTTTATTTCAGGCCAAAACTTTTGACGCCAATCCAGATTTTGCTTAGCTACTTTTTTTAGCCTAGTCGCTGTTTGCTTTTCATTCATCATTAATGTCCAAAATCTCAATACAGTTAAATTATTAAATTTATCCTTATAAATCAATAAATTAAGTATTTTTTTATTTAATTTGAAATTTATTTAAAATAGCTCAAAAAAAAATGAAATGTAATAAATATTACATTTCATTTTTTTAAGTGTAATTTAATTTAAAATTAATTATTAATATTCAATAACTTAAACTAAAAACTCTGTGCTCGCTGTTCTCAACGTGGTCCTCCGTTGTCCTGTACTCGTACGTGCTCGTGGGGTACTTAGGGGGAGCCAAAAATTTCAAAATGGCTATTTAACATAAAATCTCTTATGTGAAGTTTGCAAACCGTTGTGAAGATCTGTATCAATATTATTGAGAGTAGCTATAACATAGGCATGTAAAAATGAGTTTTATTGAACAAATAGAAGAGTCTTCAGCTAAATTGGTAGCAACAGCTTTGACAGTAAATTTGATGATTTTATCTTGGATCTTGGACCGCTTTCTCGACACAAACTTAATTAAATTTGGTCTCAATCATCCCGAGGGTGATATTTTGATATTCACAATAATAGTACTCCTTATTCTTACATATATAATTTCTGGTAAATCTGGATTATTAATGAAGTTTTTTTCATTTTTTGACTAATTATAGTGATGCTTAATAAATAAAATGGGATAGTAATGAATTTTAGGCTAGACGCTAAAAAAAATAGAATCTAAAATTCATCACTAATCATCTAAAGTATTGATTTATAATTATTATCTTGCTTTTTTCTCAAAAATCTAAAATTCATTACTAATCGTCTAAATTATTGATTTATAATTATTATCTTGTTTTTATCGAAGCTAAAAAAATCTAGAAGTCGAATTATCTTTTACAATACAAGAGAAAGTTCTGCATTCAGCTTGGCAGTTGCAATATCAGGTTCTGTCACGTTAAGGAATTAAAGATCAAATAATTCGGTTAAGTCCCTATCAGAAGTATTTCCATGAAAAAATTCAGTACAAGTGAGCATCTCAAAAAAATGGATCGCAAGGATTGGGCAACAGCTCAATCGATTACGACCTTCGGCATGAGTCCCAAAGAAAAAAGGGCCCATAAAAAAAGATCCTGGGAACGCTTTGAACGGATCCAGTCTGGAGAAACTACACTGGAAGATGAAGAGGCTGTTCTGCTGATGCAATGGCGCGCCTTAAACAATCTGCCTAAAAACCAGAACTAAAATCATTATCCTGATCATGATTCCTTATTTTGTCAGGAGTTACTGCCTTGTCTCTCATTTGCAAAGGCACACGTTCGATGACCTGCCGCTGCATGAATGCCAATTCTTCATCAATAGAGGCTATCTGAATAACTGAATTCTTTAACCGTTGGCCCAGATCACTTAAGTATTCAAATTTCTCAAGTCGATCGAAGAATTCGGTATTCAAAAGATCGATATAAGCCTGTAAATCATGCTGAATCAACCTAAAAGGTTCGGTCGTTTGATGATCTTGCAATAAGGTTTGCTGCATTTTTTGTTGTAAAAACAATAATTTTTCTTGAGCATACCAACGCTGGCGTGTCCGTGGTGTTTCAGCTTGCGTGCTCAATTCTTCAATCTCTTGACGATTTTTTAATTCAGCCTCGTAAAATGGACGATACAACTCATAATGATTTTCAGCACGTAACCGGTTAATTTCAGCAGTCATTCTTTCCCGTTCTGCCACTAATTCCGGCTCTTTCTCACGCGCAAAACGGACCGCCTTATTCATCACAGGAACATCCTTCAGCTGTGTGCCATGCTTCTTGTTGTACTCCTTGTTGGATAAACAGCTGACCAAGCTAGGAACTTCCACCTGAATTCCCTTGATTTCCACCATCTTGGTCGGGGCATAACGCATGAGACTGTCATTAATCAGCTCTTCAGTCTTCTGCCGATACAGCTGTAACTGCGCCTTTCCCATACCTAACACATCAGCTGTCAGCTTCTGCGCCCCACCTTTCTGTGGATCCTTTGGGTTATAACGCTTAAAAAACTGTTCTGCGGTCCGGTCAATGCCATCAACATGTCGTTCACTATACATAAAATGCAAATGCGGTTGCTCTTGCCCACCCAACGATCCAACATGATTATGAATGGCACAGGTAAAGGGATAGCTATAGCGGTCTGCGAACTCAGCAATAAACGCCTCGGCCAATTCAATCCGCTGTGCCTGATTCAACTCTTTGGGCAAGGCCACCACCAAACTGGAACAGGTACGGCCATTACTACGTTCATAAATATCTGCAGCGTCCCAAAACTCAGCTGGCTTTCCTTCAGCAAAATTTGGCAGATTGCCGGATCTCACAAACTCGATCTGTTCTGAGGCACTTTCTTTATAATTTTTAAAGTGCGAAGTCCGGGTAATGTAGTGAAACCGGTTCTTGGCCGTGGCAGCATTTTTTACTTTCCCCGATCGGGTTTTCACGGCCTTTTTGCTTGTGTGTTCCAGGTTGCAATAGAACATAATCCCACCTTCAAATTCACGGAGCCTCGCAGAGCCTGCGGAGCACGAGGAGAAGTGTTTTTAATTCGATATAATTGCGTAGTAATTATATCGAATTAAAAACACGGAAACGAGCTTAAGAATTAAATAAAATGTTCCCACATTTTATTTAATTCTTCCCGTGCCGGCCTATGCTAAACTGAAAACACAAAAACCTCACCCATTTTATGCTGGAGAATGCGATGGCGGCCCGTGGAAGACCTACGAAAATACTCACCTCAAATGACCTCACGACATTGCAGCAATTTCTGGAGAAACTTCCCTTCCTCAAGAAAAAACAACAACAGGCTTTGACCCTACTTCAGCAATCCAATGGCAGATTCAATGACAAACAACTCAGCCTGTTCAAAACAGTCGACCGAGAGAAAAACCAGTTTCTAACAAGACAGGCACTCATTGAACAAATCAAACTGAAGGACAAAAACCAACAGCCTCTCTTGGCCAACGAAATTGAAATTCTGACCTTACTCAATCAAACAATGGATCAGGATAATTTTTTCCGCCTAGATCGCGCCCTAGAGTCTTATCAGAAAATTGAAAAAGCCGCCCTAGACAATCGAATCCGGCTGGAGAATGAACACAAACGTGAAATTTTGCAGAAAAGTCACAAGGAACTGACAGAAGCCCAGAAAAAACGCAATGCAGAAAACCAACTCAAATACGCGATAGGAGGTGTAGTTCAATCGCTTTATAAAGACCTGGATCTTCAGATCCAACACAGCGATATTCCCCTACTCAGAGATGCCCTCCTACAGAGCATTATTTGGGAAAGAGCCATTAAAGAAACCACAATCTATAAAGAGATCCAAAACAACACCGAAGACCTCAAGGAAGAAACAAAATTATTCCAGCGTATGATTGAAGATTTGCCAACCTATAACATCAATGGACAAAAACTTCACAAGGTACTCATCCAAAAGCACCGTAAAAAGCCATAAAATGCGATTACAGCCTGTTTTGGGCTCAATCCTATAAAATCCTACATAAAAAATGTAATCAGGGCTAAAAATGCGAAATAAGCCCTTTTACGCTTCACCCCTAAATGAATCCTTAATTTATAAATTAAGAAATGTCCTTAAAACTCAAATTAAATACCTAAAAGGTATCTATAGAGCGAGTGTCTACGAGCGAACCACTAAAATTCGCGCTTCGACTTTCTGAAAAACAGCTTTTTAGGCCGTAGAGCCTAATAAAGCGTAAATCACATGTAAAAATCAGATTCTAGATCGAGCGAAAGCGAGTAAAAAAGCTTTATGAGCGAAGCGAATTCATTCTTGCTTTTGATTTTTAGAATTCAAGAAAGAATTAACTAAAAAATTGCCCCAACGAATCGAGTGAAAGCGAGATTCAATAGAGTTTGAGCGTAGCGAAAACATAGGGCAATTTTTTCACTCCCTGGGCTTTTAATTATTTTTAATGTTTTTAAATGCTTTTAGATATCCTGAAAGCATTTATTTAAAAGCTTTACAGGTTCTATTAAACTAGGTTTGTCGACCCTTAAAACTAGGTTTGTCGACCCTTAAAACTAGGTTTGTCGACCCTTAAAACTAGGTTTGTCGACCTTAAAACTAGGTTTGTCGACCTTTTACTTCTTTAATATTAAGTTTGCTCTTAAAACAATCACTAAGCTAAGGTTTATTAGCCTAAAAGCCTTTAAAGGTGGTGAAATTATATTAGTCTTAAAGGGTATTAAAACTAGGTTTATCGACCTAGTAAAAAGAGAATTGCCAAAACAATTTGAATAGTCTATCTTACGACCTAGTTGTTAAGATAATAAATAGAGAAATGTCAAAATTAATTGTTAAAGACAATGCTTTAGTTCAAGCAAGTTATACACTTGATACGGTAGAACAACGCTTAATTTTACTTGCGATAGCAGAAGCCAGAGAAACTGGACATGGGATTACAGAAAATAGCCTCCTTGAAGTTCATGCAAGTAGTTATATAAATACTTTTAATGTTGAAAAACATACTGCTTATAAAGTTCTGAGAGATGCATCTAAAAGCTTATTTGACCGTTATGTCACTTATCATGACATTAGCCCTAAAACGGGGAAAGACCGCAGTTTTCACTGTCGTTGGGTAGATAAAATTGGTTATGAACCAAATTCAGGGATTGTTTTTTTACGCTTCACTCAAGACATAGTTCCTCTTATTACTCGCTTAGAAGAAAACTTTACTAAGTATGAATTACAGCAAGTCGCTAAATTAACCAGTACTTATGCAATTCGTTTGTATGAATTGTTAATTCAATGGAGATCCGCAGGAAAGACTCCTGTTTTTGATTTACAAACATTTAGACAGCAACTAGGCGTTGAAGTTAATCAGTATAAGACTATGAGTAACTTCAAAAGTTATGTTCTAGATTTTGCTATTAAACAAGTTAATGAGCTAACAGATATAACTGCTAAATACGAACAACATAAAACAGGTCGAATCATTTCAGGATTTTCTTTTAAACTAACCCAGAAAAAAACTAAAACACAAAATACAAAGGTTGATTTCCCTAAATTAACTGATGCACAACGTCACTTGTTTGCTAACAAACTATCAGAACTCCCAGAAGTAAGTAGCAACTATTCTCAAGGAACTGAAAGCTATCCTGAATTTGCTGTAAGGCTTGCTGAGATGCTCAAAGATTCAGAAAAAGTAAAGGAATTTATTCCTTTCCTTGAAAAAGTCGGGTTTAAAGCTGCCTAAATTATAGACTTGATCATTTGTCTATTAGACAGTCTAATAGACAATCAATTTTGACAAGTTTAGGCATAGGTTTACAGCATGAAAACCCTTACAGTTCTTGAACTTTCCAAGCTCTACAACATCAATAGACAAACGATTTACAACAACATAAAGAAAGGAATTTTAAGTAAAAATTCTGAGAATAAGATTGATCTAGCGGAAGCAATCCGTGTTTTTGGGGAACCCGTCAAAAAACAGGATGTAAAAGAACCTGTAAAAATAGACAGTCCAAATTCGGCAGAAGTTTTACTGCTTAGACAACAAATAGACATGCTAAAAAATCAGCTTGATGATGCCAAAGATCGGGAATCTTTCTATCAAAACCAAATTGAAACGATGCAACGCCTATTAGAAGCCCCAAAACCTAATATGACTACGTTTACCGATCAAGAACCAGTGCAATCAAGCATGGCCAAAACAGCCTCCGAACCGGACACAGCAGAAGCTAAACATGACGGATTGACTACTCCAGATCAGACAGAAAATAAGCGGATTCCCGTGCCGGAGCACGTTGAACCGGAGCCGGAGAAAAGAGGCTTTTGGAGCCGTTTTTTTAGACCCTATGATTAACCACGATTGTTTAACTGATATGAACAAAGTTGTGGAACATTGATCAAAGAATAGGCGTGGAACGTGAAAAATCACAAAAAAAGCCCGAACATAGATGTTCGGGCTATCAACTAGAAACTACAGCATTGATTTATATGAAATAAAAAATAGCATTTCGTATAAGGTGTATTATGTTAATTTTAGATAAACTATAGAATCCATTAGTTTTTAAACCAATAAATTAAATATTTTATGGAACTCCAGAATATTTATTCAGGCGATACTTAAGCAATAAGGGTAGGGTGATTACATAAAGTATTGCAGCTAATGCCCATACCATTCCAGGAGCTGATGCCTGAGTCATAAAATAGAGGCTAGTAACTAATACAGGACCAATTATAGCCCCCAGACTATTAAAACTGCTTAATAGCCCTTGTAATTCACCTTGTCTTTCATCACTAATACCTCTGGACATCATTGCTTGCAAAGCAGGAGCGGCTACTCCACCAAGGGCAAACAATGGTAACAACGCAAAAGGCACCCATTCTTCAACAGCAATAGATAAAAGAAGTAAACCAATTGCATCGCAAGCTATTCCACATAACAACGTATTTTTCTCTCCAAACCTCTTTACCATAGGGGCGATAGCAAAAGCCTGTGCAATAGAATGGCATATTCCATAACTAGCAAGGGAAACACCTGCAATAAATATACTCCAGCCATAACGATCCTGCCCATAGATAACCCATAAAGTTGCGGGGACTTGTGAAACCAATGTGATAATTAAAAAGATACCAAGCAATGGAGCCATATTAGGTTGAGTGATCAAATAGGATAATTTCTTTAATATTGATTGCTCCTGAACCTTCTCAGTCATTTTATTGCTGTGTTTTGATTCTTTTAATAAGACTGCTGTCATTATTAAATTAATCCCATTCATAAAAGCAGCAGCAAAGAACGGTGCATGTAAGTTCCATTCACCCAAAACTCCACCTATTACCGGACCCGCTATAAACCCAATACCAAAGACAGCTCCAAGGAGACCAAACCTTTTTGCACGCTCATGGGCTGGAGTAATATCTGAAACATAAGCTGTTGCAACAGCCATGTTGGCACCTGTAATTCCCGCAAAAATACGACCAATATATAGCCACAATAGAGAAGGAGCAGCAGCCATTAGGAGATAATCAGCCGTTGCACCAGCAATTGAAATAATTAATACAGGTCGACGTCCAAATCGGTCACTCAACGCTCCAAGGATAGGTGCAAAAATGAACTGCATCAGAGCATACACAGCTAATAAAGCACCATAGTGAACACCGCCTGCTTCAGCTCCAGCCAATGACCGTAATAATTCAGGCAAGATCGGCATAATTAAACCAATCCCAACAGCATCCAGAAATATAGTGATTAAAATCACGCTCAATGATTTCTTCACAAATGCCTTCTCTAGCAATGATAGAATTAATATTCTCTCACACACTCCCTATCAGTGATAGATTTATGAGTAAAAAAGATATTGCACCTCAACGTCTGACACGTGAAATAGTCCTGCGTACCGCATTGGATATGTTGAATGAAGAAGGCATAGATTCAATAACCACACGCAAGCTAGCTCAACGATTGGGTATTAAATCTCCAACTCTATATTGGCATTTCAAGAATAAATCCTTGTTAATGGAAGCAATGGCGGAAACCATTATAAATGAACACCATTTAGTTTCTTTACCCATCGATGGGATGACATGGCAAGATTGGTTGCTCGCTAATTCTGTAAGCTTTCGTCGAGCACTACTAGCTTACCGTGATGGTGCTCGTCTACATGCAAGAACTAGCCCCAGTCAAGGACATTTCAACACGATTGAGGCCCAAGTTGCGCTGTTATCTCATGCTGGGTTTTCTCCTGTTGAAGCAGTTGCATTACTTATGACATTAGGAAGGTTTATTGTTGGGTGGGTCCTTGAGGAGCAGCAAGAAGAAATAAGATCAGACCCACCATTCGAAGCCGATCCAACTATATATCCACTCATGCTCCAAGGAGTGAATACCTTACAAAATATGAATGCGGATGACATTTTTGAAAATGGGATTCGTATGGTGATTATCGGTGCTGAAAGACAACTTGATATTAAAATGCAAACTTAACTCTATACTGCTTTAAGCAACTGTTCTATTTAGTAATAAAGCTTTTATCCTTAATTATTTAACATAATAGAGGTTATACGAAATGCTTTTTAAAATATCCTTGTTTTTCATATAGTTAAAAATTTTTCACCCCCCTGAAAAACAACAAAAAACCGACTTGGAAACAAGTCGGTTTCTTTTTGAGCAATTTTGATACTTATTGCCAATAAAATTGATCAATATTTAATCAATTTGTCATTTTTCTCTGCGTTATCAAGCCAGCGCTTGCTTAAATTATCCCCAATTTCTGCGGACAACTCTCGGGATAAAAATTCACCAATTTTGTACGCCTGAGCGCACATGAATTTAGGGGTTTTGCGGATATTCACAACCCCTTGTATTCAATATCATGAAGTCATAAGAGAACAGGATGTTCCGCAGAATAAAAATAAATAATCGCACAAGGATCGGCGGCACGACAGGAGTTATGCCAAGAGAACCAATACGAAAAAGCCCGACAGGATGTCGGGCTTTTTTATTTAAAAACAAAATCAGTATTTTAGTATCAATTTTAAGAATTAATATAACGTGGATTATGTTCATTTTAGGAAATCTAATCAAACACTAGGTTTATGCTGTTTGGAACCATGCCACTTAAATGATCCTAAAATATTATTGAGTATTTCCTGTAGATGACTCATTGATTCTGGAGAAACATCAACTTCGCCATAATGCCCATCAGCCATAGTTGAACCATATTTAGAACCATTTAAGCTATTAAGTACTAATACACCACCAGGAGCACTTATAAAATTATTATCAATTGGCTTTAAATCTAATGGCTTAGGGGGTTTTCCTGACCCTAATCCTCTAGAACGATCTTCTAGATGTTGAGCTGTGTTACGCACACCTCTTAGATCTGGGAAAATATCAGATATTTTTTTATGTAGTTCTGAAATAACTTCAGGTACATTCTCTTCTCTGCTTAATACTCCTAGAAATTTATCAAAGGCATCTAATGCATAAAGAAAAGCACGTGCATAGATAAATACAATATTATGTTCAAACTCTCGTGGGAGAATTCCCTTCTGCCATTTTTCTCTTTTTAATATAATCTCTGTTTCTAAATAGATCTCATGATGACTATCCCAATAACTCTTTCCTTGTTTAGTATATTCTTCTTCTAATATTTGACGAATTTCTTGTCT
>NZ_VPBZ01000019.1:0-10699 GCF_013418475.1 Acinetobacter sp. YH12140
AAAGTTTTACGTACTTTAACTGAATCAACCTATGAAATTCAGCCTCAGCAAAGTCATTATGAATCTCTCGAAGTAGATGAGTTCTGGAATTTTGTTGGAAATAAAAAGAATAAACAATGGCTTATTTTTGTTCAAAAGTCATATTTTACCTCGGAGAAACCGGACATTTTTATTGGTGAGAATATAGACACTTTAAATGGGTTCTAACACTCTCGTTTCGTATAACAGCCATTATGTTAAATGAATGATAATTGACATTTTGTTCATTAATACTGATATGCAACGAATTTTATTATATGTCACCCCTCAATTACAAATATAAATGACTGCTCGTCTAATCATCTCCATTACACAATTAAATGTTAAAATGCATAGCTACTTCATCTAAGATAAAATATATGTATCCAAATCTACAGCACAGCTTCGAAAACAGCGTCATTCTCGTTGTAGAAGATGATTATGATATTGGTGACATTCTTGAAAAATACATAAAAAATGAAAACATGCAGGTCATCCGTGCATTGGATGGACAACAAGCTTTAGAGTGCCTAAAAGCCAACTCTATCGACCTGATTCTCCTTGATATTAAATTACCCAAACTAAATGGCTGGGAAATTCTACAAATCATCCGTCAAACAAGTCATTTACCTGTCATTATGCTGACTGCCTTAGATGATCAAGTGAATAAGATCATGGGGCTAAAAATGGGTGCTGATGACTTTATTATTAAGCCATTTAACCCAAACGAAGTGATTGCACGAATACAAGCCGTACTTAGACGAAGTACAAGCCAAAATATGGAAATAACTAATATTATTCGTTATAGAAATATTGAAATTAATCCAGATCATCATCAAGTTTACATTTCAAATGGTCAAAGAAATCAGTTGCTCAACCTTACGTTAACTGAGTATAAGATACTGTTTTTGATGGCAAAAACACCGAATAAAGTCTTTACACGTAATGAATTGATCCAAAACTGTATGCCTGAAAGTGATGCTTTAGATCGCACTGTAGATAGCCATATCAGCAAATTACGCAAAAAACTTGAAGAAAATGATGTAAATGGCTTATTAATCAATGTCCGTGGCGTGGGGTATCGCTTAGATCAAAATCATGAAATTTAACTTTTTTAAAAATTCTGTTGGAATTAACTTCCAGTTTATTATCATGATGAGCCTATTCAATTTAGGCATTACGCTGTTATCTTTCATGATTGGCTATTTTGTTTATAGCTGGGCGATAAAAATAGGTTTTCTAAATACACAAGTTATTAATTCAAATGAATTTTCAGTTACCTCCGTTGACTTTATCTGGCTGTTTTTAGTGCTATTAACAGGCTTTTTTCTTTCTACTATCCTCGCCTTTAAATATGGAAAACGCTATACACAGCCAATTAGTGATTTAGCAGATGTTATTCAACAAATTCAACAAGGCAATTTAGCACTCAGAATTAAACAGCCACATCATGATATTCCACATGAAATCAAGTCTCTTATTGAGAACTTCAATGAAATGGCAAACCAACTTGAAGTATCAGTTAAGAATTCAACTGTTTGGAATGCTGCAATTGCACATGAATTACGAACACCTGTGACAATATTACAAGGTCGCTTGCAAGGTATTGTCGATGGTATATTTATTGCCGATAAAGCTTTACACCTAAGCTTATTGAACCAAGTCGAAGGCTTATCTTACCTTGTGGAAGATTTACGGACACTGACACTTATTGAAAATAAACAATTACGATTAGAACTAGAAAAGACCAATTTAAAAAATAGTATTGAAAAATGTCTGCAGATGTTTAATGAACGGTTTCATGTTAAAGGTTTAACTATTGTTTTAAATTTGACGGATAAATTGGTTTGCGTTGATATAAGAAGGATGGAACAGGTCTTTATTGCATTGTTCTCTAACTTTCTAAGATATTCGAATGCTGGAAAAATAAATATTACATCTGTAACCACAGCAGAACATTGGGTATTGACGTTTGAAGATGAAGGTCCTGGTATTGATGAATCGCATCTTAAACACCTGTTCAAACCCTTCTATCGACTGGAAGACTCTAGATCATGTCTAGATGGCGGTACTGGATTAGGCTTGGCAGTGATTGATGCAATTATTGAAGCACACCAAGGTCATATTTATTATTCTAAATCCAAAAACTTAGGTGGCAGCTGTTTTACTATTCAACTAAATCGTAAGACATCAACTCATTTATAATGTGTTAAGTTCAGATTAATACGGCTTAATTTAAACCATAAATTTAAGATAAATTGATGTCTGAACTTAACCATTCTGTTTGATGATCCTCAAATAAATTTCATCACAATGAATTCTCATCTCGATATTTAGCTAGCATAAAAAATACCACAATGGAGAGTATCCCGATGATAATCCCTGCTGTTAATAATAAATTAACATGAGCTGAACTGAAGGCAATTTTACCTGCGTTAATCAATGCTGTACCTTGTTCAACGGGTAACTGGCTCGCCACTAAATAGGTATCACCAATCGAAAGTCTGGCTTTTTCTGCTAAAACAGCAGTTAAATCTGACGGCACTTGAAGATGACTGCCAAATATATAGGCCATGAAAACACCAAATAAAGTAATACCTAGTCCTGTACCCAGTTCATAACCTGTACTTTCAAGTGAACCTGCCGCACCGCCCTTTTCTGCAGGTACTGAGCCCATGATCGCAATGGATGAAGCTGTTAAACCAATACTCAGTGTTAATCCAATCGAAGCTAAAATAAAGGGAACGATGATTCCCGGATGATGAAAATCTGAATAACTCAAACTGACCAACGCAATTGCTGCCAATATTAATGACATGGTCGCAACCAGACGGAGTCCAAATTTATTGGATAAAAAACCAGCAATAGGCCCGCCAATAGCGGCCGCAACCATAATCGGAACCATAAAAAGACCGGCTTGCAGCGGTGTTAAACGAATGACATATTGCAGCTCCATTGCCAAAGTTAACTCAACCCCTGCCAAAGCGCCTGCAGCAACCATTGCCATAATAATGCCGGCTAAAATAGCAGGACGTGAAAATAGCGAAAGATCTAGCATCGGCTGAGGAGAATTCAGCTGTTTGCGTACAAATATGGTTAATAAGCCGATAGATAAAACGACCAAAGGCAAGACAATCAACAACGACTGTTTACCGCCTAAGCCTGCTTTTAGTGCATATACAAACGAAATCAAACCGACAATCAGCAATAGCGCTTGACCAAATGCCCAATGTCCAGGGGTTATAGCTTCTTTTCGGGACAATAAGAAATAGCACATTGGTGCGACAACCAGCATGATTGGGACGTTAATCAGGAAAACTGAACCCCACCAGAAATATTCTAACAATCCCCCACCAATGAGCGGTCCAATGGCGGCACCGGCTGATCCGATTGTGCCCCAAATACCCAGCGCAATGGCACGTTCGCGACTGTCTTCGAAGGTTCTGCGAATAATACCCAATACACAGGGCATAATCATGGCACCGCCTAATGCTAATAAAGCACGTGCGGCAATCAGCATAGAAGCCGTTTGGGAAAATGCCGCAAGGACTGAGGCAATTCCAAATATAACCAAGCCAATCAGCAGAATCTTACGATTGCCGACACGATCAGCCAAAGTTCCCATCGGAACTAAAAGTCCAGCCATAAGTAATGGATAAATATCAATAATCCATAAGACTTGGTTACTTGTGGCACTCAGCGATTGGGTTAATGAGGGAACCGCAACATGCAGTACAGTCATATCAATCACAATCGGCAGAAATGCAAGCACGACAGCGAGCAATATCCACCAGCGTTTCGGATCAAGATTGGTAGCTTTCATGATTAAACCTATATTGATGGTTTATTAAATCAATTCTGAAATAAAGATGTAAATGAAAGATTTGTTGTGGGCTAAACTCGTTAACCCACAGCTTTTATTCTCAGTTTTGATGCTTAATGTGCCGCTTTACGTTTCGAGAATTTCTCAACCATGCTCAAGACGACAATAAAGAAAATCGGTACAAAAATAACAGCTAGAATTGTTGCGCTGATCATGCCGCCAAAGACGCCTGTACCAATCGCTTTTTGAGTTTCAGAACTAGCGCCACTGGCAATGACTAAAGGAATAACGCCACAGGTAAATGCCAAAGATGTCATTAGGATTGGACGTAAGCGCAATTTAGCGGCTGCAACGGTTGCCTCCACTAAACCCATTCCTTCTTCTCTTAGTGCTTTTGCAAACTCAACAATCAAAATAGCATTCTTTGCAGATAGACCAATAATCGTGATCATGCCGACCTTAAAGAAAATATCATTTGGCATACCACGTAACATTACTGCTAAAAAGGCGCCAATCAACCCTAGAGGGACAACTAGCATCACAGAGAATGGAATTGACCAGCTTTCATAAAGCGCTGCCAAGACAAGGAAAACGACTAACATCGACAACAGTAATAAAAACAAGGTTTGTGATTCCGACTGTTTTTCTTCTAGAGAAATCCCAGTCCACTCATAACCCACACCTTTCGGAAGTTGTTCAATCAAATTTTCCATCTCAGTCATGGCTTGTCCTGAAGATATACCTGCTGCTGGACTGCCAGAAATACTCAATGATGGACGACCGTTGTAACGATTGTATTGTTGTGGGGAATGTTGCCAAATTGGAGTAATTATTTCAGACATTGAAACCAATTTACCGCTTTGACTGTTCACCTTAATCTGAAGAATATCTTCAATACTCATGCGTGATTTGGCATCAAGTTGCACAATGACTTGCTGCATACGGTCATGATTTGGAAAATCATTGATATACATCGAACCCATTGAGGTTGAAATAATATCGGTCACATCACTGAAATTAACACCTAATGCCTGCAATTTATCTCTATCAATTTTAAGCTGTACAGAACTGCCATCTGGCAAACCTTCAGGATAGACCTCCGCCACGATTTTACTTTGTGCTGCTAATGCTAAAAGCTGATCTTGTGCTTCTCTTAAAGCAGGCATGCCAATATTGCCACGATCTAATAATCTCAGTGAAAAACCAGATGAGTTACCCAATTCATCAATTGCTGGTGGTAACACAGACATGGTTTGACCTTCTGAACTTTCAGCCATCGCTATATTGGCATTATTCACGACTTCTTGTGCCGTAATAGTACGCTCTTCGAATGGCAATAGATTGGTAAAATACATCGCTGTATTCTGACCAGATCCACTAAAACCAAAACCTAAGACCGCCATATTGTCTTTAATCCCCGTTTCTTGGTCTAAATAATTTTGAAACTCAGCAACGACTTTACGGGTACGTTCTTGAGTTGCATCCGCAGGAAGTTGAATCGAAGTCATAAACCACCCCTGATCTTCTTCTGGCATAAACGCAGTCGGAACGTGTTTAAAACTAAAAATCAGCACAATGACAATGCCTAAGAAACATAACATTGCGAGGGTTTTATGTTTAATTACTTTAAATAAACTGCGTTCATAGCGATTGTTCAGCTTCTCAAAACTGCGATCAAACGATGCAAAAACACCCTTTTTCTGATGGTCTTGATCAATCGGTTTTAACATCGTTGCACATAACGCAGGGGTTAATGTCAGTGCAAGGAAAGCTGAGAATAAAATTGAAACCGACATGGTAATGGTGAACTGACGATAGATAATCCCCACTGAGCCTGACGCCAATGCCATCGGCAAGAATACAGCGGCTAACACTAAGGTGATGCCAATAATCGGATTGGTAATTTCCTTCATGGCTTTAGATGTGGCTTCAACTGGAGATAAGCCTTCTGTCGCCATAATGCGTTCAACATTCTCAATGACCACAATCGCATCATCGACAATAATCCCGATCGCAAGCACCATACCGAACATGGTCAGCACATTAATCGAAAAACCAGCAAGCAGCATGACTGAGAATGTGCCAAGCAATGCAATCGGTGCAACAATCGCCGGAATTAAGGTGTATCGAACATTGTGTAAAAAGATAAACATGACAATAAAAACTAATGCCATAGCTTCAAGCAATGTCATGATTACTTTTTCAATCGAGATTTTTACAAAAGGTGCAGTGTCGTAAGGTATAGAGAATTTCATACCATCAGGCAGTGCTGAACCTAACTGTTCAATTTTCGCTTTAACACCTTCTGCAGTCTTGACAGCGTTGGCACCAGGACTCATTTGTATCGCCACAGCTGTAGAGGCTTTGCCATTTTCTAAAATCGCAAAGTTATACATCTGTGCCCCGATTTCGACACGAGCGACATCCGACAGTCGAACATTGGCGCCATTTTGTTGAGCACGTAAACTAATTTTCTTGAATTGCTCTACAGTTTCTAATTGACCTTGAGCAGTTAAAGGAATAGTAATTTGTTGCCCCGTCAAAGCAGGAACATCACCAATACGACCTGGTGATATCGGCAAGTTTTGGTTTTGGATGGCTGTATTCACATCTTGAATACTCAATCCATAAGAAACCAAACGATCTGGATCGACCCAAATCCGCATGGCTTTTTCAGCACCAAAATTTTGGACTTTACCAACACCGTCAACCCGCTTTAATTCTTCAATCACATAGCGAGTCATATAGTCACTGACATCAATTTCACTATATTTGCCATTCGGTGAACTTAAGCCCACCATCATTAAAAAACCAGACGACGCAGCATCGACCATCAGCCCTTGTTGTCGCACTGTTTGAGGTAAGCGTGACTCAATGGCTTTAATTTTGTTTTGCACATCAATTTGTGCAAGTTCTACATCTGTACCTGGTTTAAATGTTGCGGTGATTGTTGCTGTTCCAGAACTATCTGAACTTGAACTGTAATAAAGTAAGTTTTTGACACCTGACATTTCCCGCTCAATCAAGGTCACAACACTATCATTCAATGTTTTTGGCGTAGCACCTGGATAGATTGCCGTAATACTAATCTGTGGTGGCGCAACACTTGGGAATCGTGCAATAGGTAACTTGGGGATGCTTAGTACACCCAACAGAATAATAAATAAAGCAATCACCCATGCAAAAATAGGACGCCTAATGAAAAATTGGGACATTATTGCTGTCCTCCATTTTCCTTAATATTTGTAGGTTGCCACTGCTTAATTTTTAATTTTTGCTCAGGCTGTATACGATCAGCCCCTTCAACAATGACTTTCTCACCTGCTTGTAACCCTTGTTTGATCACATAGTTATTTTGATAACGTTGACCAAGCTGAACAGGCTTGCTTTGCGCTAAACCTTTTTGATTAACAATCGTAACATTGGCTTTACCACTAATATCATGTTGAATCGCTTGTTCTGGAACTAGGAGCGCATTTTCAACTTGAGCTCGGCTCATATTGACTCGAACATACATGCCTGGCAAAAGTTTTTGATTTTCATTATTGGCTAAAATACGGATTGTGACATCACCCGTATCAGGATCAACTTTAGTATCCGAAAATAGGATTTCACCTGTAACGTTATAAGGTTTACCCTGACTATTTAGGATTTCAACCGTATGTTTGGTATTTGACACGTCACCTTGCTGTAAAGCTTCCTGTAGTTTTTCATAATCACTAATTGATTGCTTTACATCAACATAGACTTTATTAATCTGTTGTATTACGGCCATTGCATTAGTATCACCTTGACCAACTAATGCACCCTCAGTCACTAAGATTTCACCAATCGTTCCCGAGATAGGGGCTGTAACAGTCGCATATTTAAGATTAAGTTGTTGTCTGCTTAACATGGCTTGCATTTGCGCCACATCGGCTTTTGCTTTTTGATAATCTGCTTCGGTATTGTTGTATTCCTGCTGACTAACCGCATTTACTTTTACTAATTCAGTGTAGCGTTTTAACAGCACCTGCAAACGTGTCACCTCAGCTTGTGCACGGTTTAAAGTGGCTTGATTGCTTTTTACATCTGCCTGAAATATTTCAGAATTCAATTTAAAAAGCGGTTGACCTGCTTGCACATAAGAGCCTTGCTTAAAAAGTACTTTATCAACAATTCCACCTACTTGCGGGCGAATTTCAGCAATACGGTAAGCGACAACACGGCCTGGAAGATTTTCAATTAAATTCATGGAATGCGGTAATACCGTGATGGTACTGACAACCGCTGGTGGCATTTCTGTTGGGGACTGTTCAGCATCTTTGGCTTGTGTACAGCCGATTAAAAGTACAGTTGTAATAAGTATTGAACCTATTAAATGATAATGTGTTGACATGCTTTTTCAGAGGGGGGGTTTTAGATACTACTATTTTGAAATAGCAGTGTTTATGAATTGCTGATGTTGTGTGGAGATTGTGTGGAGATTGTGTGGAGAGATTAAAAGATTTATTTTTTAATGACACGCTTAAACAGCGTGGCTTGTAAATTAGTATAAATAATTTTGTTGTTCTACAATTTTGATCGTATCTTAGTTTTTTCTCATAGTTCATGAACTTTAAAATTCTAAACCAAGACTAATATTTATATAAGCAATTGAAAATACAATACATAGTTTCTTTATACACTTATGAAGTGAACTTTAGGTGAACATAAGTTAAATAGAAATTTTTAATTAGTTCAGCACAAACGTACAATCTTTAAGGCCTATAACTCGATACCGTTCTCTCTTTGATGTTTATTGCTATCTAATTGAGTGAACTCTGTGGAAATATTTCTTTATACATTAAGCGTTATGTATAGCCCAGGCCCTGTAAATTTTATGGGGCTAAATTCTGGCCTTACAGGTCAATTAAAAAAGACTATAGGATTTTACCTAGGCATTGGTTTCGCCATGTTGATCTTATTCGTATTGTTTGGCTATATAGGTGAAGCTGTTATTCCACATGGATTGATTCATTATATTGCTTTAGCGGGTGCAATTTATACATTCTACTTGGCTATAAAAATGATTAGGGCGAATGTAGAAACAACTCAACAGCAAGAAAGCCATCTAACATTCTTAAATGGCTTATTTATTCAGTTATTAAATCCAAAAGCCATTCTCGTCATTCTACCTGTTACGACAATTATGTACCCTGCAGCCAAAATCACAGGAATCATGATCTTGATAGTTTCTTTACTGATTTCACTTGGTGCTGTTGGCGCACCATTCACCTATGCTCTGGTTGGAAAAGTATTAGGCAACAAAATTGCTAATCCTATCTGGTTTAATCGGCTAAATAAGCTGATGGGTATACTCTTGATTTTATCAGGGCTTTTTATGTTCAAAGATTTTCTTAATGGAATAAATCTGCTGTAGGACAAATTAGCCGTTCAAATCGAACGGCTATCTTTTAATATTTATCATTTTCCATTGAGTGGGAGTTAAACCAAATGTTTTTATAAAATGTCTGGTCATATGACTCTGATCAAAAAAGCCTGCATTTAAAGCAGCATTAACAATAGACTCCCCTTGAGCAAGGTAGAACTTAACTGTTTCTAAGCGACGCATGATCATATAACGGTGTGGGCTAGTTCCAAATAATAATCGGAAATCACGAGAAAGGCTCCAGCGGTCACGATCAGCATGTTTCTCTAAATCTGACAAACTTAAGTTTTCATGTGGATACGCCAAAATACACTCACGCGCTCTCTCTGCTGCCTTGTAGTCAAATTTTTTGTTTTGGTTAGATGAAGTATCTGAAATTTCACACAGTGTAGTTGCCAAATCAAATAGAGCATCTTCCTCTTCTAGGGTATCCATATAATTATTTATATTATTTAGAAAGCTATCCATTGCCCTAAACAGGCGAATATCATTACTTAAGCCATGTCTGATAAAAGGCAAAGGTTTACCCTTTAAAATGGTTTGGATCATCGCTGGTTCGATGTAAATCATTCTATAGCGATAGCCATCTAATGTTCCTGATTCACCATCATGCTTTTCATCCGGGTGTAGAACCATAGTCATGCCTGGCAAGCTATGTTGCAATGTACCTTTGTAATGAAAGTTTTGAACTCCGGAAAGAGTCCTGCCAATAGCATAAGTATCATGTCGGTGAGGTTTATAAGCATAATTGGAAAGAAATGCTTCAATTCTTTCTAATTTATGATTTTGAGTGGGGGATCTCACAATCCAATTATTTCCACTGGAGAAATCAGGCATAATTGATGGCCAATTTTTCGTAGATTCTATTGTAGATTATTTTTCACTTTTCCTAAAATTAACATAATACACGTTATACGTAATGCTTGATATTTCTCTTTAAATATCATTATATTAAAGCAAGCCGTTCTGAAATATAGGGCACCAGCAGAGCGGCTTTTTATTGATTATTCATGTTCCACGCTTAAAATTCGAACAGTGTTTCATGATTTTTATAAGTTAAACTAAATTTAGTTGCTAATCCCAATAAGCTATTCACTAACTTGTAAATATCGGGGCACTGTTGCAAAGTTAGCGATGAGGCAGCCTTTTGTCTTATTCAAAGGCCTTACATTTCAAAAACTCTGCTTACCAGGCGCATTTCGCCCAGGGGATCACCATAATAAAATGCTGAGGCCTGGCCTTTGCGTAGTGCACGCATCACCTCAATACCTTTGATGGTGGCGTAAGCCGTCTTCATGGATTTAAATCCCAGCGTGGCGTTGATTATCCGTTTCAGTTTGCCATGATCGCATTCAATCACGTTGTTCCGGTACTTAATCTGTCGGTGTTCAACGTCAGACGGGCACCGGCCTTCGCGTTTGAGCAGAGCAAGCGCGCGACCATAGGCG